>JBCCQM010000012.1:0-83096 GCA_039024335.1 Myxococcota bacterium
CCCGGTTGGGGGTGAAGCGAAGGGGACTGTGCCCCCAACCGGGCGACCGCCAGGGGGTGAAGCGAAGGGGACTGTGCCCCCGCAGCGAGGGGGACCGCGAGGTCCCCCTCTCAACAACCGCCCCCCTCCGCAACGCCACACCGAGAAAACGCCAACGCCCGGCGGGCCCTCCCCAACCGCCACGACGCGCGCAAGAACCACGAGCGAAAGCGAGAGGAGCCCAACCGGGCGACCGCCAGGGGGTGAAGCGAAGGGGGCTATGCCCCCGCAGCGAGGGGGACCGCGAGGTCCCCTTCAAGGCTAGTTATCCGGAGCCCCCTGAAGAATCCAAGTGCGGATGATCTCCAGCTGGCTCTCGTTGAGCGGGTCACCATTGAGCGGCATCCGCTGCCCGGACGTGCCGGCCCCGGTTATCTTCGTCATCAGGTAGCTGTTCGTCGGGTTGAGCGCGGTCACCAGCGGGATGTCGGGCGCCTGGCTCGCCATGACTTCGAGCATCGCTTCTCGCGACTTGCCGGCCGTGAGGTCGAGGCCCGCCGCGGGGTTGTTGGTGCTGTGGCAGCCCGCGAACGCGCAGGACTGATCGAAGATGGGCTGGACGTGACCCGAAAGGGTCGCGCCACCACCGTCCGGTGGTGCAACGAGCTCGGCCGCGTACGAACAGTCGTCGTAGTTGATGACGCTGTCGGTCTCGGCGCCGCCTTCATCCGCGGTGCCTTCGATCCAGCACGCGATCGCGACGACTTCCGAAGCGTTCAGGGGCTGGTTGGCGAGCGGCATCGGGCTGCCCGGGACGTTGCCTTGAAGCCGCTGCAGCAGGTAGGAGTTCCACGGGTCGCCCGGCGCGATCTCTTGCATCGGCTGTCCCATCGTCGCGCCGTAGATGCCGTCGCGGTTGGGGTCGCCGTAGGTGACGTCGGTCTCGAGCAGGCTGGCGTGGTCGTTGAACATCGCGGAGTTCACCACGGTGACGCCGTTGCCGCCCGGCGCGTAGGTGAGCACGCCGTCGAGCGAGCCCACCGTCTGCATCACGCCGCCGACCATGCGCTCGATGACCGCGCTTTCGGGCACGCCACCGACCGCCATGCTGGCGGGCATCGGGTCCTTGACGGTGATCATCGCCGTGCCGCCGCCGAGGCCGTCGTCGGTCACGTCGACGAAGCCGATCTCGAACGCGATGCCGTCGTTGCCACCACCGACGAAGCGCAGGACGTCTCCCTGTGGCTCGCAGCCGTTGAACACCGATTCGGGGTCGTTGTAGACCTCATTGAGGTTGCACGGCCGGCCGATGCGGTCGATGACGCCCGGGGGCGTCCGCAGGTCCGGGTACTCCTTGTTGTTGTGGCAAACGTTCTGGAACGGCGTGCAGGTCCGCTGAATGACCTTCACGTGGATGTCCTCGTACGTCGGGAACTCCTTCTTGGCTTCCTCGATGTACTCCTTCACGTCCTCGTTGTCGGTCGGCTCCCCGCCGTCGTCATCACTGCCCGTGTCGTCGGCATCGTCGCCACCGTCGTCGCCGCCGTCGGGGTCTTCGCCGTTGGTCTCGTCGGCGTCACCACCGTCGTCCATGGGGATCGCGCCGCCACCAGACGCGAACATGTTGCCGTCGCCCCCCTCGCCGCCGCAGGCACACAGAAGCATCGCCAAAACCCCAACCGTGACCGTTCCTCGTCCCATTGCGTACCCGAACCCCTTGCGCCTCACAGAATCCGACCTGTGAGACTCCGGCCCACGAGCGGTTTTCCGGAGGCGAAGTCAAAAAAAGTGAGCAGGGTCGCGAAAAAAGCCCCGCAACGGGCGATACCGAGCAGAGCTCGAGCGCTATCGAGCAACATCTGGATCGCGTGCGGTCGTGTCCTGCGATCCTGCACTGCGAAGCGCATCCAGCGCGTCCCCGATTGCGCGGTGCGTCGCGTCCGTCATGGCCGCGACTTTGGCCTCGGTGCTGCCGCGTAACGGCGGGACGATCGGGTCGAGCACCCGGACGCGGACCACGTCGGCGGGGCCGCCCTGGGACAATCGAAGCGTGCCCTTGCGCAACAGCGGGTGGGTGCCGTCGACGGCGATGGGCACGACCGGAACCCGCTCGGCGACCGCCGTGGCGAACGCCCCTCGCTTGAACGGCTTGAGCACCCCGTTCTCCGACCGCGTGCCCTCGGGGAAGATCAGGATTGACCCGCCGGCGTGGAGCACCCGGTGGAATTCGCCCGCCAGCCGCTGGGCGTTGTCCTTGCGTCGGCGGTCGACCCAGATGTGCCCGCAGGCCCGCAGGTGCCAGCCGATGAACGGCACGTTGAAGATCTCCCGCTTCGAGACCCACTTGTAGTCGAAGTCGCAGAGCACGCCCACGCACGGGATGTCGAGCATGCTGCTGTGGTTCGCCGCCAGGATGCACGGGCTGTGCTGGCGGAGTCGCTCGACGCCCTCGGCCTCCACGCGGACGTTGAGGTCTTCGAGCACGCGCGCGAAGTAGTCCCGCATGATCGCCTGCGGGACGGCCTCACCCGAGAACGGCCGCGCGGTCACGGACGCCGTGCAGTACGTGACCGTGCGTGCGGCCAGACGGGTCCAACGCGTCGCGAGTGCAGCATCCGAGGCGAGCGAGCGAATCGAGACCATGCAGACTCCTTCGGTCTGCAAGTACACCACACCCCTCGCGCGCCGGCGGGAACTCAGTCGTGCGGCATCGTCGGCGGCAGCGTATCGGTGCTCGAGCGAGCGGGCGGCCGGGGCGGTCGACGCTGGTCCGTGTCGTTGCAGGCCAGCGCCACAACGACCGTGATGTTGTCATCGCCCCCGCGGCGGTTCGCGAGGTCGGTGCACACCTTTGGCAGGTCCGCGTACCAGTGGTCACGCGCGAGGGCGGCGATCTCTTCGCCCTCGATGTAGTTGGAGAGGCCGTCCGAGCACAGCAAGAACGCGTCGCCCGGCGTCACGCTGACCGAGAGAACGTCGGCGTCGACGTGCCGCTCGAACCCGACCGAGCGGGTAATGATGTGCTTGAGGTCGGAGACGGCCGCCTCGGCCTCCGTCAGCAGACCCGCCTGCACCTGCTCGTTGAGCCACGAGTGGTCGTTGGTCAGCTGACGAGCCGTGCCGCCACGCAGCAAGAACGCCCGCGAGTCCCCCACATGGACGACGAAGGCCCGCTCTTCGTGAACGAGGATGCCCGTGAGCGTGGTCCCCATGCCCTGAAGGCGCGGGTCAGCGGCGGCTTGGTCGTAGATGCGCGCGCTCGCTTCGCTGGCTGCAGCGCACAAGACCTCGGAAATGGTCGCGCCACGCTCCTCGGACGGGACGGCGCTGAGCGTGGACAACCCGCGCCGCACCACCTTGTCCACCACGTCGACGCACAGGGCGGACGCGTGTGCGCCTCCGGCGTGGCCACCCATGCCATCGGCGACGAGGTACAGCCCCAACTCGGTGTCGATGAGGTGGCTGTCCTCGTTGTGACTCCGAACGCGACCCACATCAGTCGCCGGCCAAGCAATGACGCGCACGGTTGAGTCACCGTAGCACTTTTCGCCCCAGCGTCTCGGGGAGAGACGCCCCGTCGCCCGGTTCCTGCGGCGATAGAGAACTGCAGCCACGGAGCGGCTGCACACCTGCACATCAGAACCAGCGAACACGCGGCTGCGATGACAGCCGCGTGTTCTTGACTTTCAACCGTCGGCGGCGATGGCGAATTCGTCGTGCCCGCCCCGCTCAGGCGGTGAAGGCCGTGGTCTCGTCGGAGATCGTCACCTCGGAGCCGTCGTAGCGGATCCGCTTGGGCTTGTCGTCCACGACCGAGAGGATCGAGACCGGCCGACGCCAAATGCGCTCCATGTTCCGAAGCGTGTCCCGGGCGTAGTCGAGCTTGAGGTCTTCGCCCTCATGCCGGTGCCCGAGCAAAAGCTCGCCGCGGTTGAGGTAGTTGGCGTCCACCACGTAGATGAACGGCTGCCCGAAGTTGGTCAGCTGCGAGAGCATCTTGGACTTCACCTTCTCGAACTCGCGCGTCTCGATCTCCAGCTCTCCGCTGCGCCGGTTCTGCGTGAACGTGAAGAACTTCTGCCGACGACAGAAGTCGAGGGTGAAGAACTCGTCGACGAACGTCACGTCGTTGTAGAGCTTGCGGACCTCGAAGATCTTCTTCTGACCCAGGCCCAGCTCCTTGTTCCAGCGCATCTTCTCCTCGATGTCGTCGCACGCTTCCCACTCGGCGCCGAACTGCCCCTTGTTCCAGCGGTCTTCGATGTCGCGGACGAGCTCGACCCCGAGCTTGTAGGGGTTGAGCTGCCCCGGAGCGGTGGCGAAGACGCTGGAGACCACGTCCGCGTAGTCGATCACCTCCGAAGCCGTCATCGCACGCTCGGTCATGATCCGGGAGTGCCAGTAGCTGGCCCAGCCCTCGTTCATGATCTTGGTCTGCATCTGCGGCAGGAAGTAGTAGGCCTCCTCGCGGATGATGCCGAGAACGTCGGCCTCCCAGGACTCGAGCGGCGCGTGCGAGATGAGGAAGCCAAGCACGTCACGCTCCGGCTGCACCGGCACCTTCCGCTTGCTCGCCTCCTTCTCCGCCTTGGCCTTCTCCTGCTGCTCCGCGATGAACGCTGGCGGGTTGACGTAGTCTTCGAGGTACCCACGGACGTTGCGAAGCCGGCCGTTGGCCCCTTCGTCCTCGCCCGCTTCACCGCCGCTGTCGTGCGCGCGGTCGCGGAACGGAGCCCAGGGGTCGATGAGGTTGTCCAGGGAGAGGCAGACGTCGATGAACGACTCGACCGCCGAGACCCCGTGACGGTCCATGTACCGGCGAACGCGAGAGGCACTGTTCGCCATCACGTCGATCATCCGACCGTCGGTTCGGGAGAAGTAGTTGTTGTTCTTGAAGAAGTCGTTGTGCCCATACACGTGGGCCATCACGAGCTTCTGATCGACCGAGCTGTTGCCTTCGAGCAGGTACGCGTAGCAAGGGTCGGTGTTGATGACCAACTCGTAGACCTTCGAGAGCCCGTAGGTGTGGCTCTTGATCATGTGGTCGTACTCCATGCCGAACCGCCAGTGCGGATATCGGACCGGGAAGCCGCCGTAGCTGGCGATCTCGCACATCTCCCGGTAGTCGAGCATCTCGAAGATCTGCGTGAAGTAGTCCAGGCCGAACTCGTCGGCATAGCCCTGGATCTCCACCTGCATGTCGCGGAGGTACTGCGGAATCGGAGCCACTAGCGACCGCCTTTGAGGAACTCTTTGATGGAGTCCATGATGTCGTCTTTGCCCGTGATCTCGGAGGTGACGAGCTTCTCGTTGCTGGGAAACGCGGCCCGGATGTCCTTGATGAACTGACCGGAGCCGTACGGGCTCTCGACCTGGCCGTAGCCGAACTGGTTGCAGGCCGGGATGAGCGTGTCCTTGAGCAGGCTGACGCACGTGGACGTGTCATCCACGGACCAGTTGTCGCCATCGGAGAAGTGGAACGCGTAGATGTTCCAGTTGCTCGGCGGGAACTCTTTTTCGATGAGGTCGGCGCAGACCTTGTAGGCCGAGCTGATCATCGTGCCGCCGGACTCGCGGGTGCGGAAGAAGGTGTCCCGCTCGACCTCCCGCGCCGTCGCGTCGTGAATGATGTAGCGCGACTCGAGGCCCTGGTACTGCGAGCGCAGCCAGGTGTCGATCCAGAACGACTCGATGCGCACGATCTCCTTCTGCTCGTCCCCCATCGAGCCCGAGACGTCCATCATGTAGATGATGACGGCGTTGCTCTGCGGCTTGGGGTCGGTGCGCCAGGACCGATACCGCTTGTCCTCGCGGACCGGCGTGATGATCGGCTTGTTCGGCATGTACGTGCCGCTGGCCAGCTGTCGCTTCAGCGCGCGCTTGAAGGTCGCCTTGAACGAGCGCAGCGACTCGGGGCCGGTGCTTCGCAGGCTGACGTAGCGGTCCTTGTTGGTATGCAGGCTCTCGGTGCCCTTGGGCTCGATGCGCGGCAGACCCAGCTCCTCGCCGAGGATCGCCGCGAGCTCGTCGAGCGTGACGTCCACCTCGAGGGTCTTGCTGCCCTCGCCTTCTCCGGCCTTGCCCGCGCCCTCGCCCTCGCCCTCTTCGCCTTGGCCGACGGGGTCACCAGGCTCGCCGTCGCCCTGCCCCACGCCGGACTGCCCGCCGCCGCCCAGGGTGAACCGCGGGATGTCGATCGACGGCATCGGGATGGAGACGGTGTCCTTGCCCTTGCGGGCGGTCATGTCTCCGCGCGAGATGTACTTGCGCAGGTTGTCGCGAATCTTCCCTCGGACGATTTCGCGGAACCGGCTGTGGTCCTTATCGATGCGTGAGATCATGAGCTCGGCGCATCTCCAGCATAGCAGGCCGCGGTAGCCGCCAGTTGCGGAAACAGCGCCCAGCGAACCCGTGCGGCGGCCGTGTTCGGGCCTCCTCGGCATCGCGAGACGAGGCGGCTGGGCTGCGAGTCCTGGAGCCTGCGGCCGGTCGGCACAGTGCGGATGCGTGGTAAGGCAACGCCGACGTGATGGCGCGATCGAGGGCGGTGCTCGGGGTGTACGGGCTGGTGTTCGTCTCCGGCGCCGCGGGCCTCGCGTACGAAGTCTCGTGGGCACGCCAGCTCGGCTTGGTCTTCGGACAGACCGCACGCGCCTCCGCCGTGGTCCTCGCCGCCTACTTTTTCGGCATGGCCTTGGGCTACGCGCTTGCGGGCCGACTCAGCCGCCGCATCACCCGACCCTTGCAGGGCTTCGCACTCGCCGAGTTTGCGGCGGGCGCGTGGGCGTTCGCCGTTCCGGGGTGCCTCTCGCTGCTTCCCGAGGCCGTCTCCACGGGCCCGGCTCGCTTCATCGCGGTGGTGCTGTTGCTGCTCCCAGGGACGACCGCCCTGGGCGCGAGCCTTCCCTTCGTCGCGCAAGCCATCGCGGGCGACGGCGGGGGAACCACGCGCGTCGCTCGAATGTACGCCGTCAACCTCATCGGCGCGGTGGTCGGCGTGGTCGGGTCGAGCTTGTGGCTGCTCGCGCCGCTGGGCGTCGTGGCGACGAGCTGGGCCGCGGCGTGCCTGTCGATCTCGGTCGGGCTCGTCGCGTGGCTTCTCCGCGAGCGCTTCGTGCAGCCCCAAGCCGCGCCTTCCGCTTCGGAGGACCCCGCCGACCGCGTGGGCCTGTGGATGCTTGCCTCCGCCATCTCGGGGTTCGGCACGCTCGCCGCCCAGGTGCTCTACGCGCGGCTGTTCGCGCTCGTCTTCCACAACAGCACGTACACCTTCGCCGCCATCTTGCTCGTGGTGCTGGTTGCGCTCGCCCTCGCCTCGTTCGCAGGATCCGTGCTGATGGGCCGCGTCGACGCTCGACGCCTTCTGGTGGTCTCCGCCCTGCTCGCAGCGGTTGCCATCCCGCTGTCGGTGGCCCTCTTCGTCGACGTCCAAGGGCTCCGCGCGTTCTCCAGAGGCGAGACGTTCTACGCGTACATGCTCGGTGCCACGGGGATGGTTGCGGCCGTCGTGCTGGTCCCGATGCTCGCGATGGGCATCATCTTGCCGCTGTCGTGGACGCTCGCGGGCGCCGACAGCCGCCCCGGTTCGATCGTCGGCCGGCTCACCACGGCGAACACCATCGCGGCGGCGGCCGGGGCCATCTCGGCCAGCTTCGTGCTCTTGCCCGCGGTGGGCCTGTGGTGGTCGTTCGCCGTGGTCGCGAGCACGTATCTGATGCTCGCCGCCGTCGTCTCGTTGACCCGCGCACAGAAGCGCTGGCGCGGCGCCGCGGCGGTGCTGGTCTGCGGTGTGCTCGTCGCCGGCCTGACGCGATCGTTTTCAAAGGTTGACGGCGTCCGCTCCGACGAGATGCTCGTTGTGCGGTTCTCGGGCGCGTACGGCTGGACCGACGTCACGCGAGACAAAGACAGCGACAACCTGCACATCCGGCAGAACGTCCACTACGGCCTCGGGTCGAAGCGCTCGGGCGCGATGGAGCTTCGTCAGGGCTACTTCCCGCTCCTGCTCCACGACGACCCGCAGACCGTGGCCTTTATCGGCCTCGCCACCGGGACCACGGCGAGCGCGGCGCTCGACCATCCGGACGTGGACCGCATCACCGTGATGGAGCTGGTCCCTGAAGTCGTCGAGGCGGCGCGCTACTTCGCCGACGTGAACGGTGGCCTGCTCGACGACCCACGGGTGCGCTTGATCGTCGACGACGGCCGCCGCGTCCTCGGCAGCGAAGACGCTCGCTACGACGTCATCGTCTCCGACCTCTTCGTGCCCTGGGAGAGCAAGACCGGCTACCTGTACACGGTCGAACACTTCGAAGCCGTTCGCGCCCGACTGAGCGAGGACGGCGTGTTCTGCTTGTGGCTCCCCGGATGGCAGATCGGTCCCGCTGAGTTCGAGATCATCGCGGCAAGCCTCGGTGAGGTGTTCGAGCACGTCGCGATCTGGCAGCTGTCCCGTCATGGACGCCGGCCTCTGTTTGCACTCGTCGGTGTCGATGACAAGCGACATCTCGTCCGGGCCGAGCTCGATGCTCAGTTCGAGCACCGTCGCGCACCGCCGGTCAGCCGCGACTTTGCGCTGCGGCACGCCGACGACGTCGTGGCCTGGTACGTCGGGGATTGGACGCCCGTCTCCGGCGTCCCGCTGAACACCGATGAGCACCCGATCATCGAGTTCACCGCGCCCAAGAGCCACAAGACCCGGGGCGCACGCTTTTCGCGGAAGTCGCTGTTTCGGTTCTACGACGCCCGGCTGTCGACGCTCGAACGCGGCGCCTTCACCTTCGACCCCCCGGCCACCCCCGATGAGGTCCGGCGCCCGCGCTGAGCGAGCCGCGCCATACGCAATCGAATTGCAAATAGTGCACCCCTGCGCCAGGCTCCGCCTCGATGCAAGTCCACGAAGATGCATGGCCCCGGCCGGGAGCACGTCGGTGACGGAGACCTACGACCTTCTCCTGACCCGCGGCGAGGTCTTTACGCCCTCGGGCCTGCAGCGCGTGGACATTGGCATCCGCGGTGGTCGAACCGTTGCGCTGGGCTCGCTCGGCACTGCGACGGCGGCCGAGGTCGTCGACCTGCAGGGGCTGACCGTTCTCCCGGGCGTCATCGATTCGCAGGTCCACTTTCGCGAGCCGGGACTCCAGCACAAGGAGGACCTCGAGAGCGGCACGCGCGGCGCCGTGCTCGGCGGCGTGACGGCGATCTTCGAGATGCCCAACACGAAGCCGCCCACGGACACCGCCGACGCGCTCGCCGAGAAGCTTCGACGGGCCGAGGGCCGCGCCCACTGTGACTACGCCTTCTTCGTCGGCGCGACCGACCGAAGCATCAAGCAGCTGGACGAACTCGAGCGGCTCCCGGGCTGCAGCGGCGTCAAGATCTTCATGGGCTCGTCGACCGGAGGCCTGCTCGTCGAGCACGACGAGAGCATTCGCGAAGCCCTCTGCACGGGGCACCGCCGCGTAGCCATGCACGCCGAAGACGAGCCCCGCCTCCGCGCCCGGCACGGGATCGCGGAGATGGCGGGCGTGCCCAGTGCCCACGCGCAGTGGCGTGATGTCGAGACCGCCCGACTCGCGACCGAGCGCGCGCTGAGGATCGCCCGCGCCGTGGGACGGAAGGTTCACATCCTCCACGTCACCACCGCCGACGAGCTTCCGCTGCTCGCCGATGCGAAGGACTTTGCGACCTGTGAAGTGACGCCGCAGCACCTCACGCTGAGCGCGCCCGAGTGCTACGAGCGGCTGGGCACGCACGCTCAGATGAACCCGCCGATCCGCGATGAAGTGCATCGGCGCGCCCTGTGGCGCGGTGTCGAAGCCGGCCTGTTCGATGTCCTCGGATCCGACCACGCGCCGCACACGCTCGAGGAAAAGGCCAAGCCGTACCCCGCCAGCCCCTCGGGCATGCCGGGCGTCCAAACGCTGGTCCCGCTGATGCTCGACCACGTGGCACAGGGCCGCCTCTCGCTGCAGCGGTTCGTCGACCTGACCAGCGCCGGTCCGCAGCGGATCTTCGGAATCCAGAACAAGGGGCGCATCGCGCTGGGCTACGATGCAGACTTCACCATCGTGGACCTCCAGACCTCACGCACGATCGAGACGCCGTGGATCGCCAGCAAAGCCGGATGGACGCCCTTCGACGGCGTGAAGGTCACGGGCTGGCCCATCCACACGGTCATCCGCGGCCAGCTCGTCGTTCGCGACGAAGCGCTCGCGCAGCGCAGCGCCGGCGCGCCCGTCCGCTTTCTCGACGCCGCACCCGCGCGCGGTTGACCGACGGCGCCGCCTCCAAGAACCGACGTTGAGCCGATGTTGGGGGTGCAGGTCGAAGAACTCGTCGTTCGACTCCCCCGGCCGGGCGCAGCTTCGAAGACCTTGTTCTCGATCCCGCGATGGCGGGTCGAGCCTTCGGCGCGGGTGTGCATTGCGGGCGCATCGGGCTCGGGCAAGACCACGCTGCTGCACGTTCTCGCCGGCCTGCGCCACCCCTCTGCGGGCCGCGTCACCGTCGGCCAGACCACGCTGACCGACCTCGAAGAGACCGCGCGCGATGCGTTTCGCGCCCGCAACATCGGCCTGGTGTTTCAGACCGCGCGGCTGCTTCCGGCCCTCACCGCGCTGGAAAACGTCGCCCTCGCGGCCAGCGTCGCAGGCATCGCTCGGGCGCCCGCCCGCGAACGCGCCCGCGCGCTGCTCGAGCAGGTCGGGGTGGCAGCGCGGGCTTCAGGCCGCCCGACCGAGCTTTCGGTCGGCGAACGCCAGCGCGTGGCCATTGCCCGCGCGCTCGCAGCCGAACCGGGGTTGCTGCTCGCGGATGAGCCGACCGCGAGCCTCGACCCCGCGCGCACCGACGGCACGATAACGCTGCTGCACGACATCGCCGAGCGCCACGGCACGACCGTCGTCCTCGTGACGCATGAGCGCGAGGTCCAGGCTCGATTCGACACCGTCATACGACTCGAAGACCTCATCACCACGCCCTCGGCGGAGTCCGCATGACGCCGTGGGACCTGATCCTGCGGGGCCTGCGGTGGCGGTGGGTCGCCACGGTGCTCAACGGCCTGGGTGTCGCGCTGGGCGTGTGTGTGGTGTGCGTGGTCTTGCTTGTGCAAAGCGACCTGCGACAGCGGTTCGAGGCGCCCGGCCGCGACTACGGGCTGGTCGTGGGCGCGCCCGGGTCCGCGCAGCAGCTCGTGCTCAACGCGGTGTTTCACCAAGGTGAGAGCCCCGGCGTGATTCCCCGTTCGACCGTCCGCGAGCTGGCTGAGCATCGCTCCACGGCGCTCGCCGTGCCGTATGCGGTGGGAGACTCCTTCCGGGGCCACCGCGTCGTTGCCACGACGGAGGCCTTCTTCGACGAGCGTTTCCCCCACCCCGCTGCCTCGCGACCGAAGGACAAGCTCGCGGTCGGACGTTCGTTCGGGCCGCCCGCCGCGGGGGTTCGAGAGGCCGTGATCGGGGTCGGGGTCCGCGACGCGATCGGCGTTCGCGTCGGGGACAAGGTCGAGCTGTCGCACGGCGTCGAAGACGGGGCGATGGCGCACGAGCACGAGACGCTGTGGGAGGTCGTCGGCGTGCTCGAGGAGACGGGAACCGCGCTGGACGAGGTGGTGCTGATCCATCTCGACACGTTCCTGGCGATGGATGAACACGCGGGCGGTACGCCCGGGGTGAGCGCGGTGCTTTTGTTCCCGCGCAGGGGCGTTCACACCGCCACGCTCTTGGGCGAGCTTCGACAGCGGTCCGATCTGCAGGTTGCCCACGTGGCCACGGAAGTGCGCCGCCTGCTCTCGTTGGTCGGTCGACTCGACGCGCTGTTCTTGTGGGTCGCGTGGCTGGTGAGCATCGTCTCCATCACCTCGATCTTCGCGTCGAGCTATCTCTCGACGCATGCCCGCAAAGGACAGTTTGCGCTCCTGAGGGCCCTGGGGCTGCCGCGCCGCACCATCGTGGCGATGAGCGTTGCAGAAGCGGCCGTGCTCACCCTCGGCGGCGCCGTACTGGGCGCGCTCCTCGCCCACGGTCTGCTCTGGATCGGAGGGGGCCGCATCGAGCACGCGGTTGGGTTCGGCCCCGACCCGGCACGGCTGGTGTGGGGAGAAGGGCTGGCCGTGCTCGCCGTCGTCGCAGCCGGTGCCTGCGCGGGCCTGATGCCCGGTCTGCGGGCGTTCGGGGACGACGTGGCCACGCTGCTGAGCGAAGTGGAATGATGCGACTGTGAAGCGCCCCGTCACCGTGCCGCTCGCGCTCGCCCTTGCGTTCGGGGGCGGCTGCCCCAAGGACGAGTCCGCGCAGCCCCGTGACGCCCCCCGGGAGTTTCGCGCCCCGCGGGTGGCCAAGGCCGCGCGCCCCGATTTGCGCGCGGTCGTCTACGACACGCTCGACGACGTCTCGCACGACCCCGCAGGCGCCGTCGAATCCGAGCTCGTCCAGGTCCTGCTCGACGCCCTCGACGCGGAAGACATCGGCAAGCCCGAACGCCGCAAGCCAGCCGCCCAAGCAGCCATTCGCGAGCTGCTCGAAGCGGCCTCCACCTTCAAGGGCGCCCATGCCACCGCCGGCGTCGTTCGGCGCCGGGCGCTTCGCCAGCAGTCCGCAACGCTGCTGCGAGAGCTCTACGAGGCGACCGAGCACGGGCAGGCAAACGCCCCCTCGTTTGGTCCGCGCCCCGAAGGTTACGCGCGCGTGCGGTGGGGACAGCTGACCGAGGTGGCGTTCGAGCCGGGCGCTGCGCTGCCCGAGCCCGTGCAGGCGCTCGGCGGGACGAAGGTCGCCATGGGTGGCTACCTGGTCGAAGGCGCGTTCGATGAGCTCCTGCTCGTCAAGTCGGTGTGGGGCTGCTGCTTCGGGGACCCACCCGAGATCCACGAGGCGGTCGTGGTGACCGTCGACGGTCCGCCGCTCGACCCGTGGTTCGACGGCGTCGTGCGCGTGGTGGGGACGCTGGAGGTGGGTCCCGAATACGACGAAGGCGAGCTTGTGAGCCTGTATCGCCTGCGCGCCACGGCGGTCGACACGCTGCGCTAGCGCGATGGTCTGCGGCCAAGCCAGGCCCCCGCACCGAGCAGCGCCAGCGTCCACCCGAGCAAGATCGCGAGTTCGAACGTGATCCCAGGCGCCGGCGGCTCAACGTGCGTCGGGCTCGATGCGACGAGCGCGTCGAAGTCCGAAAGGCCCAGCGGCACGTCCCGAAGCCGGCGAGCCAAGGTTTCCTCTGCGCGTGCGGCGGCCGCTTCGATGACGGCGCGGCGAAAGGCGAGCGACGCGACGGGTCCACGTCCAGCCAAGCGCTCGAGGGCGCTGGCAAACGCCACCGTCGGCGTCGAGATGCTGGCGCGCTCGACGAGCTGCCGCTGCGCGCCGCCACGTTGCTCGCGCGCCCCGAGACGCGCCTCGAGATCGACGAGCCGGACCACGTCGCGCGCGTCGTCAGCGACGCTCGGATCCGGCGACGTGGCCTCCGCGGCGAGCGAAGGGAACCGCGCCGTGACCACGGACCACACCGCGTCCGCATCGAGCTCGGCAGCCCGGCCTCGCGCGTTACGTCGCTCGACCGTCAAGTCCAGCGCGAAGTCCTCGGCGACCAGCGAAGCCGACCGCTCGGCTGCGACCGCCGGAACGAGGACGCACAACGCCATCCACGCGACCCCCAGCGCGATGGCGCCATGGCTGGGGTGTCGCGCAACCGTGGCGACGAGGCTCATCAATGCGGTCCACACCGCAACGTAGGCAAGCACGAGGGCGCTGAACCGAAGAGCGTCCTCCGCCGCGCCGCCGAGTACGACCGTCGCACTGACCACCAGCAGAAGCCCCAGCCCTGCGACGAGCACGCCCACCGCGATACAACGAGCCCGAATCCAGCGCAGGTCGTCGCCGGACTGCACTCGAACCAGAGACAGCACGCCGCTGGCGCGTTCGTAGCCGCCAACGTCGACACCGAGCGCGACGACGCACAGCGGAAGCAGCAGCGAAAGCACCGTGACGAGATCGAGTCCTCCCGTCACCACGAGCGCGGGATTCTCGATGCGGCTCCCCGCGGCGATCATCGGATCTGCGCGGCGATCGATGCGCTGGACGGCGGGAGTAGCGTCCGCCGACGCAAACGCGATGCCGGCCAGCGGCGCGGGTCGCTTGGCAAGGCGCACCGCCGCGTACCGGTCCTGCCAGGCAGCGCGATGCAGGTCCACCCATGGTCGCTGCGCGGGTCCGGCCTCGCCCGCCTTCAAGAGAGCGCGCGCCTCTTCGATGGTCTCCGCTTCGGCCCGGCGCCCCTGCGCGATCGCCTCGTTCCAGCGCGCGACGTCTTGCCCGCCCTGCCAAACCACAAACAAGCCGACCGCAAGGACGAACACGACGCCGAGCAGCCGCGCGGGCGACCGCAGCACGGTGCGGACCTGCAGACGCAGGGCAGCTTTGATCACGTCAGCCCCCGACGTTGCAGCCGACGCGCGACCATGAGCAGCGCAGCCGTGGACCCGAGCATCCAGCCCAGGAGCGCGAGCAGATCGAGCCAACGCCGCCGTAGCTGCTCCTCCAGCGACAGCGGCACGTAGTCGAACGCCTCAAAGCCAGCGTAGAACTCGGCCGTCGCCGCCGGCTTCAGCGTGCCGTCATCGGCCCGCTTCACGTCGTACGCGAGCCCTTCGTTCAGCGTGCGAATGAGCGTGCGACGGTACGCCTCGGTCTTCCGCAGAAAGTCCACGTGACTCTCCAGACCCGTGCCGGCGATTGCCATCGACAGTCGATCGGTGGCCTGCAGCGGATTGACGACGGAGAACGTCCCCACGATGTCGGCCTGCGTTCGCAGCTGCGCCTGCAGGGCGCCGAAGTGCTCATCCCACACCCGCGCGCCGTACTCTTCGTCCGCCTGCGCCAACAAGCCGAACAAGATCACGGGGAGCTCTTCGGGCGTGTCGACGCCGTACTCGGCCAGAATCTTCCGTTCGAGCGCCTTGGCCCGCTCGTCTTGTGGGTTGTGTCCGTCCAGGCCCTTCTTCCGATCTTCGGCCATGGCGGCAGCAAACGCGTCTCGGTCCGGCAAGGGCTCGGCCGCACTTGCGACCATGACGGCCAGTCGCGGCAGCACGATCGCCGAGAGCACCCAGAGCGCAAGCAGGAGCGCCGCGGCGGCTCCGGACGAACGCACACCGGCGGACACCCCCACGACCGTGACCGCAACGATCCACAGCGCGCCGGCGTGCAGGGCGAAGAACGCCCCCGTACGTCCGAGGTCGATCGCCTCGGCAAGCGACACGTGCACCCCCAGCACCACGAGCGCCAGCCCCACGCCAACGCTCCACAGCGCCAGCGACTTCGCGAGCAGCAGCGACCCCATGCTGGTTCCCTGGACCCAGTGCAGGCGCAGGCGGCCACTCTCGCGTTCGGACGCAACGGTCGCAAAGCCGAGCAGCACCAAGACGAGCGGTGCGAGGTGCTGAAGCACCATCGACGGCTCCAGACGAGAGAAGCGCAGCAGGGCGGATGCCCCGCGCTGCGCTCGGTGCACCGCAGCGTTCTGTCGATGCGCTTCGGTGTAGACGACCCGACCGGTCACGGCCTGCACGCCTGCATCGAGATGAGACGCGGGTCCGCTGGGCCGGAAGACGAAGTCCCCGAAGTGCGCACGGGCGTGGGGGTTGTCGACCTTGCGCTCGTTCCACGCCGTGCGCGCGGCTTCGGTGGCGCGAGCATGCGCCCGTTCTGCACGCGCGTGCGACGACGCCGAGGCCCACGCCGCGCCGATCCCCAGCAGCAGCGTCAGCGCGATGAGCACCACACCCCGCCCGTCGCGGAGCATGCCGCGCCACTCATTTCGCACGAGCACGCCGAGCATGTCAGGCCTCATCGCGACTCGACGCGGTCCGATCCGCATCACGGCCGACCCGCTCCAGGTACGCCGACTCGAGCGCGCGATCGTCGAGTTCGTTCGCGGCCCACTGCGCTTGCAACACGCCGCCGACCAGCAGACCGATCGAGTCACAGCTCTCCCGAGCGCGGAACAGGTCATGCGTGGCCATCAACACCGCGAGGCCGTCGTCGGCGAGCTCGCGAATGCGGTCGGTCAGCTCAGCGGCCGCGCTGGGATCGAGTCCGGAGGATGGCTCGTCCAAGACGATCGCCCGCGCGTCCTTGGCGAGCGCGATCGCCAGGCCGACCTTCTGCCGCATGCCTTTGGAATATGTCGCCACGCGCCGGGCATGGGCGTCGCGCTGAAGGCCAGCGCGCTCCAGCGACGCTCGACACGCCGGCGCGTCGAGCGACTTGCCCGCGAGCGTGGAAAACAGCTGCAGATTCTCGACGCCTGACAAATGCGGATACAGGGCGACCGACTCTGAGACGTAGGCGAGCTGCCCGCGGGCCCGCTGCGGCTCGGCCACGGCGTCGATTCCTCCGACTCGGATCGTGCCCGACGTCGGCGCGAGCAAGCCGGTCACGAGATTGATGGTGGTCGATTTTCCAGCGCCGTTGGGGCCGAGCAGGCCGTAGACGGCGCCGGCGTCGACCTTCAGCGACAGCTCGTCCACCACGCGCCGCCCCGAAAACTCCATCACGACGCTGTCGAGTTCGATCATGGCGAACGGGCGCCGGCGTACCCCGCCGGTTGGGTTCCATAACAAGGGCACGCTGCGTCCTGCAACCCGATTGCAAAAGACGTCGTCCGGCCCGCTGACGTGCCGGTGCAGCCGTGATAGGCCCTCGGCCATGCGCCGGTTCGTTCACATGCTGTCGTGGTCGTTCTATCTGCTGCTCGCGTGCGCGGCGACGCGGCCGGCCAAGCAGGCGAAGCCACCCGAAGCGCAGGGCGCGATGTCCCCGAGCACGTTCGCGGGGCTCTCCCTGCGCAACATTGGACCAGCATTCATGTCCGGACGCATCGCCGACGTCGCCTTCGAGCCCGGCAACCCGAACACGTGGTACGTGGCCGTCGGCTCGGGGGGCGTGTGGAAGACGGACAACGCCGGCACGACCTGGACCTCGCTGTTCGACGGCCAGGGCTCCTACTCGATCGGCTGCATCACGGTCGACCCGTCCAACCCCCACGTGCTGTGGGTCGGCACCGGGGAGAACGTGGGCGGCCGACACGTCGGCTTCGGCGATGGCGTGTACCGCTCCGACAACGGCGGCAAGTCGTGGACCAACGTCGGGCTGACGAAGAGCGAGCACATCTCGAAGATCCTGGTGCACCCCAAGGACCCGAACACGGTCTGGGTCGCGGCTCAGGGCCCGCTGTGGTCTTCGGGTGGCGAGCGTGGTCTGTACAAGACCACCGACGGCGGCACGACGTGGACGCGCGTCCTCAAGGCGGGGCCGTGGACCGGCGTCACCGACCTCGTCCTCGACCCGCGCAACCCCGACGTCCTCTACGCGGCGACCTGGCAGCGGCACCGCACCGTCGCCGGCTACGTCGGCGGCGGCCCCGAGTCGGGCCTGCACAAGTCCGAAGACGGGGGCGAGACGTGGACGCGACTGACCAAGGGCTTGCCCGGCGACCCCGACGGACCTGCCAAGCCGACCGACGAGGCGGCCACGCTTCGCCCCAGCCCCGCGCCGATCGATGACGGCAACATGGGCAAGATCGGGTTGGCCATCTCGCCGCAGAACCCCGACGTGCTCTACGCCGCCATCGAGCTGGACCTTCGCAAGGGCGCGGTATTCCGCTCCACCGACCGAGGCGCATCGTGGGAGAAGCGCTCCGACACCGTCGCCGGCGGCACCGGCCCGCACTACTACCAAGAGCTCTACGCCTCCCCGCACGCCGAGGGCCGGATCTACCTGGCCGACGTCCGCATGCGCGTCTCCGACGACGGCGGCAAGACGTTCCGCATCATGGCGGAGGACTTCAAGCACTCCGACAACCACTCGCTGACGTTCCACCCCACCGACCCGGACTACCTGCTCGTGGGGACCGATGGCGGCCTGTACGAGAGCTTCGACCTGGCGAAGAACTGGCGCTTCATCGACAACCTGCCGATCACCCAGTTCTACAAGGTCGCGCTCGACGACGCGGCTCCCTTCTACAACGTCTACGGCGGCACCCAGGACAACAACACCCAAGGAGGCCCGTCGCGCACCGACAGCGCGCACGGCATTCGCAACGCCGACTGGAAGGTCGTTCTGGGCGGCGACGGACACCAGCCTGCGACCGAGCCTGGGAACCCCGACATCCTCTACGCCGAGTCGCAGCAAGGGCACCTGTATCGCGTCGACCTGACCACCGGCGAGCGCGTGTTCATCCAGCCCCAGGTGGCCGAAGGACAGGCGCAAAACCGGTTCAACTGGGACTCGCCAATCCTCGTCAGCCCGCACGATCCCAAGCGCCTGTACTTCGCCTCGCAGCGGGTGTGGCGTTCGGACAACCGGGGCGACGCGTGGACGGCCATTTCAGGCGACCTCACGCGCGACGAAGAGCGGATGAACATCCCGCACATGGGCCGCACGTGGAGCTACGACGCGCCCTGGGACCTCTACGCGATGTCCCAGTACAACACGATCACCTCGCTTGCAGAGTCGCCCGTCGAGGCGGGTCTGCTGTACGCAGGCACCGATGACGGACTGATTCAGGTCTCGCAAGACGGAGGCCAGAGCTGGACCAAGATCGAGGTCTCTCGCCTGCCCGGCGTGCCCAAGCGCGCCTTCGTCAACGACATCAAGGCCGACCTGTTCGACGCCGATACCGTCTACGTCGCGCTCGACAACCACAAGGGCGGTGACTTCAAGCCGTACCTGTTGGTCAGCCGCAACCGCGGCAAGAGCTGGACGTCGATTGCGGGCGACCTGCCCAAGCGGCACCTCGTGTGGCGTGTCGTGCAGGACCACGTTCGCAAGGACTTGCTGTTCGCGGGCACCGAGTTTGGCCTGTTCTTCACGGTCGACGGCGGCGAGCGATGGACCAAGCTCGCCGGCGGAACCCCGACCATCTCGTTCCGCGACCTCGCGATTCATCGCCGCGAAGACGACCTCGTCGGCGCCACGTTCGGCCGCGGATTTTGGATCCTCGACGACTACTCGCCGCTGCGCGAGATCGACGAAAAAGCGCTCGAGGCGTCCGCGCTGCTGTTCAAGCCCCGCAAGGCGCACTGGTACATCCAGCGCCAGAACATGGGCTCGCGGCGCGAGAAGAAGGCCTCGCAGGGCAATGGCTACTACGCCGCCGACAACCCCCCCTTCGGCGCCGCCCTGACCTACTACCTCGCCGATGACCTGCGCACGAAGAACCAGGTGCGCCGGGGCGAGGAGCTCGAGAGCATCGCCAAGGGCAAGAGCGCCGCGTTCGCGGGGTACGAGGCCATCGATGCCGAGAAGCGCGAGCGGGCACCCGCCGTCATCCTGACCGTTCGCGACGCCGCGGGCGAGGTCGTGCGCCGCCTGTACGGGCCCACGACCAAGGGCATGCACCGCGTCACGTGGGACCTTCGGTTTCCGGCCGAACAGGCGATCGGACTCAAGCCCTCCTACGCCTACGCCAAGCCCAAGCCGCCCGAGGGCGTGCTCGTGGGGCCGGGCCAGTACACCGTGACCCTCTCGAAGCGCCAAGACGGCAAGACCGTCGAGCTCGCCGGGCCGGTCAAGCTCGACGTGGTGCCGCTACGCAAGGGCGGCGCCCTGCCCAGCGCCGATCCGAAGGCGGTCGCGGCATTCTGGAAGCGTATCGCCACGCTCTCGCGCGGCCTCTCCGCGGCCTCGGCTACGATGAAAGAGACGCACGAGCGCCTCGAGAGGCTGGAGCAGGCGCTCGACCGTTCGCGGGGCGCCGAGGGACTCGATGACGAGCTCGACCGACTCCGCACGAAGCTCGAAGACCTTCGGGTCGCGCTCTACGGAAGCCCCACGAAGGGCGAGCTGAACAAGCGCCAGGCACCCACCGTTGGCGACCGTCTCGGGTTCGCCTCCGAGGGGACGCTGGACTCCACGTACGGTCCGACGCCCGCCCACGCGAAGAACCTGGAGCAGGCCGAACGCGGCTTCGAAGCGGTTCGCGCCCAGCTCAATCAGCTGGTCGACAAGGACGTCCCAGCCTTCGAGGCGCGACTTCGGGACGCCGGCGCGCCGTGGGCACCGGGTCAGCCGGTTCCCTAGCAGCCTGTGGTGCAACCCAGCGCGGCGGATCGCGAAGGATTTTTCGCTCCTGGGTAGGAGCCGAAGCGCGGATCGGGCATACCGCAAGTTTTGGCGACACCGCCAGGAGCGAAAAGGACGAGCGAGTCGGCGTGACTGGTTGCACCACAGGCTGCTAGACGCTCAGGCGCAGCAGCTCAAGCGCAGCAGCCGTCGTCGACGCAGCGGCACTCCGCGCACTCGCGAACGCTGGTCACGCCGCAGTGCTCCAGCATGCGCTTGCGCAGCGCTCGGCGGGCCCGGTGCAGCCGAACGGCGCCGTTGTTGGCCGAGATGCCCAGCTTCGCCGACGCTTCGGCGACGGTGGCATCGCCAAAGTCCACCATCTCCAGGATCGACGCGTAGCCTTCTCCGACCAGGCGGGCCTGCGCGATGCTGCATCCGCAAAGGTCGTCGGTCAGCGGTTTGGGCCACTCGACCGGCTCGTTGGCGGCGAGCTCTCGCTGCGCCCTCTCGCCCAGGCGGTCGCGGCTCTTCGAGGAGCGTACGGCGTCGACGACGACGTTGCGGTGCAGCCGAAACAGCCACGCGCGGACGCGGGCTGGATCGTGCAGCGACTCGGCCCGCTCGAGCGCTCGCACGGCCGCCACCTGCATGACGTCCTCGACGTCGGACGCTGGCACGCGGGCGCCGACGAACGCTTCGAGCTCGGCTCGATGGGTTCGCAGCGCCTCCGCAACG
This sequence comes from Myxococcota bacterium, assembly GCA_039024335.1. GTDB lineage: Bacteria > Myxococcota_A > Polyangia > Nannocystales > Nannocystaceae > CAJXVA01. Next base: position 20,778 of record JBCCQM010000012.1, read on the forward strand.
GCGGTTCGCAGTGCCTTCACGGCGTCAGACTAGCTCGCCTTGGTGCAGCCGCACGACGCGGGGCAGGCGCAGGTTCCGCCGCAGGTGCAGGAGTCTCCACAGCAGCATTTCGGGCTCTGCGGCGCGTTGGACTCGCAGGAACACGTGGACGGGCAGCTCTTGCAGGAACAGGATTCGGCTTCGCTCATGATGAACCTTCGACCCTGCTGACGGACGCCGCCGCCGGGCTCTTACAGCCTTGCCAGAAAAAGTCGGATTCCGGCACCGAGGCCCCTGGCGGCCGGTGGTGGAGTGCTGGCCGTGGCCCACTTGGGGACCCGCGCCCTTTGCGCTTTTCGCGTCCTCACGGCGCAACGCAGACCCCCTGCGTGCTACCGTCGACGTACATCATGACGAAGCTCGTCGAACGGATTGCCGCGCTCCAAGACTTCAAGCGTTACGAGGACCTGCACTGGTCCGGCACCTTCGAGGAGTACCTCGATCTCGTGCGCGACAACCCCCGGATCGCCCGGACGGCGCACGAGCGTCTGTACGACATGCTCATCTCGCACGGCACCGAGGAGTACGTCGACAACAAGAAAAAGATCATCCACTACAACTTCTTCGACGACGAGGCGCATGGCGGCCGCGATGCCATCTTTGGGCTCGACATCCCCCTGATGCGTCTCGTCTCGGTGCTCAAGGCCGCGGCCATGCGCTACGGCACCGAAAAGCGCATCATCTTGCTGCACGGCCCCGTCGGCTCGGCAAAGTCGACGATCGCGCGCCTGCTCAAAATCGGCATCGAGGAGTACAGCCGCACCCCACAGGGCGCGATGTACACGTACGAGTGGGTGCTGCCCGAAGAGCTGCGCCACCTCATCGCGGGCCAAGAGATCTTCCCCTCCCCGATGCACGAAGAGCCGCTGAAGCTCATTCCGCCCGAGTGGCGCGAGAAGGCGATCACCGAGCTGGGCCTGGAGAAGGACGGCTTCCGTCCCCACATCAAGGGTGAGCTCAACCCGGCCTGCCGGTACATCTTCGCGGAGCTGATGCAGCGCCACAACGGCGACTGGTCCGAGGTCATCAAGTACATCCGCGTGCGCCGCCTGCTCATCTCGGAGCAGGACCGCGTCGGCATCGGCACGTTCCAGCCCAAGGACGAGAAGAACCAGGACAGCACCGAGCTCACCGGCGAGATCAACTACCGCCGCATCGCCGAGTTCGGCTCCGACTCCGACCCGCGCGCCTTCAACTTCGACGGCGAGTTCAACGTCGCCAACCGCGGCATCATCGAGTTCGTCGAGATTCTCAAGCTCGACGTCGCGTTCCTCTACGACCTGCTCGGCGCCACGCAGGAGCAGAAGATCAAGCCGAAGAAGTTCGCGCAGACCGACATCGACGAGGTCATCATCGGCCACACCAACGAGGCGGAGTACCAGCGGCTGCTGGAGAACCGCTTCATGGAGGCGCTTCGCGACCGTACGGTGAAGATCGACATCCCGTACATCACCAAGCTCGCCGAAGAGACCAAGATCTACGTCAAGGACTACAACCCCAAGAAGGTGCGCGGCCGCTTCATCGCCCCGCACACCCTGGAGATGGCGGCGATGTGGACCATCCTCACCCGCCTCGAAGAGCCCAAGAAGCACCAGCTCACCCTGCTGCAGAAGCTCAAGCTCTACGACGGCAAGACCCTGCCCGGCTTCACGCAGGACACGGTCAAGGAGCTGCGCAAGGAATCCTCGCGCGAGGGCATGGACGGCATCTCCGCCCGCTACGTCCAGGACAAGCTGGCCAACTGCCTCGTGTCCGAGCGGGGCCAGACCAGCATCAACCCGTTCATGGTGATGAACGAGCTCGAGAGCGGCCTGCGCAACAACAGCCTCATCACCAACGAGGACGACCGCAAGCGCTACACAGACCTGCTCGCGGTCGTGAAGCAGGAGTACGAGGACATCGTCAAGAACGAGGTCCAGCGCGCCATCTCGGCCGACGAAGACGCAATCGCGCGTCTGTGTGGCAACTACATCGACAACGTCAAGGCGTACACGCAGCGCGAGAAGGTCAAAAACCCGTACACGGGCCAGGACGAAGAGCCCGATGAGCGGCTCATGCGGTCGATCGAGACGAAGATCGACATTCCCGAGTCCCGCAAGGACGACTTCCGCCGCGAGATCATGAACTACATCGGCGCGCTCGCCATCGAAGGCAAGCAGTTCGACTTCCGCACCAACGAGCGGCTGTACAAGGCTCTCGAGCTCAAGCTGTTCGAGGACCAAAAGGACAGCATCAAGCTCACTTCACTGGTCTCGAACGTGGTCGACAAGGAAGCGCAAGAGAAGATCGAAGTGGTCAAGCAGCGGCTCATCCGCAACTACGGCTACGATGAAATCTCCGCGACCGACGTGCTCACGTACGTGGCGTCGATCTTCGCCCGCGGCGAGATCAAGGGCGACAGCTAGCAACACATCATGCGAACGCACGACGTTTCGCAGCGACCGCTCGCGCTCCGCGTGGCCTTCGGCCTCGGGGTCGCGGGCGGCTTGCTTTGTGGGTGTCCGTCCTCCGAGGAGTCGGCGCCCAAACAGTCCCCCGCCCCCGTCGACGCCGCCAAGCAGCAGAAGGCACGCGTCCCCTCGTGCGACGCTGCCAAGATCGACGGCATCGTGAAGACGCTGGCCTCCAACAAAGAGGGCTGGTCCGCGGCGCGGGGGGTCCTGCCCGACTTTGCCGGGTACGTCGCTGCAGCGCTGTGGAAGACGTGCGACCTCGGACCCGGCGAGCGATATCTGCTCGTCACGACCATGCACATCCCGGCAGCGCCGTGGGAGGAAGCTGGGGAGGCCAAGCCTCAGGGCGCGACACATCCGATCGAAGCTGCGATGCCGGGCTTCGACGAGGTCCGCGCGAGCAAGAACGCAGGGCCCGCTCTGGCTGCGGTCCAGGACGCCGTGTGCCCCGGGCGTCGTAAAGCGGTGAAGCGCTTCGCCACCCTGCCCGCGGAGGAACGCCCGGGCGCGGTGTACGACGCGTGCAAGCTCGACGCGTCGATCTTCACCCGCGAGGAGTTCGTCGCCCATGAACTGGGCTTCGAAGCCGTGGGCTTCGTCGGCCTGCACGGCTGGCTCGTCGAGGCCGGCGTGACGGCCGACGAGGCGCGCACGCTGGTCCGCTCGCTCGCGTTCGACGGCCCGCCGGACCTTCAGCCCACCAAAGCGTTCTCGCCTCCGTCACGGCTTCGGCTGCCGGCTCTGAAGCAGGGCCAGGTGCCTCGGCAGAGTGAAGTCGTCTACATCGGTCCCGAGGCGATCGTCATCGATGGCGTCCGCCACAAAGAGTTGGGGCCGAAAGCCACCGCCGCAGCGCTGCTCAGCCCACCGGGCATGCAGCACGTGATCGACGGCATGGCGACGGCGCTGGGGACCGCACACGGGACCCTGAGCCTGGTCTTCGACCGTGCCACCTCCTGGGAGGTCGCGGCGGTCGTCTTGGCTGCCACGGGCTCGGCACGCGCCGAGCGAGTCGATGCGCTGGGGCTCGGCCCCGACGTCACCAGCCCGCTGCGCCGCGTCGCGCTGCACGAACCCTTCGAAGGCGACCCGACGCTGCGGATCGACGTGAAGGCATCCGGCGTCGTCGTCACGTGTGGCGACGCCCAGCACGAGGGCGCGCTCGACGACGTGGCAACCACGATCGAGTCGTGTGGGGCCGCCGCGGACGCGCCTGCGGAGTACCGCGTGGAGGGCTCCATCCCCGCAAGCGTCGTCTTCGGCGTGCTCGATGCGCTCGGCGACCGGCCTCGTCGCGCCGGCACCGTCGACTGAGGCCAACGTAGACTCAGGCCGCGTTGGGCTCGGCGCACAGCGATTGCAGCGTGCGTAGGGCCCACTGTGACGCCGGCCCCAGGCCTTGCTCTCGTCGATGCACGACGCTGAGCGCGAGGCGATGCTGGTCCGGGCCCCACGCTGCGATGTCGAGCGGAACAAGAGCGCCGCGATCGACCGCTTCGGCGATCTGCGGCGCCGGCAGGTTGCCCCAGCCCAGCGCGGCTTCGATCATGTCTCTCTTCGTCCCGATGTCGGCGACGCGCCACGTGCGGGTGGAGAGCACGGCACGGTCGGGCGTGGTCGGCTCGGGACCTTGCAGCACGATCTGTACGTGTTCCTGCAGCGCGTCCAAGCCAAGCGCAGGACGTCCTGCAAGCGGGTGCCGCACAGACGCGACGGGGACCATCTGAACCGCGCCCACGGCGACGCGGTCCAGGCCCGCCGGCAGCGCGGCATCTTGGCCCACGATGCCGAGGCTACAGGCGCCGGACACGACGCGGTCGACGACACCGCCGAGCACCGCAGACTCGATGCGCAGCGAGAGCGCCGGGAACTGGGTCGCAACGCGACGGCACAGCTCGACCATGACCGCCCTGGGAAAGACGGCGTCGGAGACGATGGACAGCTCCGGCTCGGTCCCGGCCGCGATCGCATGCGCTTGCCCACCGAGCCGGCCGACGGCGGACAAGATTGCGCGGACCTCGGGCATCAAGGCCTGCCCCTCGGCCGTGAGCCGGCCGCGCCCCGCCGAGCGGTCGAAGATGGATACACCGAGCGTGTCTTCGAGCGTCGCAACGGACTGACTGATCGCGGACTGGACCTTGCCCAGCCGACGCCCAGCCGCAGAGAAGCTCCCGGCTTCCACGACCGTGACCCAGACCCGGAGCTGATCCAGCGTCAGCCGCGAGAGGTGACCACCCATCCTGGGTTGATAGCATTCCGCTTGGGCTTTCGCGACGAAACCAACGCGTCCACACCGCGCGCCGGGGCACCCTAGAACATGTCCATAAAAGACACATGAGGGAACTCCGGACGCTTGGCCGAACCAATGCCCGCCGGCCAATGTCTCTCGAAGACACAGCGTGCGTTCGATCGAGCAGCATCTGTACGGTGTTGGAACACTGTCCCTGCGTACGCAGCGGTGTGTGTCTCATCCTGGAACAGTCAGCAGAAAGCGGCTCAAGCGCGCCGCGTGCCCCCCTTCCATCAACAAAACCGATGATCGGCATCCGAAAGCATCGGATTGCCAAACGCGAGCGCGACCCTACGCTGCGACGTGAGGAACACCCGATGCTCTCGATCCGACGCTCCGAAGAACGCGGCCATGGAAACCACGGCTGGCTCGACAGCCGCCACACCTTCTCCTTCGCGAACTACTACGACCCGTCCCATATGGGGTTCGGTCCGCTGAGGGTGATCAACGAGGACCGCGTGAGCCCCGGCGCGGGCTTCGGTACGCACCCGCATCAAGACATGGAAATCATCACCTACGTGCTCGACGGCGCGCTGGAGCACCAGGACTCCATGGGCAACGGTTCGATCATTCGCCCCGGCGACGTGCAGCACATGTCCGCGGGCACCGGCGTCCGGCACAGCGAGTACAACGCCTCGAAGACCGAAGGCGTTCACTTCCTTCAGATCTGGGTCGTGCCCAACCGGCGCGGCGGCGCGCCGCGATACGGCCAGCAACACTTCACCCGCGACGACCGACTCGATCGCCTGCGCGTGGTGGCGAGCCCCGACGGGCACGACGGTTCGATTCCCATCGAGCAAGACGCACGCCTGCTCGCGGGCGTCTTGACCGACGGGGCGGCGGTGCAGCACGAGATTCAGGCCGGGCGCAGCGCCTGGATTCACGTCGCGCGCGGATCCGTCCGGGTGGGCGAGCATGCACTGTCGGCCGGCGACGCCCTCGCCACCGACGACGCGGGCGCCCTCTCCCTCATCGCAAGCGGCGAAGCCGAGGTGCTCGTCTTCGATCTGGTCGCCTAGTACGCTCCGGCTGCACCGCCTCGGCGGCGACGGACGCCGAGCAGGAACAGCAACGGCATCCACGCAGAGGCCCCGCCGCCGACCGTGCAGCCACTGCTGCCGCTGTCGGCGTCCCCTTCACCGTCGCCGCTGGAGCTCCCCTCGGCGGCGGAGCTGCCGGTCGTTGGCGCTGCGGAATCGCTACCGTCCGCAGTGCCCGTCTCGATCTGCCCGGTCGACGTGCTGCCGTCACCACCGGTCGACGTGCTTCCATCGCCGCCGGTCGACGTGCTGCCGTCACCACCGGTCGACGTGCTTCCATCGCCGCCGGTCGACGTGCTGCCGTCACCGCCAGTCGACGTGCCGCCGTCACCGCCGGTCGACGTGCCGCCATCGTCTTCGACTTCGCACGCCGCCGAGCACCCGTCCCCATCATCTTCGTTGCCGTCGTCGCAGCCTTCCCCCTCTTCGAGCAGCGTGTTGCCGCACTCGCCGTTGGCCCAGCCGACCACGTTGGCCGCGAGCGCAGCGTTGTCGACGTCGGCGATGAACGTGTCGGTGAACAGGTTGTGGTCGCCCAACACGACCACGCGGCCGCCGTCGGCAAAGCCCGTGGCCGGCTCGAGCACGGCGAGAAAGCTCTCCGCACCGCTGCTGGTGCCCAGAACGAGCGCGTCATCGCCGAGTTCGAAGGTCGTGGGGTTCACCCAAGCGTAGGTGGCCACGCCGTCGGTCAGCGGATGCAGCACGTCCGGGCCGTTGCTGCCGTCATCGGTGACGAAGCCGACGTTGCTCAGCCCGAACGACGTCCCCCAGCTCGCATAGACGTCGGCGAACCCGTCCCCGGGCAGGCCCGTGCTGTCGATGGTGAGGATCAGGGTCCCGCCCCCGGCGATCCACGCCTCGAGCGCGCTCGCCTCGTCCGCGGACTACGTGCCGAGATCGCCCGCCGTCGCTCCCGTGCCGCCGCTGAGCATGCCCGTGTAGAACACGTCGACGCCGGCAAGGTCGTCCGCGGTGAGCGTGCCGGTGGCCGCGACGAGCGTGTCGCCTGCGGCTTCGATCGTGGCCCGCAGCTCGTCGTGAGCGGTCCCCTCGAGCGAGCCGGCGGCGTAGGCCATCCGCGTGGTGTCGAAGCTGCCCCAGGTGGCGGCCGCCGCGGTGGCTGGGGCGAGGAGGGTAAGCGCCGAGGCAGCAAGGACGAAGAAGCGCGAAATCACGCATGGAGAGTCGGCCTCGGGCGAGCCAAGCGCAACCGGACCCGCAGCCGCGGACAGGGTCGATCCGAACGCCCACGTGCCCCGTACCTGCCCCGACATCATGCGACCGACTCTCCTCCTCGCGCTCAGCCTCGGCCTGCTCACCGCCTGCGACGACGCCCCTGCGTCCGAGGACCGGCCTGCGACGCCGCCCGCGGCGGGAAAAGCCGATGACGCCGGGCCGACGGACCCGGAGATCTCCAATACGGTCGTCCTCCCGCTGCCCGACGTCGAGGCCGTCCGCAGCACCTTCCTCGGCTTCACCGCCACGGGCGCGGGCGCGGTCTCGTCGCTCGATGCCACGGGGCACCTGTACGGACCCACGGCCGCGGACTGCCCGGAGCTCGAAGCGATCTACGGCGAGCCCGGACGTACGTTGTGCGAAGGCGGCGTCCTCGGTCTGCCCGTCGTCACGGCCGACCGCCTCCCGACCGTGACCGAGGGCGTCGTGGAGCTGTGGGCACAGGCACCGGCCGCCGAAGAGCCGACGCTTGGGCACCCCATGCTGCTGCTCGACCTCGAGGCCGGCGAGCTGCTCGCCCCCGAAGTCGGCACGCTCGACCGCTCGCGAACGACGGTCGTGGACGTGGTCCGGCGCGTGCAGGTCACGGCCGACGGTGTCGTCGTCTGGTCGCGCGACCCGGACAACCTGCAGGCTCCACCACTGAGCGCGACCCTGGACCGCCCGTCCTCCGCGCTGGCGGTGTTGGTCCTGCCCGACCCTGCGCCGGTGACGGAACCCGGTGCGCTCGCGCCGTACGACTACACGCTGTCGATGCGATGCGAGGCCGAGCAGGACTGCGTGTTCGGTCGCCCCGAGTGAGCGCAACCAACAAAGAGGCCAGCGACCGCTGATGCGGATCGCTGGCCTTCGCGCGCGGGTGCGAGCGCTACATGAAGTTGGAGATGATGCCGACGACGGTGCCGACCGCGAGGCCGATGCCACCGCCCATGAACGCCTTCTTGGCGTTGCCCATGGCGTCGTCGAGCAGCTGCTCGCGGGTCTTGGGGCTGACGAGCAGCGAGAACAGACCTTTGCTGCTGATGACGCCCTCTTTCATGTAGCCGGCCGCGTACACGGAGCCCTCGGCGACGAAGACCTTCTCGGTGCAGACGAACTCGCTGGCCTTGGAGTTGACGGGGTTCGTGAAGTTGAAGTTGCCGAAGACGACGGGCTTGCCCTTGCCGACCGCGTTCTTGAGGTCGTCGAACATGCCTTCTTTGTGCTTCTCGCTGAAGGTCTGCTTGAGGTCGAAGTCGCCACCGCCGGCGAGGTTGAGCGGGACCACGCCCGAACCGTCGTCGACGCCCACCTGCCCCTGCTTGTCTTCGTAGTAGGTCTTGCTCTTCTTGGTGTCGCCGTCCTTCCAGAAGCCTTCGACCTCGACCTCGTAGTAGAGGCACTGGGTCCCGGTCACGGGAGAGACGAGCGGCTGGGCCACGGGGTTGCCCTGGACGCTGACCGCCTTGCCGTTGGGAGCCTGCGACGCTGCGCCGGACTGCAGGTGCTCGGCCTTCGTGATGCGCGAGGCCTTGCGACGCATGATCGCGGCGTAAATCAGAACGATGATGGAAATGGCACAGACGATTGCGGCTACGGCACCCATGGTGCAGAGGATGACGCGGCCCCGTGCTCCCAGTCGCACGCTGGCGCCACTTTTTTCGCGAAAGTCGCGCTACGGGGGCGTAGCGGCGCGAAGACGCACCCTCGCGTGGGGGAACCACGAAGCCCGGGCCGGCAGCCAACGCCTCGGGAGGGTCCGGCCCAACCCGAGGCTCGCCGCGATCCGCTACTGCGCCGCGGCGGCTTGATCTGCGCGCTCTTCGGCGATGAACCGAGCGGCACGCAGGCCCACGAGCATGCTCGGGGCGTTCATCGCCGACACCGGGGTGAACGGAACGGCCGACGCGTCGGCGATGCGGACCCCCTTCACGCCGCGAAGGCGCAGGCGCGTGTCGGAGACGGCCGCGGCATCGTCACCCATGCGGCACGTGCCCGCGAAGTGGTAGGTGGTGATCGCGTTCTTGGCGACCCACTTGGCCAGGCCCTCGTCGCTGTTGTTCCACTTGCCGGGCATGAGTTCCTGGCTGTTCCAGGCACCCAGGCCGCCTTGGCCGCTGATCGCTCGGGCCCGTCGCACGCCTTTGACCATGGTCTCCATGTCGCGCGCGTCCGAGAAGTAGCCGGGGTCGTACACAGCGGGCGCGTTCGGGTCGTTGCTGCCCAAGCGCACGCTGCCGCGACTGTACGGCTTTCCGAGGATGACGACGATGCCATAGAGGTAGTCGACCGTCATCGGCACCACGGGCACGCCCCACGCCGCCGCGACGGCCTTGCGCACGACGTTCTTCATCGGGCCTTCGTACAGCGACTGCGGCAGCACCATGCCCGGCAGCATGCGCTGGACCGCCTGCTTCATCGCGGACCGGGCCGGCCAGAAGACGTAGCAGGTGTCGCTTTGGCCCTTGGGAAGGTCCGTGTCTTCGTTGGTGCGGAAGAAGCTGTACAGCTGCGGGTAGTTCGAGTCGACCTTGCCGCGGCTGAGGAAGAACAGCGGCACGTTCGGGTGGTCGTGCAGGTTCTGGCCGATGCCCGGCAGCTCGGCGACCTGCGGCACGCCGGCGAAGCGCAGCGCCTGGTCGGCGCCGAGGCCCGAGAGCATCAGCAGCTTAGGCGTCTCGAGGGCGCCCGCGCACATCACGACTTCGTGGCGCACTTCGGCGCGCTGCAGGCTGCCGGCGTGCTCGAACTCCACCGCGACCGCCCGCTTGTCCTCGTCGAAGACGATGCGATGCAGCTTTGCGCGGGTGCGGATCTGCAGGTTGGGCCGATGCTCGGCATCCTGGATGAACGCCACGTACGAGTTGCGGCGGCGGTCGCCCTCGTAGTTCATCCACTCGTACCCGATCACGTTCGACAGGTCGCCGTCGTGAAAGTCCTGGCTGAACCGGAAGCCGTTGGTGACCGCCGCCGAGATGCACGCCTCAGTCCACTGGGTGGGCGGGCGCTGGTTCGGCCGCAGCTTGGCCTCGAGGTCCTCGAAGTGCGGGACCACGTCGTTCCAGTTCCAGCCTTTGGGCCACTCGGCGTAGTCCTGGACGGCGCCACGCGTGTAGACCATGCCGTTGACCGAGCCGCTGCCCCCGATGACGGAGCCCGTGCCCAAGAAGACGCGGTTGCCCGCCGCGTGCTTCTGCGGGGTCGAGAAGCGATCCCAGAACAGCTCGTCGTTGATGAACGCGTGCTTGTAGCCGTCGGCCGAGAGCGTCTCGGGATGTTCTTCGGCAGCGGGACCGGCCTCGAGCAGCAGGACCGCGTTGTCGGGGTTGTCGGCGAGACCTGCGGCCGCGATGCAGCCGGAGCTGCCGCCACCGACCACCACGTAGTCGAACGATTGCGTCATTGGAAATCCGTGTAGAGAAGCGGCGCTATTTGCTCAGAAGCGACTGCGCCAAGGCCTTGAGCCCCGACAGCTTGCCGCGCACGCCGGGGCGGTAGACCAGCTCGACCGCGCCCTTGATCCGATCGAAGTCCCCGTTCGCGACGGGGAACAGCTTGTTGGCGAAGTGCAGGCCCGGCACGCGGTCGGTGAGCACCGCCTTGACGTTGCAGCACGCGCGCAGGCCGTCGCGCCCGTTGAGCCGGCCGAAGCCGCTCTGCTTCACGCCGCCGAACGTGAGGTCTTGAGCCATGTAGGTCATGCCCCCGAACTCGTTGATCGCGACCATGCCCGAATCCACGCGCTCGGCGATGCGACGCGCGCGGGCCTGGTTCTTCGAGAACACCGAGGCGCTCAGCCCGAAGCCGGAGCCGTTCGCGAGCGCGATCGCTTCGTGCTCGTCGGTGACGCGGCACAGCACCATCACCGGGCCGAACGTCTCCTCGTTCATGATACGCATGGCCGGCGTGACGTCGGCGAGGATCGTGGGCGCGAAGTAGTCGCCCCGATCGGACATCACCCGCTGGCCGCCGCTGACGACCCGGGCACCCTTGGCCACGGCGTCAGCGACGAGCGCCTCGACGATCTCGAGCTGCATGGGTGTGACCATCGCGCCGATGTCGACGGTCTCGCCTTCGCTCGCGGCGCCCTGCTTCATCTGGCGCACGAGGTCTTCGACCTTGGCTTCGAACTGGTCGTACACCGCGTCGAACACGAGCAGCCGCTCGGAGGCGACGCAGTTCTGGCCCGCCGAGATGAAGCAGCCCGCCATGGCGGCGTGGGCTGCCTGCTCGAGGTCGGCGTCGTCACAGACGATGAACGGGTCCTTGCCCCCGAGCTCGAGCACGACCGGCGTAACGGTCTTTGCGGCGCTCTGCAGCACCTTCTGCCCGTTGCGGCCCGAGCCGATGAAGACCAACCCGTCGACACCGGACTCGATCAGCGCCTTGCCGGTCTCGCCAAAGCCCTGCACGGCGCACACGAGGTCGGGGTTTTGGCCCTCGGCCCGCAGCGCGTCGCGGATGAGCTCGAGGATCGGGCCCGCGGAGTAGGCGACCCACTCGCTGGGCTTGACCACGATCCCGTTGCCCGACATCAGCGCCGGGATGACCGGGTTCATGATGTTCTGAAACGGGTAGTTCCAGGGGATGATCGCCCCGAGCACGCCCAGCGGATGGAACTCGAGCTGGGCCTTCTTGTGCATGAACAGCCCCGCGCTGACCCGCTCGGGCCGCAGGTGCTTTTCGCCCTGGGCGATCGTCCAGCGCAGCTTTTCGCAGACGGTCCAGATCTCGCCCATCAGCGCGTTCTCGCGGGTCTTGCCCGAGTCGCGCACGATGAGGTCACACAGCTCGTCGGTGCGGTCGAGCACCGCGTCTCGAATGCGGCCGAGCACGCGGCGGCGCTGCGCGAACGAGGTCAGCGCCCACCCTTTTTGCGCCTCGCGGGCCCGCGCGATGGCGGCCGCGACAGCGTCGGGTCCGTCGACGTCGACGGTGCCCAGCAGGGTTCGCGTGGCCGGGTCGAAGCATTGGATCACGCCGGCCTCGGCGTCGATGCGCACGCGCTCGGTGGAGGGGGCGGGGGTCGAGACGGGGGCGTTCATTCTGCGGCTCCTTCGGCGAGCACGTCGAGGTGTCGCTTATCGTCGGTCTTGCGGGTGCGCTCGAGGTACGCCTCCCACTTGCGAATCGTCAGGGACTGGAACTTGCGGACCACGGGCGAGAGCTCGGGCGCGGGGCGGTCCCAGAACTTCTCCCAGCCCTCCTGCTCGTGCCCGAGCACCCAGACGTCTTGGCCCAGCAACGGCTGCAGGGTGACGTAGCGGGTCGCGGTCATCATCTTCTGCATCAGCCAGTGCGGCAGGCGGGGACCCAGCAGCGGCAGCTTGATCGCCTTGGGGTGCAGATAGAAGACGAAGATGTGGCGGTTGGTCTTCTCGTCCTTGGGCAGCGTGAACAAGAAGTGCTTGATGCGGCCCTCGGTGTTCGACCAGTGATACGGGTAGTCGTAGCAGGCCAGCATGTGGTCGGCGCCTGACTCGGAGCGGTCGATGAACATGTCCTGCAGGGCACCCGCGGCGATCTTCGAGCGGTACTCCAGCTCGACGCGGTCGCCGATCTCCTCGCAGCGCAGCAGGTCGGTGCCTTCGAACGGCTGGAACTTGCGGTGCAAGAAGCCGTGAGTGAAGTCGCTGACGTTGTCGAGCAGCATCGAGTGATGCCCGGGGCTGTCGAACTGCACGATGGCGTGCGGCCACGGCTTGGGGCCTTCGAGCTCGGGAATGCTGGGGATGTCCCGCGTCTTGGAAACCTCGACGTCGCCGGGGAAGACGAAGATCAGCCCATAGCGCTCGCGAACGGGCATCGCGTCCACCTTGAGGCGCGGGTGCGACTTGCCGAAGAGGTCGTGCGGGATGCGAGCGTTGCCGTCGCCGTCGTAGCTCCAGCCGTGATAGGGGCAGACCATCTCGCAGCCCACGACCTGGCCCTCGCTGAGCTTGAGGTGCCGGTGCGCGCAGCGGTTCTCGACCGCGCGGGCGCGTCCGTCCTTGCCGCGAAACACCACGATCGAGCGCCCCCAGAACTTGGTCTCGAAGTGCTTGCCCTTCTTGAGGTCTTCGCTGCGGCCGACCGCGTACCAGTAGTCGGGGTCCATCCCCGCCGACCGGGCCTTCTGGCGCAGGTTCTTTGAGTCTTCGAACGACGGTGGAGGTCCAGGTGCGTGTCCACTGAGATCGGTCATGGCGGGATCGGCGGGGTGTGCGCAAGAAATTCAGAATTGCGATTCTGAATCGCGCAGGGAATATTCCGCGTTGGCCCCGATGTCAACGCAGCCTGATCACAGCCCGAGAAAGCGCCTCGCGGAGGCCAAGCGGGCGCTCTACCGCGAAGCGATCCTCGACGCCGCCGAGCGCGAGTTCGCGGGCCACGGGTACGACCAGGCCAAAGTCACCGACATCGCCAAGGCCGCCGGCGTCTCGCTCGCCACGCTGTACGCGACCTTTCCCAAGAAGCACGACGTCTATCGGGCGCTGCAGAAGGACCGGCTCGAAGCGCTGATGCAGCAGGTCGGTGCGGTCGTACTCGCGGCAAAGGACCCGTTCGAGCGGCTGCGCGGCGGCATCGAAGGCTACCTGCGCTTTCACATGGAGCACCCCGACTACCTGCGCGGCCAGCTGCGCGAGGGGGTCCCGTGGGGCACGACCGACCAGCTGCGCACGCCCGAGCAGACGCAGGCCTGGGAAGCGGGACGCATGATGATGATGGGGGCCTTCGAGGCCGGCATGAACGACGGGTGGTTCGTGCGCGACGACCCCGAGCTGTGCGCCCGCACCGCAACGGCCATGAGCCAAGTGCGGCTTTCGCTGTGGATCGACCGCGACATGGACGAGCCCACCGACAGGGTCACGACCGCAGCGATGCAGCAGATCCTGCGAACGTTCGCCGAGCCTGCGCGCCTCGAGGCCCTGCTCGCCCGGCTCTAGCGCGTACCTCGATAACCCTGGCCATCAGGTACAGGCGTCCGCCGTCCGCGCGCCGAAGCCTGGTCAAACGTCGGGAACCTGCATCTTGCGTACGCCGCCCGTGAGCGGCACGATCGCCTTCGGTGGCGACTTCGCGACAACCGGCCGTCCGTGGACGCGCTGCGCAAGACGCCCTGCGCTCGCTCGACGCGTTCGAAGCCGGCGCGACCGCGCGCGCGCGCGCGAACATCCCGGCGGCCTCCCTCGCCGTGGTCGACGAAACCCCTGCCCGTGGCTGGATTCCGCTCGAGCACGACCGTCACGTGCCGTCGTCCATCATTGCGGCCCTCGGACCTCGCGCGAACGCGTACTTTCGCACGCTGCTCGTTCGGCAGCTCGAAGCGCCCCTGCTCCGCTCGACCTGGAGCGCAACGCGACGGCTGCTGGGCATCTCCCCGGCGGCGCTCGTCCGGGCACTCCCGCTGGGCTGGCCGATCATCTACCGAGACTTCGGCACCATCACCGTGCTCCCCCAGCGACGCACGACCTCTCGGGTTCGCTTCGGCCACGTTCACCCGAGCGTCTTCGCCGAGCCTGCCTATCCGGAGTCGTTCGCCGGCTTCTTCGGCGGGTTCTTCGAGGCCTGCAAGGTCGAGGGCGTCGTCGACGTCTCGCTTCGGCCCGACGACGACGAGATGCTCTTCACCCTGCAGTGGTGACGCTCAGCCGAGCAGCCCTGCCAGCGGCGGCGTGTTCGTGTCGCCGTAGCCTGCGAACGACTCCCCCATGGCGGTCGCGAGGCTCGCGAGCATGCCGGCGTGACGCTGCCCGCCACCGTCGAACACCCGTCCGGTCGACATCGCGCCGCCAGCCTGCCCGGCCAGTACAAACGGCATGTCGTGGTGCTGGTGGGTGTTGCCGTCGCAGACCTCGGTGCACATCAGCACGACCGAGTTCTCCAGCATGGTGCCTCCGACGGGATCGGGAGTCTCGCGCAGCCGCTGCAGCAGGTACGCGAACCGGCCCACCCAGAAGCGGCGCTGCTCGAGGTAGGCGGCGAACTCGTTCGAGCCGGGGTTGTGGCTCGGCCCGTAGTGCGACGCTTGGTGGCTGCGCATGTCGAAACCGGGGTCGTACAGCGGCGTGCCCTCGAAGCGACTCATCAAGAGGTCGCTGGTGTGATGCGAGCACTGGATTACGCCGACGCGCGAGAGGCCGCACGACATCGCCAGAACGGTCAGATCGATCTGCGCGTCGACGACCGCTGGCACGTTGGCGGGATCGTAGACGTCGCCCACCGCCGCGACGCCGGGGTCCTTGCAGGTGGGCAACGAGCCGACGTTCTTGATCCGGCTCTCGACCTCGCGCAGGGCCTCGAGGTGCGCCGCGAGCTTGGCCTGCTCAACCGACCCCAGCGAAGACTGCAGATCGGAGAGATCGTCGAGCGCGGCGTCGATCACCGTCACGCGCCGCGGGTCGGGCTCGCTGGGGCCGCCACCGCCCGCGTTGCCGCCGAAGAGCAGCTCGAAGGCCGCCGCAGGGTCGTCTTGGGGAGCCAGGCTGTTGCCGGCGCTGGGGTACGAGATGTGCTTGTCCCCCGAGGCATTGTTCTGGTTGGCCATCGCCCCGAGCAGCAGGTGCCGAAACGGCGCGTCGGCGCCCGCGGTCCGGGCAAGGGCATGGTCGATGCTCTCGCCTTGCCCGCCGTCGACCCCGGTGAGCAGCTTCACCGCGCCACCGGGGTGGCTGCCGTTATCGGCGGGGCCCATCGTCAGGCCGTTCACGAACACGCAGTCGTCCACCGCCTCCGCGAGCGGCTCGAGCTGAGGCGTCAACCCGACCGAGCCGCCCTGATGCGTCGCGTGCCACAGCGAGGCTTCGCCGTCTTGGCTCGGGCCCACGACCCCGTCGGGAAAGTAAAAGACGATCAGCCGCTGTGCGAACCCCTCGGCGGCGCGGGAGCGTCCGGGCGTGAGCAGCTCGAAGAACGGAAGCGCGAGCGCGCCTGCTGCAGTGCCCGACAGCAGGCGGCGGCGAGAGAGACGTCGTTGAAACGCGTTCATTGGCGGTACCGAAACTCCGGCGCGGTGATGGTGGCGACGAACAGCTCGAGAATGTCGAAGTCGACCTCGGCAAAGCGCTCGCCGAGCTGCTCGACGGCGCACGCGTCCTCTTCGGTCTCGAGGCGGCCGTGCGTGAACCGATACACCTGGTGGGCGAAGCACTGGGGCGCTTCGTCGCTTTGGGCCAGCAGCGCGCCGAGCTCGGCCACCCCGGTGAACGGTGCATCCTCCTCCAGCCCGCCCACGCCCGCCAGGGTGCCGCTCGCGTCGACCGGCTTGCCCGCGTCCTGTTCGCGATAGCCCCCCACCGCGTCGAAGTGCTCGAAGCCGAAGCCAACCGGGTCGATGAACACGTGGCATCCCGCGCACGCGGGGTCACTGCTGTGCTGGTCGAACCGCTCGCGCGTCGTCGCGTTGGGGTCGACCTCGGGGACCCCGCCCGCGTCCGGCGGTGGATCGGGCAGCTCTTGGCACAGCAGCGCGCGCCGAACGAACAGGCCGCGGCGCACCGGTGAGCTCTGGTCGGAGTACGCGTAGCTCCCCAGTACGCTGGCATGGCCCAGAAGACCCGCCCGCGTATCGGGAAGCGCAGCGGGCGTATCGGCCGTGCCCGCGTCGTCGAGGCCGTACAGCGCGGCGAGTCGCGCATCCACGAACGAGTAGTCGGCGGTCAGCAGCTCCTCGAATCGCCCGGAGCCGTCGAAGGCCACGTGCTCGAAGAGCCGCGTCGTCTCGGCGAGCATCGACGCGCGCAGGCTCGCGTCGATCGGGCCGTAGAGCCCCTCGTTCTTGTCCACGGTCTCGATCTGCTCGACCCCCAACCATGCGGCCGCGAATCGCCCCATCGCCACGCGCGCCCGCGGGTCGTCGAGCAAACGCCGGGCGTGCTCTTCGAGCGCTTGGGCATCGAGCGCGCCGGCGTCGGCGTCGGCCAGCAGCGCGTCGTCGGGTGTACTGCCAACGAGCGTGTACGACAGCGCGGCCGCCATCTCATGGTCGGTCAGGCGAAAGCGGTCGCCCTCGGGCGTGCCGATCTCGGAGCGGTACAGGAACGCGGACGAGACCAGCATCGCTTCGACCGCGATCTCGGCACCATCGTCGGCGGCGACCTCCGCAAAGCGGCTTCGCTCGGCATCCGAGAGCGGCCGACGCAACACGCGGCGCCCCACGTCGTCAGCGAAGGTCTCCGCACAACCGGCGTCGCCCAGTGGCGCGCACGGCATCCAAGCATCCGCCGTGTCCGAGGCCAGGCGGGCGACGTCGTGGGCGGCTCGCATGTACGCCTCCACGTGCGTCGCCGTCACTAGCCCGGAGGCGGCGTTGTTGTCGAACGGATACCCGGGCGGGCGACTCTCCGGCGGCAGCTCGTCGCCAAGACCGAACGCCAGCGGCGGCCGCTCCTCCACGTCGCCCACGACCGTGAGCACGGAGTTGCTGCCACCGAATCCATCGTCCGCGGTCTGCGGGTTCTCGGGATCGGGGATCCAGTCGGTGCCATCGATGACGAACTTGTACGCGTACTCGCCCGGCGCGAGCGGAGCCTCGCCGCTCCACCGATCCGCGGCGGCGTCATAGCTCAGCGACCAGGCCCCGTCGTCTGCATCGGGCGTCCACGCGTTGAACGATCCGGCGAGCTGCACGCTCTGCCAGCGCTCGCCCCCCGCCGCGAGAGAAAACGACGACGGCGCGACGACGGTCACTTCGCAGGCGCCCTCGCGGCACTGCGCGCCTGCAGGACAGTGCGCGTCCGACTTGCACGTGGTCCGCGGCTCGAGGACGAAGAGGTCCCGCACCGACGCCTCGTACTCGTCCCGCGTCAGCAGACGCAGCTGACGCGGCGGCAGCGACGTGCAGGAGGGCTCTTGCTCTCCCCCCGTCTCGTCGGCCCCGCCGCTGCTGATCCCGGTGGTGGATGGACCGGTGAACGTCGGCAGCGTCGTCGCGTCTTCGTCCCCCTCGGTGGCGGTACCGTCTGCACGCGGCCCTCCACCGCACCCGACGACGAAGGCTGCCAGCGCCAAGCCTCGCACCCGAACACGCGAACCCATGCGTTGCCGGTACCACGTTCGACCCGCGCCCGGCCTCGCATCGAACCGAGTATCCCCCGGGCCGCCCAGAGCGTTCTGGCGACTACAACCGCAGTCCCACTCAATCTTCGGACAGTTCGCTGGCCGAACCCGCGGGCCTGCTTTACCCTCCGCGACGCATGAGCGCTGCGCACATCGACAAGGTCGCCTCCGTCTTCGACGACTGGGCCGAGGCTGGCCGGGCCGAAGGCATGGAAAAGGGGCACGGCCCGACCGCACGCCCCGCGTTCGACCGGCTGCAGGTCGGCCCCGGGACCCGCTACCTCGATGTGGGCTGTGGCAACGGTTACACGGTGCGCTGGGCTGCGGCTGCAGGTGCCACCGCGATGGGCATCGACGCCGCGCCCCGCATGATCGAACGGGCTCGCGCGCAAACCGAGGCCCAGGCCACCTTTGCCGTCGCGCGCTTCCCCGACCACGGCCTGCCCGCCCTGCAGCCGGGGTCCCTCGACGCCGTGTTTTCGATGGAGGTCTTCTACTACCTGCCCGACGTGCCCAGCGCCGTCGCCGAGGTCGCCCGCCTGCTTGCGCCGGGCGGTCGCTTCGCCTGCATCGTGGACTTCTACGCCGAGAACGAAGCCAGCCACGGATGGCCCGACGACCTGGGCGTGTCGATGCACCTGCTCAGCGCGCCTGCGTGGGCACAGACCTTCGAAGACGCCGGCCTGCGCGTCGTCGAGCAGACCCGGATTCGCAACGCGCAACCAGACGACCCGGCATGGAAGCACGAGCACGGCTCGCTGCTCACCTTGGGTCAGCGCGCCTGATCTTGGGCCGTGCCATGCTCGGGTGGTGCGCACGTTCGACCCGCCCGAAGAGCCGCCCGTCGACCCGGGTCCGATGACGATCGAGATCCCCGGCAAGACGGCCCTGCTGATGGTGAAGCTGGCGCAGGACGTCGGCGCCAAGACCCCCGGAGACGTGGTGCTGCAGGCGCTGGGACTGCTGCAGACCCTCCGCGTCGCTGCCCGCGGCGGCAAGCGGATCATCCTTCGCGACCCGGAAACCGGCCGCGAGACGGATCTCGCGATTTAGCCTCCGCCCATCGCGGCCCCATGCGAGGCTGAGGGGCCATGTCCGAGTCGCTCACCAACATGGAGGCGGTCAAACCCAAGGGCCCCAAGCTGTTCGTCGGCGCGCTCGCGCTGGCTGCAGCGGGCGGCGTAGCCTGGTTCTTTCTCGGACGCGAGCCGGGCCCCGTCGGCGAGCCCGAAGATCCCGGCAAGCTGCTGCTGGTCGGAGCGGACGACCCCGCCTTCCCCGTGCTCGCGCAGCTGGGGTTCACCCTCGAAGCCGACAGCCTCGCGAACTTCGCCGCGGCGGGTCGCTCCGAGGGCGCGCCCGAAGGCAGCTCCGACGTCGATGCCGTCCTGCACCACGCCGACGTGCTCGGCTACGGCTACGTGGCGTTCGCCTCGCCCAACGACATCGACTTCGGCAGCCGGGCGGTCTCCTCGGACTCCGCCGATATCGCCGACCAGCACGCGTACGCGGTGTTCAGCGTCGGTGACTTCGCCACGCCGACCAAGGTCACGGTCGACCCCAACCCCAAGCGCTACGACGTCCCCCCGTACGCCGAGCTGCTGCGCGCGCTGTTCGAGCAGGACGAGCTCGCGGCGACGCTGGTCGGCGAGAACAACCTCTCGATCAAGGCAAAGCCCCTGTACGAGCGGATCGAGCACGCGGTTGAGCTCAAGGGTGCGTACGGGTTGATCGAAAACCGGGCCGCCTCCGCCCAGAAGCGGCTGCAGGAGTACGTCGTCGACAGCGAGGAGGCCGAGCCCAAGCCGGCCGTGCTCGTCGAGGGGATCGAGCGCGGGCGAGCGGTCCCGCTGGCCAACGGAGGCGTGCTCGTCTTCGTCGACGCGCCCGTCCTGCAGACCCCGACCGAGTCGAGCGCCACGCTGGCATGGACCGGAGACACCCGCGCCTACGTGCTGGATCCTGCGACGGGAGATCGCACGCGATGCGAAGCCCAAGACCGATGGTCCGCAACGCAGATCCAGGTCAACAACGACGCCTCCGTCATCCTGACGCCGCGCGGCAGCCGGGCCCTCGAGGTCTTCACGGTCGACCCCAACACGCCCGGCTGCGCCTTCACCTCGAAGGGCACGATCGACCGGGGTGATGGAGCGTGGGGCATCGCCAACGCGCAGGGCACCGTGGTTCGGGCGGCGGAAGCCGACGGCACGCTGGTCGCGGAGGTTCACGTGCCCGACGAGTCGCACGCACAGAGCTGGCCGCTGGTCGGCTGCACCCGGGCGAGCCGTCCGGTCTGGGTCGACGCGACGCACATCGCGGCAGCCTGCACCTTCGAGCGCCCCCAGCCCCTCGACCTCGACGAAGCGACCGAGGAAGAGGGCGAGGGACAAGTCGAGGGCGAGGTCGAGCCGCCCCCCGCGCCGCAGCACTGGCTGTACCTGATCAGCCTCGAAGATGGCTCCACGCTCGCGACCCCGCTGCCCGCGACCTTCGACGCGACGCCGACGGTTTGGGCACACCCGGGCGGACCGGGGCCACGCGTGCTGATGCAGCACTGGTCCGCAGGGACGGCGGGCATGGCCTTCGGTGCGGACGTGTTCAGCGCGCCCCCGCTCGACCCGGACCGGCCCGCGCCCGGCTTCGTGACCGACGCGGCCGCGGGCGTGCAGGCGCTTCGGGCCGACGCCGCGACCGTCACGACCTACACGCTGGATGAGACGGCGCGAGACATCGTCGTCTCTCCGGCGGGCACCCACCTGGCCCACACGGTCGACCGTGGCGGGAGCTGGGACCAAAACGTCGCGGTGTTCGACCTCGTCGCCAAAAAGACGACGCGCATCGGCATCAACGAGTGGGCCGAACACGACCGCCCACGGTTCACGGCCGACGGGTCGGCGGTTCTGTTCGACAGCGCCTTCAGCATGGCTGGAGGCACGACGGCGACGGTGCCCCGCTCCACGCCGGTGCCTTGAGTCCGCGTGCTACGGTCACCGAGCCGATGTCGAACAACGACGCCCTGTCCTCGCTCGCCTTCCTCTACCTCACCTTCAGCCACGCGACCGACGGCGCGCTGTCGATGGACGAAATGCGGACGCTGGGCGCCAAGATTCAGGGATGGGCGCCGGACGAGAGTCTCGAGAGCGTCGGCGCGGTGATCAAGGGCGCGGTCGAAGCCTACAAGGCGGTGCCCGCAGGCGAACGGCTGGCGGCGGCCAAGGCCAAAGCGCAGACGCTGGCCTCGTTTGCCGACGCGGCCGCCCGCGCCAAGATCGTCGAAGACCTGGAGTCGATCGCGAACGCCGACGGCACGGTGTCCGACGGCGAGCGCATGTTCATCGACGACCTCAAGTCGACGCTTGCGTGATCGCGGCGCCCTACAGGCGCGTGAACGTCATCGTGCCGACCGAGACGGGCTGACCGTCGGCCCCGATGAAGCGGTCGGCGAGACCGATCGGCGCGGCGGGATTCGTGTCGACGTCGGTTGAGGTGAAGTCGGCCCCGCTGTCGGTGCCTGCGTCCCAGACGATCATCTGCGCGGTGCCCGAGATCCACGTGTCGTTCTGGCACAGCGAAACGCCGCCCAGACCGACGAACCAGTCGGGGCTGGGCGCCATCATCGACACGAGCGTGACCAACGGAGCATCGGCGGTGATGTCGAACTCGAAGCTGGTCGCGCCGTCGCCGGTCGAGATGTTGCTGCCGCTGAGGACGCCGCTCGCCGTGCCTGCCGCGATCGCAGCCTCGACCTCGGCCCGCAGCGGCCCCGTGCCGCCGGTCTCGGCCATCACCTCGATGCCGTCGGTCGCAAGACCACCGAACGACCAGAAGTCGGCATCCGCGGTGTGCGTCGCACCGATGAGCGGGGACCAGTGGCGGTTGGGTACGCCCGCGGTCGTCCAGTTCATGTCGACGTCCACGCGGTAGGTCGCGCTCGCCTCGCAGCCTTCCGGCTCCGGCTCCGGCTCCGGCTCCGGCTCCGGCTCCGGCTCCGGCTCACAGATCTCTGCAACGTCCGAGCAGCAGTCCCCGAAGTCTCGGCACTGCGCGTCGCACCAACAGCCCTGCGGCGACTGTCCTTCGCAGAACACCGCCTCCTCGGATTCGCAGCTGCCCGGCAGGTCGGCCTTGCCCAGGCCACCGCGCTCGATGTCGGCCGACGCGGCGGGCATGGAGCCCTCGTCGACGGGCGCTTCGCAGGCGGTGAGCGTGGTCAGGCACAGGAGGGCGGCGGTCGCGAGTGGGCGGGTCATGGTGCGCCGGGTGTACGACCCGCGCGCAGACCAGCAACTGGCCACGACCGTGGCCACCCGGCGTAGGACCCCACATATCGCGAGATGGCGGCTAGAGACGTACGCCCGACTACACGACGAGCGCTCGATCGACCCGTCCGTGCCCAGGACCTGAACAGCCTGTGCGAGATGTTGACGCGATTGCGCGACGGCGCGGCGACGCAGGAGCGACAAAGCGTGAGTGCCGCCGACACGCAGTGCTCAGACGTTCTACGCGACCCGGTCGAAGTCGCGGATTCCGTAGAGGTCTGCGAACGCTGCCGCCTCCTCATCGAGCCGCTCGGGGCGACGCGAGAACAGGCTCTCTTCGAGGGAGGTGAACGGCGCCAGCGCGCTGCTCGGCGCCTGCTCCGACACGACGGCCAGCCGACGATGCGTGGGGTGCCCCGAGGTCATCTCCCCTGTCATCGCGTCCGCGCCAGCGCGCCCAAGGATCGAATGCGGCCAGCCACGCAGGCAGCGGCCCGCGAGCGGACGGCCGCGCTCAGGGGGCGCCGAAGGTCTGGGTCCAGTAGATCGGGAACGGCGCGCCGCTGGCGTCGTACGCCCCGACGCCGAACTCGGTGAACGCGGGGTTCATGATGTTGCTGCAGTGCCCCGGGCTCTCCATCCAGCCCTGCATGACCATCTGCGGCGACGTTTGACCGGCGGCGATGTTCTCCCCTGCGGTGGAGAACGAGTATCCGGCTCGCTCCATGCGAACGAACGGATCTTCGCCGTCGGGGTTGTTGTGGTCGAAGTAGGCACGGTCCCCCATGTCCTTCGAATGGACCCGGGCCGCGCATCGCAGCGCGCTGTTCATCGCCAGAGGCGACGCAGCGCCGAACGACTGACTGCCACAGGTTGCGCCGGCCGCACGCGCTTCGTTCACCAGCACCAGCACGTCCTCTTCGAACTCGACGAGGTTGCTGTCCCATGTGGACACCGGGTCGCAGTACGTGTTGGCGGGCACGCCGTCGTCTCCGTCGTCTCCACCGTCGTCGTCGGCACCCGTTGCCGCCGAGTCTTCGGCCGCGGCTTCGGTGTCACCGGCGTCGGTCTCGGCCTCTTCCCCCGGGTCGCATGCCGCGAGCGAGAGAGACGCCACAATCAATCCAAGCCGAGCCTGCATGCCCGAATGCTAGCAGCCTGTGGCGCAACCCACCGCCGCCGAAGATCTCGCCTTGCGGCCGACGGAAAACATCCGAGGTCGTCCACAGCGCCCCTGCAGCGCTTGAAAGCAGGTGCGACACCCGGCACGGTTCTCCTTCGTCTTCGCCCATGCGAGTACACCGCAGCAACCGCGTCGAGCGCCTCTTCGACGCGCTCGTGGACGTGGTCTCCAGCCCCCTGCCCGACCCGCTCCAGCCCGAGTGCATCGTGGTGAACAGCCGGGGCATGAACACGTGGTTGTCCATGCAGCTCGCGAACCGGCTGGGCGTGTGGGCCGGCGGTCAGTTCCCCTTTCCGCGGCGCTTCATCGACGACCTGTTCGCCACCGTCAACCCGCAGGGGCCTGCATGGCGCGACCCGGACCAGCTGCTGTGGCCGCTGCTCGCGGAGCTGCCCACCCACCTGCACGATCCCGCTTTCGGCGAGCTGCAGCGCTTCGTCGCCGGCGACCCCACGGGCCGCAACCTCTTTCAGCTCGCGCGGCGCATCGCGACGATGTTCGACCAGTACCCCGTCTTCCGACCCGAGATGGTGCTGGGGTGGGACGCCGGCGTCGACGAACACTGGCAGGCGGTGCTGTGGCGCGCCGTCACCGAGCGAATCGGGGGGCAGCACGTCGCCACGCAGGCGCAGGATTTCATCGACGCTCTCGAAGACCGGGACGCTCTGCCCCCGCTGCCCGCACGGGTCTGCGTGTTCGGGGTCTCGACGCTGCCGCCGTTCTACGTTCACGTGCTGCAGGCGCTCGACGCCGTGCTGCCGGTCCACCTCTTCATCGTCTCGCCCTCGCAGGAGTACTGGGCCGAAGTTCGAACGCGCAGCACCGAGGACGACTTCAGCGACGGCGTGCCTCCGCTACTGCTCTCCTTGGGCGGGGTCGGGCGCGAGTTTCAGGGCGTGCTCGAGACGGTCGACTACCAAGAGGGCGACTCGCTGTACGATGCGCCCGGCGAGCAGACGATGCTCGCGGCCCTTCAGACCAGGCTGCTCGACCTGCAGGGCCCCGAAGCCCCGCGCCACGAGGTCGACCCCCAGGACCACTCGATCGCGCTGCATGCCTGCCACTCGCCGATGCGCGAGGTCGAGGTGCTGCACGACCAGCTGCTCGCAATGCTGGCCGCCGACCCGACGCTGCAGCCCCGAGACATCGTCGTCCTGCTCACCGACGTCGAGATCTACGCGCCGCTGGTCGAGGCCGTGTTCGAGCGAGACGAGCAGGACCCCAGCTTCATCCCGTTCTGCGTCGCCGACCGCTCCGTCCGCGCCGAGAACCCTCTCGTCGAGGCCTTCCACCGCGTGCTCGACATGGTCGGCGGCCGCGTCACCGCCTCCGAGGTGCTCGACCTGCTCACCCTCGGGCCCATTCAGACGCGCTTCGGCATCGCGCCGGACGAGCTCGACACGCTCGGTGGATGGGTCGACGAGGCGGGCATCCGCTGGGGCATCGACGCCACGCACCGCAAGGCGCAGGGACAACCCGCGCTGGAGGAGAACACCTGGCGCTTCGGACTCGCGCGGCTGTTTCTCGGCTTCGCGATGCCGGGCGCACGCCAGCAGACCTACGCCGACGTCCTGCCCTACGACGAGATCGAAGGCCGCGACGCCAGCCTTCTCGGACGCTTCGGCGATCTGTGCGAGGCGCTGTTCACCGTCGTCACCACGCTGCAGGCCCCTCGTTCCCCTGCCGCGTGGCAGGACGCGCTCACCGACGTGCTCGACCGCCTTCTCGTCGCGCCCGAAGACGGCGCGACCTGGGACGTTCAGCCGCTTCGAACCGCCATCGACACCATCGCCGCCGAAGCCAGCGCCGCCGCCTTCGAGGACGACCTCACCCTCGAGGCGATGCTCGAGCTCATCGACGCGCGGCTCGAGGCCGATGCACCGCCGCGCGGCTTCCTCGCCCGCGGCGTGACGTTCTGCGCGATGCTGCCGATGCGCAGCGTGCCCTTCCGCGTCGTGTGCATGGTCGGACTCTCCGATGGCGCGTTCCCCCGAGGCACCCGCGCGCTGGGCTTCGACCTCATCGCCGCGGCGCCCAAGCCAGGCGACCGCTCGCGCCGCGCCGACGACCGCTACCTCTTCCTCGAAGCGGTGCTTGCGGCCCGCGAGCGCATCCACCTCTCGTACGTCGGACAGAGCATTCAGGACAACGCCGACCTGCCCCCGTCGGTGGTGGTCAGCGACCTGATCGACCAGCTCGGCGCCTGCCTGCAGCCGCCCGCGCCGCACGAGCCCACCGTCGACGGCGTTCGCGACCACCTGCGCCTCCGCCACCCGATGCAGCCGTTCTCGCCCCGCTACTTCGGTGCCGACGACGACCCGCGGCTGTTCAGCTACTCGCGCACCTACTGCGACGGCGCGCGGGCCCTGGTCGACGCCGACGCCCAGCGAGCCCGTCCACCGCTGCTCACCGCGCCGCTGCCCGATCCCCGGGAGGCGCCCGAGGCCGTCACCCAGCTGCCGCTTTCCCGCCTGCTTCGCTTCTACAAGATGCCGGTTGCGGACCTGGTCAAGCGTCGGCTCGGCGTGTTCTTGGAGGCCGGAGGCCGCGACTACAGCGACCGCGAGCCCATGGAAGTTCGCGGCCTGGACGAGTGGGTGCTCGGCGACACGCTCCTGCAGCACGCCCGCGCCGAGCTGCCCGAGGACACCTCGTTGGACCTCGTCCGGGCGGAGGGTCTGCTCCCGCTGGGCACCCCGGGGGCCTGCAAGCACGAAGAGATGCAGCGGGCCGTGTCCCCCCTGCTCGCCGCGCTCGACGGTCTCGGCCGCGGCACCCCGCTCCCCCAGCTCGAGCTGGACTTACCCCTGGGCCCCACCCGGCTGGTCGGCACGCTCGGCGACCGCTGGCCGCAGGCCTCGGTCCGCGTTCAATACGCCAAGCTGGGCGCGAAGCACCAGCTCACGGCGTGGATCGAGCACCTGTGCCTCTGCGTCGCCGCACCCGAAGACCAACAGCCCGTCACGGTCGTGCTCGCCCGCGGCAAAGAAGACACGGTCAAACCGTGCACCTTCGGCCCCGTGCCCGACGCCGCCGACGCGCTGTCCGAGCTGTGCGCGCTGTTTTGGATCGGCCAGCGAGAGCCGGTGCTGCTCTTCCCCGGCGTGTCGTTGGCCTATGCCGAGACGCTCTACGGCACCGACGACCCCCAGCAGGCGCAGTGGAAAGCCGAGCGCGCCTGGACGCCCAACAGCTTCGAGCGCAACGACCCGCACGTTCGCCGACTCTGTGGCGATGACGACGTGCTGCATCCGGGATACACGCCCTTCGAAGGGCCGTTGTCCGCCGGGGACTTCGGCACCGTCGCGACCCGCGTGTTTTGGCCCATGCTGCAGGCGCGGTCGCTGGAGGTGCCTCGGTGAGCGCCAAGACCCTGGACCCCCTGAAGATCCCGCTGCGTGGCCCGCACCTCATCGAGGCCAGCGCGGGCACCGGCAAGACGTACACGATCGCCACGCTGTTCGTGCGGCTGGTCGTGGAGCAGGGCATGGCCGTGAGCGAGATCCTGGTGGTCACGTTCACCGAGGCCGCCGCCGCCGAGCTGCGCGACCGCGTGCGAACTCGGCTGCAGACCGTCGCGCACGTCCTCGAAGGGGCGGCCAAGCCCGACGACGCGATGGCGCCGTGGTTCGCGGCCCGAAGCGCCCACCGCGACACCGACCGGCGTCGCGTTCGCGCCGCGCTGCAGTCTTTCGACGAGGCCGCGATCAGCACGATCCACGGGTTCTGCCACCGCGTGCTTCAGGACAGCGCGTTCGAGACCGGGACCGCGTTCGAGACCGAGCTGGTCCTCAACCAGCAGCCGATCCTCGACCAGGCGATTCGAGACTACTGGGCGCGGACCCTGTACAGCGAGGACAGTCGGTTCGTCACGCACGCGCTGCGCACCAACCTGCTTCCGCCGCAGCTCCTCTCCTTGGGGTGGATCGTCTCGGCCAACCCCGGCGTGCCCCTGCTCCCGCCCCCGCCCGAGACGACGGACGGTGACGTCGCGACGGCCGAGGCTGCGTTCGGCGATGCCTTCGACCGCGCGCGGGCGCTGTGGCACGAGCACCAGGACGAGATTCGCAGCACCGTTCTCCAGCACGGGGGCCTGAGCAAGGTCAGCTACAAGCCCCACAAGATCGCCTTCTGGCTCGCCGCCGCGGCCGCGTTCTTCGGCGAGACCGCGCCCGGTGAGCGACTGGGCTTCGAGGGTCTCGACAAGCTCACCGCGGACGCGCTCGAAGCCGGCACGAACAAGGGCTGGCTCAAAAAGGGCGGCGAGCCCCCGCGGCACGCGTTCTTCGAGGCCTGCGCGGACCTGGAGCGCGGCGCGGCACCGCTGCGTGCGGACCTGCAGCGGCGGTGGCTGGGCTTCAAGCACGGCCTGGCGCGGTTCATCGAGAAGGAGCTGCCTGCCCGCAAGCAGGCTTCGGGCGTGCAGTCGTTCGACGATCTGCTGCAGCGGCTCGCGGGCGCCGTCACGCGGCGACGGACCGGCAAGCTGCTGTGCGCGGCGATTCGGGAGACCTATCGCGCCGCGCTGATCGACGAGTTCCAGGACACCGACCCGATCCAGTTCACGATCTTTCACACCGTGTTCGCGGGGGGGTCCTCGGCATCGAGCCACCCCTTGCTGATGATCGGCGACCCCAAGCAGGCGATCTACGGGTTCCGCGGCGCCGACGTGTTCGCGTACCTCGATGCAGCGCAGGGGGTCTCCGCGTCGCGTCGTCACACTATGACGACGAACTGGCGCTCGGACCCGGGCGTGCTGTCGGCCGTCGAGCACCTGTTCACCACGCCCGCGCCGTTCGTGCTCGACGGCATCGACTTCGTCCCGGTCGCGCCGCGCCCAGGCGCCACCGATGCGCTCACGCTCGAGGGTCGTCCGCTGGCGCCGTTTGAGCTCATGGTCCAGCGCCGAGAGCCCGGGATACCCAGCGGGCGGCAGACCGACACCATCGCGGCGAAGTGGGTCGCCGACGAGCTGCCCCGTCGCATCGCGGCCGACATCCGCACGCTCTTGGCCTCCGGCGCACAACTCGACGGCCGCCCCGTCCGGGCGCGCGACGTCGCGGTGCTCAGCCGCACCAACGCCCAGGCGCAGCGCGTTCAGGCGGCCCTGCGCGAGCTCGACATCCCCGGCGTCGTGTACGGCGACAGCTCGGTCTACGACAGCACCGAGTACGAAGAGCTCGAGCGGGTCCTGTGCGCCGTGGCCGAGCCCACCTCCACCCGGCTCCTGCGAGCCGCGCTCACGACCGAAATGCTCGGAGTCAGCGGCGGTGATCTCGAGAAGATGGATGACGACGACGAGGCCTGGGACCACTGGGCCCAGCGGTTCCGTCGCTGGCATGCCGCGTGGGTGCAGCGCGGCTTCATTCACATGCTCCGCAAGATGCTCGGCGACCTTCGGCTCGGCGAGACGCTGCTGCGCCTGCGCGACGGCGAGCGGCGCATGACCAACCTGCTGCATCTCACCGAGCTGCTGCACGAGGCGTCCAGCCGTGAGCACCTCGGCCCCGCCGGCCTGCTGCACTGGATGACCGAGCAGAAGGCGAGCGATCAAAAGCTGGCCGCCGAGGCGGTCAAGCTGCGGCTCGAACGCGACGACGAGGCCGTCCAGCTCATCACGATCCACCGCAGCAAGGGCCTGGAGTACCCGATCGTCTACTGCCCGTATCTTTGGGGCGGGACCGAGCCGTTCCCCAGCGAGTTCCCGCATCTGAAGTTTCACGACCCGGACGACGACAACGCGCTCAAGGTCGACATCAGCCGAAAGCCGGAGCACCCCAAAGAGAAGGACCGGCTGCCGAGCGTCCGGCAGGCCAAGTACGAGTCGTTCGCCGAGGGGCTGCGGCTGCTGTACGTCGCGCTGACCCGCGCCCGTCACCGCTGCGTGCTGGTGTGGGGGCGCTTCGAGGGTTTTCACCGCAGCCCGCTCGCGTACCTGCTGCACGGGCCGCAGTGTGGCCCCGACGCAGATCCCTACACCGCGGTCCCGAACCTGCTGCGCAAGGCCACCGACGACGAGCTTGCCGCCCTGCTCGAAGCCCGCGCGCACCCGAGCTGGTCGATCACGCAGCTCGACGGGCGCCGCGTCCCGGCGCTGCCGGCCTCCACGCGCGCCGACCCCGAGACCCTTCGCGCCCGCGCGCCGCGGTCCGCCATCGACACGCTCTACCGCACCACGAGCTTCACCGGCATCACCGCCGGGCACGGGGCCACCGACCTCACCGGCGGTCGCGACGTGGACCAGAGCACCCGCGGCCTCGACGGACGCCCGGCGGGCGGCAGTGACCCGGTCCGGCTGCTCGACTTCCCGCGCGGCGCGCACGTGGGCAACTTCTTTCACGAGGTCCTCGAGCACGCGCCGTTCGACGCCACGTCCGCGCAGCTCGTCGCGCCGGTGCAGGCCGGCCTGCGTCGGCACGGTCTCGACGCCCCAGGCCGCAGCGAGCTCGCTGTGGCCGCGCTCACCGACGTCCTCACGTGCCCGCTCGACGAGCATGGCACGCGGCTTGCCGACGTCCCCGCGGCGGACCGACTCGCCGAACTCGGCTTCATGCTGCCCGTCGCCTCGGCGCTGACCGACACGGACGGCGCCACCGTGGCGCTGGACCGCACGGCCCTGCGCCGCGCGTTTGCGGCCGACCCCACCGGCCTTCCCGGCGACTACCTCGACCGCCTCGCGCAGCTTCAGTTCGTGCCGGTCCGAGGCTTCCTGCGGGGCTTCATCGACCTGGTGATGCGCGTACAGGGCCGCTGGATGGTCCTCGACTACAAGACCAACGACTTGGGCTCCACCCGCCAGGACTACGCGCCCGCCCGGCTCGACGAGGCCATGGCGCACGAGCACTACATCCTGCAGGCGCACCTGTACACCGTCGCCCTGGTCCGCCACCTGCGCCTGCGGCAGCCCAACTTCGACTACGACGAACACTTCGGCGGCATCCGCTACCTGTTCCTTCGGGGCATGCACCCCGACTCAGGCTCCACGTACGGCGTGTACGCCCATCGCCCGCCCAAGGCCCGGATCGAAGCGCTCAGCGCCCTCCTCGGTGGAGGTGACGCATGACCGACGTCCTCACGCGCCTTCAGCAGGCGGGGGCCCTTTCGTCTCTGGACGTTCAGCTTGCGCGCACGCTCGAGCGCATCGCGCCGGGGCAGTCGCTGCCGGTTCTGCTCGGCGCAGCCTTCGCGAGTCGGGCCATTGCGCATGGACACGTCTGCGCGGACCTTCGCCAGCTCGACGCCCGTCCGCTCGTCGACGCGGGGGGCGAGCCGATCGACGACCTCCGACTGCCGTCTTTGTTCGAGTGGGTGATGGAGCTCGGCCAGACCGCGCTGTGCTCCGATGGGTCGGCCCCCACCCCGCTCGTCTTCGACGGCGAGGCTCGGCTGTATCTGACCCGCTACTGGCGCTACCAGCGAGCGCTGGCCGACGCGCTTCGCGAGCGCGCCGTCACGCAGCTCCCGCTCGACACCAAGGCGCTCGCCGCCGGCGTGGAGCGGCTCTTCGCGCCGCGCGAGGGCTCGGTCGCGGATCCCCGGCAGATGCTCGCGGCCGTCGTCGCCACCGCGCGACGCCTGGCCGTCATCTCCGGCGGACCCGGAACGGGCAAAACAACCACGGTCGTTCGCGTGCTCGCCCTGCTCGTCGAAGACGCGATCGCCAAAGGAGAGCCGATGCCGCGCATCGTGCTGCTCGCTCCCACCGGCAAGGCCGCCGCCCGACTCACCGAGTCCGTCACGGGCAGCCGCGATCGCCTGGCGTGCGAAGACGCGGTCAAAGCCGCGATCCCGCTCAAGGCCTCCACGGTCCACCGCGCGCTGGGCTACCAGCCGCATCGGCCGACCCGCTTTCGACATGACGCCAGCAACCCGCTGCCCGCCGACGTGGTGCTGGTCGACGAGGCGTCGATGGTCGACCTCGCGCTGATGGCCAAGCTGGTCGATGCCGTACCGCGGGCCGCTCGGCTGATCCTGCTGGGCGACAAGGACCAGCTGGCTTCGGTCGAGGCCGGCGCCATCCTGGGCGATATCTGCAACACCGAGGGCACGCACGCATACTCCACGGAGTTCGGCGCCCTGCTCCGCGACGTCCTCGGTCCGGCCGCCGATGCGCTCCCCTTGGACGGCCCCGCCGCGCCGGGACCCTGGGACTGCATCGTCGAGCTCACCCACAGCTTCCGATTTGCCGGGGACGAGGGCATCGGACGCTTCGCACGGGCGCTGCGGGATGGCGACGCCGATACGGCCCTGGGTCAGCTCGAGCGCGGAGACCCGCGCGTGGCCCTGACGCGACTCACCGACGACGCCGCGCTCGACGACACCTTGCGCCCCGCCGTGCTTGAGGCGTTCACGCCCTACCTGCGGGCGAACGACCCTGCAGCACGCCTGGAGGCGCTGGGCCGCTATCGACTGCTGTCCGCCCACCGTCGCGGCGCGTTCGGGACCGAGCGCGTCAACGAGCGCATCGAGCAGATGTTGACCCGCGCAGGTCTGATCCGGCGCCCGCTCGACGGCGGCCCCTACGACGGGCGGCCGATCATGATCACGTCGAACGACTACCAGCTGAAGCTGTTCAACGGCGACATCGGTGTCCTTGCACGCGACGCTGCCGGGCAGCTACGCGCCTTCTTCCGCGGACCGGACGGAGACCTTCGCGCGCTGATGCCTTCGCGCCTGCCCCCCCACGAGTCGGTGTTCGCGATGACGGTCCACAAGTCTCAGGGATCGGAGTTCGACAGCGTCGGCCTGCTGCTGCCGCCCGCGCTGTCCCCAATCTTGACCCGCGAGCTGGTCTACACAGGCGTCACTCGGGCCAAGGAACACGTCACGATCTACGGAGCCCCCGACGTCCTCGCCGAGGCCATCGGTCGCCGCGTCGACCGGGCCTCGGGTCTCCGCGACGCCCTGTGGGGCTCCGCGAGCTCCGCCTGACTCGATGAGCGCGCTACGGCGCGGACTCGACCGACGCCTCCGCCCGATCCGCGGTCGCGACCATGCCGTCCACGATGCGGGGCCACGCCTCCTCGGGGATGTCGTGGCCCATGCCCTCGATGCTGAGCAGCTCGCCCTGTGCGAGCGCGAGCGCCGTCTGGGCGCCGCCGCGAGGACGAACGAGCGGGTCGGCTGTCCCGTGGACGACCAGCGCCGGCACGCTCAGGCGACGCAGCGCCGGGCGTCGATCCTCGGCGGCGAGAATGGCAAGGAGCTGTCGGACGAAGCCCGCCGGCGAAGCCCCGCGCTCGAAGTGCAGGCGGCCGAGCGCCCGAATCGCCTCGGCGTCGTAGCGGAAGTGCGGGGCGCCGCTGCCGATCTCCGTGAACATGCGGACCCACGCCTCGCCGGCCTCGTCGGCGTTGCGCGGGCGCGGACCCAGCAGTGCCTTCATCGCCCGCGGCGTCGGCAGGGTGGAGAGCCGGTCGCCGGGGTGCGACATGATGGAGGTCAACGACGCAACGCGATCCGGATGCGCAATCGCGAGCGTCTGCGCGACCATGCCGCCCATCGAGGCGCCCGCGACGTGGGCCGTCGACCACCCAAGATGGTCCAGCAGGCCCCGCGCATCGCTGGCCAAGTCGTCGAGCCGATAGGGAGCCTTCACCGCGCGCCCGAGCGCCCAGCGGACCATCGCCTCCTTCATCGACGGCACGCCGAGGTGGTCCAACCGGCTCGAACGCCCCACGTCCCGATTGTCGAACCGGGCGACCTCGAACCCACGCTCGGCGAGCGCATCGCAGAATCCCTCGGGCCACAGCACCTTCTGCGCGCCGAGCCCCATGATGAGCAGCAGCGGTCGCCCTTGGCCTCGGACGTCATAGTCGAACTCGAGATCGCCGATCCGCGCGCTGGGCATCGCGGCCTTGTAGCAGCTTCATGGGCGCGAGACCGAGCGCGTCGGCCGGCGCGGCGCGTCGTGCGGGTAGGGATCACAACTGCTCAACGGCTTCGGACGCGCGAGGCCGCCAGCCGTGGTCCGACGCAACCGAGGCCCCTTCGAGTGACCCGA
Organism: Myxococcota bacterium; assembly: GCA_039024335.1. GTDB lineage: Bacteria > Myxococcota_A > Polyangia > Nannocystales > Nannocystaceae > CAJXVA01. Next base: position 54,300 of record JBCCQM010000012.1, read on the forward strand.
CCCGGACCCGCATGTCACGGTTTGAGGGATGGGATTGTGTGTCGTGCTGCTCGCCGCCTCGATGGCCGGAGAGGTTCAGCCCGACGCCGCGCCATCCGTCACGCAAGGCGCTGCCGCGACGCCAACGCTGCCCAACGCCGCGTCGTATGGGCCGTCGCGACGCGGAGCGTGGCGCGTCGACGCCAACGTGCCGCAGGGCCGGCCCCCCGACCTGCCCCCGCCTCCGCCGCCCGTCCCGGTGACGACGCAACCGGTGCGCTACGCCCCCTATCCGTACGAAGGCTCCACACCGGGCTTCGTGCTCCGCGACGCGGTTCCGGCGGGAGCGCAGGCACCCGGCAGACTCCACGCCGCGCGACTCGCCCTCGACGGCGGCCAATCCGGCACGAGACAGGGGCGCGCCGGGGCGGCGTTGCGCATCGCCCTGTGGCGGGTCGGATTCGATGCCACCGTCACGTCCCACTTCACCGGAACGGCGACGCAAGGTCGGCCGCTTCGAACGACACTCGTGCATGGCACCACCAACGGGCTGGTCGCACCGCTGATGCGCCCCCGGGTTCAGTGGTGGGTGGGTGCCGGGTTGAACTACGCGACCCTGCGCGGTGACGTGCGCGTGGGCCCCAACCTCACCTCCAGCCTCGACGTGTTTCCACGGCGTCCCCTCGTGATGTCCGTGCGGGGTGACGTCGGGGCGGCGGGGAGCACGTCCACCGTCGGCGGGCGGGGTTCGCTGGGCTACATGCTGCGCAGCGTCGAGCTTCAGCTCGGCTACGAAGCGCGGCGCCTGGGCGACCTGCTCCTGCTCGGGCCGGTCTTGGGGGCGCGCGCATGGTTTTGAGCCTTCGCGCCGTCGGGCCCCTGAGCGTCCTGGCGATCACGTCGCTCGGTGGCGGATGCCAGGTGAAGCAGCGCACCACCGCGCCGCGCTCCGTCAACCCCGGCGCCGAGGAGCTCGCGGCGGCGTACCTCGAGCACCAGGCGCCGTGCCAAGCGGGCTCCGTCGACGCATGTGTGAACCTGGGCCGCGCTGGGCTGGAGCACGGGGGCCTGAACGCCGGCGTGCCGTGGCTGATCGCGGCGTGTGACCTCGAGCCGCAGGCCTGCGTCGCGCTGGGAGACGCCGTCATCGGACGCCGCGCGAACGCTTCGGACCCAAAGCTCGCCGCGCTCGCGTATCGACGCGCCTGCGAGGCCGAGCACTCCGGCGCCTGCTACGAGCTGGCGGTGCTCTACTACCTCGGGCTCGGCGTCGCGGTCGACGATCCGCTCTCCGCAGACCTGCACCACGCCGCGTGTGACGGCGGCATTCCCGAGGGCTGCGCGTACCTGGTGTTCCTCTATGACCGCGGCTTCGGCGTCCAGGCGAGCGCGACGACCTCGGCGTACTTTCGAGAGGTCGCCTGCGACCGCGGCTACATCGACATGTGTCGCGGCCGCGAGCCGAGCACGCCCACGGTTCCCGAACCGCCCGCATCGGAGACCACGACCCCCTCGACCGCTCCGCCCTCGCAAGGCGCCCAGCCCGTGCGCACGAAGCCTCGTCGACCGGTCCGCCTCAAGCCGGCGGGAACGCCCGAGGCCGAAGACTGACCGCGCAGAGAATGCGGGCACGCGTCTGCCTGCGTTAGCCTCGCGCCGTGCAGCTGCCCGCACTCGTCGAGACCCCCGCGCTTCCGTCCGCCCGCGCCCTGGCCGAGGCGGTCCTCGCTCAGCCCACGCCCGATCCCGCGCAGGTCGAGACGCTCGCGGCGTTTTTGGGCGCGCCGGCGATCGAGCTCAGCGCCAGCGCGATCTCGCTGCGCATCGCCGTGGGCGCGGCGAACGAGGGCCGCGTGTTCGTCCACCACGAGCATCGCCTCTCTCCCGTGATGCCGGCCGAAGCCCAGCCCGAGATCGACGTGGGGTTGGGTGCAGATGCGCTGCCCGAGGACTGGCACGACGGCGTGCTGGTCGTGCCGAAGTACTTCTCGGCGTTCCTCGAGGCTCCGCTGCCGACGTTCAACCCCGGGTACCGCTCGAAGTGGCGGCCGCACGAGCTCCTGCATCGCCTCGCCCGCTTCGCGTGGCGCCCCGACCTCACGCGCTTCGAAGCGTACCTCTCCGCCCGGCTCAGTGAGCTGCTGCCCGTCGTTCACTGGTATGGCTTCGATCAGATTGGGCGCTACACAAGCCCCCAACGCCGCGGGCTTCGTCCCGACCGCACCTACAGCGAAGCCTGCGAAGCCGGACTCGCGCCGTTTGGTACGTTCGACGTCGCCCTCGCCGACGCTGAATCCGCCGCCGCCCATGGACTCGAGCATCTGAACGCCGAGCTCGAAGCCTGTGCGCAGGAGCTCGAGACCGGCCGCATCGTCTCGACCCCACGTCCGGGTCTCGACGCTTCAAGCGATGCCGTCGGCTACCTGCGGGCCCACTGGAATCGCATCACCGCGTGGAGCTTTGGCGCCTGGGTCGAGCGCTTCACCACCGTGGGCGAAGATCGGTTCCGGACCTGCGCCGACCAGCTGGCGCACGTGCAGACCCTCGCGCATCGGCTGTGGGGCTCGGCGTGGTCGCTGGAGTCCGAGGGCGTCCGCGACGATGCCCGCGCGCGACGAGCCGCCGCGGACCTGGGCTACCGCGTTCTCCTGCACGTCGAGGCGCTCGACAGCGACGAGGCCGAAGACACGCTCATGCCCGCCGTCGATGCCCTCGCCGCCGCGGACGCAAAGACCCTGCCGGCAGCGCTGGACGACCTCGCCTCGCGCCTGCGCGCGGTCGATCCCGCGGCGGCCGACCGCACGCTCGCGGCGGGCTGGTGGTGGCGGCCACCCGAACCGGGCGCGCGTACGAGCGTCGCCGCCGGCCTCCGCAGCGCCCTGCCCCGCAGCCTCGCCGCCCTCGAAGACGTCGCGCTGGCCTCACAGGTCGACGGCTTCCTCGACGCCGACCGCCCGCCCGTCGTGTCTTCGCTCGGAGAGCGCTTCGCCGCCCACGGCGAAGCCACAGGTGCGACCGCTGCCGACGTGGCGACCTTCGAGGCGTGGTTACGCTCTGGCCCCACGGGCGACCTCGAGGCCGAGCGCTTCGGCGCCCTGCCGGACGGACCCGACGCGCCCGGACGGGTCCGCCTGAACACGACCCTGCGACGCAGCACCGCCTCGGTGGCCGCGCTCACCACCGTCCTGGGCGACGAGACGGCCACGGAGGCGACGCCGCTCGTCGCCATCCGCTGGGCCGGCGAGCCGCGCGTCGTCGACGAGACCGAAGAGGTCCGCGTTGCCCTCGAAGCCGCCGCGCAGGGACACCTACACCCCGGCGAAACCACCGACACGCTGCTCGAGCGGGGGTTCTTGGCGTGGTTTCCCGACGTTCGGTGAATCGAGCGATTTTTTCTCGCCGCCGAATCACGAATCCGCAGTGGAGCTGGTCACTCACTGCACGATGAAGACCATCTTGCCTTGGATTGTTGCTGCCTGTGCCACCGTCTCTGCCCCCGGCTGCGTGATCACCAGCGGAGGAAGCGACGGGGACGAGGACGGTGCCTCCGATGACGCCGCGGAGGATGTTGGCGAAGACGAGCCCGATCTGGACACGGTCCTGATCGAGTGCCGTGGTGACGTCGACGTCGAGCAGACGACCCAGATCGTCGCCGACTTCGACCAGAGCATCCACGAGATGGTCGCCTGCGGCGGCCTGACGGTGCAGCTGTGCTCCGCGATCGTCACCGGCGTCATCGATGCGATCTCCCAGGGCACCAACGACGCCACGCCCGACGCGTGGACGTACGACGGCGAAGGCACCTACGAGACCGACAGCGCGATGGCAGCCATGACGGTGCGGTTCTACCAGTCTGAGGACACGAGCTTCGGCAGCCAGGGCGACCTGCTCACCGAGAACCTCTTCCTCGCCTCCACCTACCTGGTCGGCGCCCGCGTCGACGTGGACTTCGATCCCCAGAACCCGTTGAGCACCAGCGCCTCCCTGTACTTCGACGCGCTGGGCCCCTATGGAGAGCTGCTCGGCCTGGGCGCGAACCCGCAGAGCCCCATCAACGTCGACCTGGGCACCTGGGACCAGCTCAGCCGCGCGCTGGGCAACATCTCGTTCGACGCGGACATCAAGCTCGACGACACGCAGATGCAGACGACGATCCGCTACGACGTCGTCACCGAGCGGATGCGGGCCAACGCCCTCATCGACGGCAGCCCGCTCATCTTCGATCTGCAGCAGGCGGATGCGGCCCGCGGAGACCTCGACCAGGACCTGCTCGTGCAGGACTGGGGCATCGACTTCGTCAACGGCTCCCCGGGGGCGCTCGACGGTGAGATCGAGTTCACGGTCGAAGGCGGACCGCTCGACTACGCCGGCGTGCTCGTCTACGACAACAGCACCTGGGGAACGCCCGAGCTGAGCTGCCTGTAGCCCCGCACCATTACGGCCGTACCTCGCGCCGCGGTATGCTTGTGAGCGGTGTCGGAGTCGGGACATGCGCCCAGCGCAGTGGAAGCGCGGGCGCTTGCGTCCGTCTCTGCGCGGCTGCGGGCGTTTCCAAAGACGATCGGCCGATACACGGTTCACTCGCGCATCGGCATGGGTGGCATGGGTATGGTGTACGCCGCCCACGACCCCGCGCTGGACCGCCCTGTCGCCATCAAGGTGCTCTCGGGCCACGGCCGACACACCGCCACCTTCGCGCGACGCCTGACGCGCGAAGCCCGGATGATGGCCGCCGTCGATCACCCGAACGTGGTCCAGATCTACGAGGTCGGCAGCCACGATGGGGCCCCATTCATCGCGATGGAGTTCATCGACGGAGACGAGCTACACCACTGGATTGAAGACGGGCCTCGCAACTGGAAGCGCATTCTCGAGGCATACGTGCAAGCCGCAGCAGGACTCGCTGCTGCACACGAGCGCGGCATCGTGCACCGGGACTTCAAGCCGTCGAACGTCCTCGTGTCCGAAGGCGGTCGGGTCAGAGTCTTGGACTTCGGGCTGGCGCTCAATGCCCAAGAGGAGGGCCAAGACGGGAGTGCGTCGGTCCTCCCTCATCCTCGCGAGCGAGACCCGAAGCTCACGCAAGACGGGACGTTGTTGGGGACGCCCGCCTATATGGCGCCTGAGCAGCACCTGGGCGGCAGCGTCACCGCGGCTGCAGACCAGTTCTCATTCTGCGTCGCGGCATGGGAGTCCTTGTGCGGTGTGCGGCCGTTTCCCAGCACCAACGCCGAGGCACTCCTCGCCGCGGTCCGCTCGGGACAGGCCACCCCCCCGACCTGGCCTGAAGGCATGCCGCGGAGCATCGAGACCATCCTGCGGCGTGGCCTCGCGCTCGAAGCGTCGCGCCGATGGCCATCGATGCGGGCCCTCCAGGATGCGCTGCGCCGCGCACTCCGACCGGCATCCCACTGGCGCTGGGCCGGCGGACTGGCTCTCCTGGGATTGGGCGCCTTCGCGTTTGCGCCACATGCGCCCACACCACAGGCCTGCACCGCGCCGTCGATCGACGCCACCCTCGATGCGCACCGTGTCGCGCAGCTCCGCGCGGCGTTCGCAGACCGCAACGCAGCGGAGATCTGGCTGGACGCCGCGCCGCGCATCGAGGCTTATCTTGAGGCCTGGACCCAAGCGTGGGACGCCACGTGTGACGTCCCTGAGGAGGACCTTCGCGCGGCGCTGCGAGCCTGCCTCGACCGACGGCGAGAGGATCTCGATGCCTTGCTCGACGATGTGGTGAGCGCGGCCCCGGCATACTCGTTTGCGGCGCCCGAGCTCATCGCCCAGCTTCGGCCGCCCGCCGACTGTGCCACGCGGCCCAACGTCGGCAGGATCTCGCAGCCCATCGAGAGCGCTCGCGCCTCTCTCCTGCGAGCGAGCGCATTTGCGGATGCGGGGCGCGACGACGCTGCAGCAGAACTCGCCGACGAGGCTCTGAGCATCGCGGCCGACCAACAAGACGACGCGCTGTTCATCGACGCATCCGTCGCTCGGGCGCTCGCCGATGCCGAACGCCAACGGATCGACCGCGCCATATCGGCCCTCGAACACGCGTACGCGCGAGCCGTTGCTCTGGGTGATGACGCTCGCGTGAGCGCCGTGGCGGTCGCTGCCGGGGACATCCAACTGCGCAAGGTCGGCGACCACCTCGCCGCCGTGGACTGGTTTCGGCGCGCTGACGTGGCCAGTACCCGCGCGGGGCACGACGGCATCGCTCCCTCGGCCCGGGTCTACTACGGATACGCACTGTGGCAGAGCGGGCGCTTCGAACGGGCGCGCGAGGAGCTGGAAATCGCCGTCGAAGCACTCCGCGACGACCACGGCGCGAGCGATGCTGCGGCCGTCCACGCCAAGCTCCGCCTCGCGGGCGCAGCGGCCTGGCTCAACGAACACGACGTGGCCCTCGACGCGATGCTGGAGGCGCTCGACCTTGCCGAACGCTCCTTCGGACCGCGGTCGATGACGCGGGGCGTGGTCGCGTACGAGCATGGGGATACGCTCGTCGAGTTCGGCCGGGAGAACGAGGCCATTGCCGAATACCGCCGTGCGATCGGTATTTTCGAAAGTCAGCTGCGGCCGGGGCACTACCGAACGCTCAAGGCCAAGCAGCGTCTGGGCTGGGTCTTGATGACCATCGGCGACCTGCAGGAGGCCGTCGGACTGCTCCGCGTCGCGGCCGATGGGTTCCGCGAGACGTTCCCCCGGACACATCCATACGTCATCACCGCCGAAGGAAACCTCGTCCAAGGCCTCGAAGCGGCGGCTTTGCTCGAAGAAGCGGTGCGTCGAGGCCGGCGACTCGTTGACGATGCGATTCTCGCACACGGCCCCGACCACGTCGCGACTGCAGATGCGCACGCGATGCTGGGCAAGGTCGAGCGTGCCCGTGGCCAGCACGATGCGGCGCGGCAGCAGCTCGAACGAGCGCTGGAGGTCTATCGAAGTCTCGACCCCATGCCGCCAGTCACGATCGAGGCCCTCCGCGACCTCGCTCGGCTCGAGCGCGACGAGGGCAATGTCGAGATGGCGCTCGGGCTCGCCGAAGAGCTGATCGGCATCACGGGCACGCTCTATCCGACCAACGCCGACCGCCGCGACGGCGTGCTCTGTGACGTTGCGACCTTCTACGAAGCCGCCGGACGACACGCCATCGCGCGCGACTACCTGGCTCGGTGCCCGCCGATCGAGGGCCGCCCCACGTACTCACCGCCCGCGAATGAAGCGGACGATGGGGCCGAAGAACGGTAGGACCGAGCTCAGCGCCAGCGTCGCCGCAACGACGCCGACGAAGCGCAGCAGCAGCACGCCGCGGAACTGGACCCAGGCGGGTAGCATTGGATGCGGGCCTTCCATGCCGACGGTCGTCGGCGCCAGCACCACGCCCGCGACGATCATCGGCACGGCCACTCCGGCGGCGAGCAGTCCCCACGTGCGTCCCCGCGCAATGCCCATTGCCATGCCGAAGAGCAGCGCGGTGCCGACCATGAGGACCGCGGACACGGTCAGCGTCTGCATCGGCGCGAGACCGAACAACACGGCGCCCGGCAGCGCGGCCCCGGCCAGCGCGAGCGAGGCGCGGTGGCGCCGCTCCAGCGCGCTCGGGGTGACGGCGAGCAGCGCGACCGCGGCCCAGTGACCGCCCGCGGCAGTGACCGTCAGCGGGGTGATACCCAGACCGAACATCGACTGCGTCCAGGCCAGCGCCCCCCACACCACGACGCCGAACGTCAGGCTCGGCGCCCACGGCTCCCCTCGCCACACGCCAACGCCCGCGACCGTATAGAGCGCGCTGAGGGCGATCCACGCGGCCAGCCAGCCCAAGTTCGCCTCGAGGCTGCCGTACGCGAACATCGCGGCCGCGGCCGAGAGCAGAAGAGTGGCGACGGCCGCCACGCGATGCATGAAGGTGGGGGAACCCGGGTCGGCCGCGCGCATGAGAAGGGACTACGCGCGAGGCCCCGGTTCGATTTCCCGCGGGCGGAGGTTCTTGGGGCCCTCAGCAGTTCACGTCACCGCTGCCCGCGGCCGTGACGGTGCAAGACGCGCCGCCGCGAACCGTGATGTCACCGCTGCCCGCGATGTCACCGAGCACGCTCTGCGACGCCGTGGCCGTGATGTCTCCGCTCCCCGCGATCTCCAGGTCCGCGGTCTCGACACTCAGGCCCCGCGCATCGATGTCGCCGCTGCCCTTGATCGAGGCCGTGAGCGACTCCGCAGTGCCCGCGAGCTCGACGTCTCCGCTGCCGGCGATGATGGCTTCGAAGTCTCCCTCGGTCAGTCCCGCGACCTTGATGTCTCCGCTGCCCGACAGCTCGACGCCCACGAGCGACGGGACAGCCACCTTCACCAGCACGCCGCCGCTGCTGCTGTGGCCCCCGCCTTCGAGGTCGATGTGCAGCGTGCCCTCTTTGATCTTGGTGGTAACGTCGTCGAGCAGCTTGGGTGCCGCGATCACCTCGACGTCGATGTCCTTGCCCACGACGACCTCGACGTCGATCGCCCCCTCGAGCTCGATCGCGTCGAACTCACCGACGGTTCGGGTTTGGGTCTGTGGCTCTTCGTCGAACACGTTCGCGACGCTGAGCACGAAGCACCCCGACAGCGGGACGAACAGGGCGGCGAGGACGAGGGCACGCATCGGGAGGATTGGAACCCACTGCGGCCGCGTTGGCTTCGGGTGGTCGCGTGCGCCGTATCACGCGGCCCGCAGATGCAGGATACGGCGCGCTTCGGCCGGGCTCGCAATTTCGCGCCCCGCGTTGCGAGCACACTGCACGATGGCCTCGATGAGCGGTCCGTTGCCCGAGGTCCGCTCGCCATCGGGCAGATAAAACGTGTCCTCGACCCCGGTCCGGAGCGCGCCCCCGAGCTCGGCCGCCTTCTGATGCAGGGCCCAGATGTCCTGGCGGCCGATTGCGGTGACCTCCCAGGTGCTGCCCTCCTTGATGTAGCGGAGCAGCAGCGGCAGCAGGTCGGGGTCGGCCGGCATGCCCGAGGCCACGCCCATGACGAAGTTGTAGTGCGGCGCCTTGGCCATGCCGTTTTCCACGTACAGGCCAACCGAGCGCACGATGCCGGTGTCGAAGCACTCGAACTCGGGCATCGCGTTGATCTCTTTCATCGCATCGAGCATCGACTGCACCTTGGCGACCGGGTTGTCGAACACCATCGGCGGCCAGGCCCACGAGCCGTCGCGGCGCGTCTTGAGGTAGTTCAACGTGCCCGCGTTGCAGGCAGCGATCTCGGGGTTGACCCGCGGCATCGCCCCGACGGGTGCCGAGACGTCCGAGCCGATCACGCCCGTGCTCATGTTGATGATGACGCCCGGACAAGCCTGGCGAATCGCGTCGGTGATCTCGCCGCAAACGGCCGGGTCCCACGTCGGCAGGTGACCCATGCCCTCCTCCTGGCGGCGATAGTGAACGTGCATCACGCTCGCGCCAGCGTCGAAGGCCTCCTTGGCGGCTGCCGCCATCTGCTCGGGCGTGACCGGGACCGGGTGTTGCTGGGGGTTGGTGAGCACGCCCGTGAGTGCGCACGTGACGACAGCTTTTTCACTCATGCTTCGTTCTCCGTTTCGGCTTCGATTTGCAGCAGCTGTTGGCCGCCGGTCACCTGCGCGCCCGCCACGGCCGTGACTCCGCGGGCGACCCCATCAAGGGGCGCTTCGATGCGGTGCTCCATCTTCATCGCCTCCACCGTCACGAGCAGCTGACCGGCCGTGACCGCTTGCCCCTCCTCGACGTGGACCGCCAAGACGGTCCCGGCCAGCGGAGCCCGCAGAACGCCGTCGGAGGCGGCCGCGGCTTCGGCGATGGGATCCGGCTCGACGAACGCGCGGCCCGAGCCACCCAGGCTCACGTGGGTCTGTGCCCCGTCGCGAGCGTACGCCGCGGAGCGCTGCACGCCCTCGGACTCGACCCGAAGCGTCTGACCATCATCGCTCAGCACGCGCAGCGCCAGCGTGTCCTCACCAATCGTGACCGTCGCCTCGGTGCGGCTGCCGAACGAGACCGAGAGTTCGTGCTCGTCGTCTCCACCGCGCAGCGTGAACGTGGACGCCAACGCGCCCGAGCTGCGCCAGGATTGTCCATCCCCGAGCGCCGGATCCAGTGCGTGCGTACGTGCGTGCACCAGGCCTGCGAGCGCCCACGTCAGCGCCGAGGTCTCCGGCCGCGGCGGCGGCTCGGCAAAGCGAGCATCGAGCGTGTCCGTCTTGATCGTGCCCGCCACGACTTCGGGGTCGGCGACGAGCTCGCGGAGAAACTCGAGGTTGGTGATCGGACCCAAGAACGTGGTCTGGCCCAGCGCGCGTCCGAGACGACGAAGCGCCTCGTCACGATCGCGCCCATACGCGATGATCTTGGCGAGCATCGGGTCGTAGAACGAGGACACCACGCCACCGGTCCGTACGCCTGCGTCGACGCGAACGCCCTCGCCGGTCGGCGCCTCGAAACGCACGATGGGGCCGGTCTGCGGCAAGAATCCGGCGTAGGGGTCCTCGGCGTACAGCCGCACCTCGATCGCGTGCCCCTTCATCTTCAGCTGCTCCTGCGTCATCGGCAGGGCCTTGCCGGCGGCCACGTCGAGCTGCCACGCGACCAGGTCATGCCCGGTCACCAGCTCGGTCACCGGATGCTCGACCTGCAGCCGCGTGTTCATCTCGAGGAAGTAGAACTTGCCGTCGTCGTCGAGCAGGAACTCGACCGTGCCGGCGCCGACGTAGCCGATCGCCTTGGCCGCGGCGACGGCCGCGTTGCCCATCGTCGCGCGCAGGGCTTCGTCCACGACTGGGGACGGCGCCTCTTCCACGACCTTTTGGTGACGGCGCTGGGCAGAGCACTCCCGCTCGCCAAGGTGCACGACGTTGCCATGCGTATCGGCGAACACCTGCAGCTCGACGTGCCGCGCTCCGGTGACCAGGCGCTCGAAGAACACCGCGCCGTTGCCAAACGCAGACGCGGCTTCGGAGCGTGCCGACGCGATGGCATCGGCAAAGCCGGCCGGGTCGGTCACCTTGCGCATGCCTCGACCGCCACCGCCCGCGACGGCCTTGACCAGCAGCGGCACGCCCAAGCGGTCGGCTTCGGCAAGCAGCGTGGCGTCGTCCTGTGCATCCCCGACGTAGCCAGGCGCCGTGGGAACGTCGGCTTCGATCATGCGGCGCTTGGCCTGCACCTTGTCGCCCATCAGCGCGATGGCCTCTGGCGGCGGTCCGACGAAGATCAGGCCGGCGTCGAGCACCCGCTGCGCGAACGCGGCGTTCTCGGAGAGAAAGCCGTATCCGGGGTGGATCGCGTCCGCGCCCGTAACCTCGGCGGCCTTGAGGATCGCGTCGACGTCGAGATAGCTCTGCCCCACGGGGGCAGGGCCAATGCAGACCGCTTCGTCGGCGAACACAACGTGGGGCGCCTGCGCGTCGGCTTCGGAGTACACGGCGACCGTGGCGTAGCCCAGCGCGTGCGCGGTCTTCATGACACGCACCGCGATCTCGCCTCGGTTTGCGATCAACAGCTTCGAGAATCCGCTCATGCTCATCCCCAGTTTGGTTCGCGCTTCTGAATGAAGGCCGTCATGCCCTCGATGCCCTCGGGACCCCGAGCCGCCTGCGCGAACTCGTCGGCGGCGCGGTCGAGCAGCGCGCCGAGCTCGACGTGGCCGACGTCGTGCATCAAGGCCTTCGTCGTGGCGACGGCCTGCGGTGCACAGCGAAGCACCCGCTTCAGCACGCCGCCGAGCAGGTCCTCCAGGGCGGCGTCGTCCTCGGCCACCTCGTGCACCAGGCCAATCGCCAGCGCACGGTGGCCATCGAAGCGACCGCCGGTCACCGCAAGACGACGCGCCTGCGACAGCCCCAGTCGCCGCACCAAGAACGGTGCGATCTGAGCCGGCGGAATGCCGAGGCCGGTCTCGGGCAAGCCAAACCTGGCGTCGGCCTTGGCCAGCGTGACGTCGGCGACGCAAGCAAGGCCGAACCCGCCCCCGAGCACCGCGCCCTCGCACACCGCGATCACGGCCTGCGGAGCGCGGTCGACCTTGGTGATCATCGCGCCAAAGGCCCGGTTGACCACGGCGAGCGCGTCGGTCTCGCCCTCCTTGGGCTGCGTCGCCCGAGCGCCCGCCATGTCCTTGATGTCGCCGCCCGCACAGAAGTGCCCGCCGGCGCCGCGCAGCACCACCACGCGGACGTCGCGGCGATCGGCGACGGCGTCGAAGGCCGCCTCGATTTCCGAGACGGTCTGCAGGCTCATGGCGTTGCGCGCCTTGGGACGGTCGATACACACCGTCATCACGCCGCCCTCGAGGGTGACGCGGACGTGTTCGAGCGATTCGAGTTCGGAGGGCAGACCGGTCACGCTCACTTCTTTCGCCGGGGCAGGGTGCCTTCGAGCTTGCAGATGATGCTGAGCATCACCTCGTCCGCCCCGCCGCCGATCGAGATCAAGCGGCCGTCACGGAAGAACCGGGAGATCTTCGATTCCCACATGTAGCCCATGCCGCCCCAGAACTGCAGGCAGCCGTCGGCGACCTCGCGCGCGAGACGACCGGCCTTGAGCTTGGCCATCGAGGCGAGCCGCGTGACGTCCTTGCCCGAGATGTACTGCTCGGTCGCGGCCCACACCAGCGCGCGCAAGCACTCGACCTCGGTCGAGAGCTCGGCGAGCTTGAAGTGGACGTACTGGTTGTCGCGGATCGTCGCGCCGAACGCCTCGCGCTGCCCGGTGTACTCCTTGGTCAACGCCAGCGCCTGCTCGAGGCCGCCGATGACGTTTGCGGCGCCCCACAGGCGCTCCTCTTGGAACTGCAGCATCTGCAGCGTGAAGCCCATGCCCTCTTGGCCGATGACGTAGCGGGCGGGGACCTTCACGTCGTCGAAGAACAGCTGCGCGGTGTCCGACGACCACATGCCGATCTTCTTGAGCTTGCGCGCTCGCTCCACGCCGGGTGCGTCGAGCGGCACCATGATCAGCGACTTGTTCTTGTGCGGCTTGCCCTCGGAGGTGTTCACCAGCATGCACATCCAGTCCGCCTGCATGCCGTTGGTGATCCACATCTTCGTGCCGTTGATGATGTAGTCGTCGCCGACGCGCCGCGCGGTGGACTTGATGCTGGCAACGTCGCTGCCCGCGCCCGGCTCACTCACGCCGACGCAGCCGACGAGGTCGCCGGCGATGGAGGGCTCGAGGAACACCTTGCGCAGCTCGTCGCTGCCGAACTTCGCTAGCGCGGGGGTGCACATGTCCGTCTGCACGCCGATCGCCATCGGAATGGCGCCGCATTCGACCCAGCCCAGCGTCTCGGCGGCCAGCACCGAGTAGGAGTAGTCGAGGCCGAGGCCGCCGTAGGCCTCGGGCTTGCTGATGCCCAAGAAGCCCTGGTCGCCGAGCTTCTTGAAGAGGTCGTGTGCGGGGAAGATTTCCTCTTGTTCCCAGGCGTCGACGTGGGGGTTGATCTCGCGGTCGATGAACTTGCGCATCGAGTCGCGCAGCTGCTCGTGTTCTTCGGTGAATTTCATGTCCTGCCTCTTTCTTCCGTCCTACAGCCGCGCAACGCCGAACGAGTTGCGCCGCGGGTTGCGTGCCGCCGACTCGCGACACGTCGCCAACGCCATTCCCAGCACCCGCCGCGTATCGCGGGGGTCAATGATCCCGTCGTCCCAAATGCGCGCCGTGGCGAACAACGCGTCGGACTCGGAGTCGAGCTTGTCCCGGATTGCGCCGGTCATCTTCTCGAGGTTCTCCGGGGGAATCTCCACGCCCTGTCGGGCGAACTTGGCCACGGTGATGATTTCCATGACCTTGGCCGCCTGGGTTCCACCCATCACCGAGATGCGGGCGTTGGGCCAGGCAAAGATGAAGCGCGGGTCGAACGAGCGGCCGCACATGCCGTAGTTGCCCGCTCCGAACGCGCCGCCGACCAGCATCGTGATCTGCGGAACGTTCGCGTTCGCGACCGCCTGAATCATCTTGCTGCCGTGCTTGACGATGCCGGCCTGCTCCGCCTTGGTGCCGACCATGTATCCGGTCGTGTTCTGCAGGTAGATGATTGGCGTGCCCGACTGGCAGCAGGCCTGGATGAAGTGGCCGGCCTTGGCGGCGCCCTCGGGAAAGATGGGGCCGTTGTTGCCGATGATTCCGCAGGCGTAGCCCTCGATGCGCGCGTGGCCGCACACCGTCTGGGGTCCGTAGTCCGGACCGAAATCGAGGAAGTCCGAGCCGTCGACGACGCGCGCGATGATCTCGCGGCAGTCGTACGGCTCGCGGTAGTCGACCGGGACCGCGCCCGCGAGTTCGTCGGGGTCGTACAGCGGCGAACGCACCGCCTCGGGGCCCACGTCTTGCCAGGGCTTGTCCCACGGGATTTTCGAGAACAGCTCGCGCGCCACGGTGATGGCATCACCGTCGCTGTCGGCGATGTACTCGGCCGTGCCCGCGACCTGCGTGTGCATCTGCGCGCCGCCGAGCGCTTCTTCGTCGGCGTCTTCGCCCAGCGCCGCCTTCACCAGCGGCGGACCCGCCAAGAAGATCTTGGAGCGGCCCTTCACCACGATGACGTAGTCCGACAGGCCTGGAATGTAGGCGCCGCCGGCCGTCGAGCTTCCGTGGACAACCGTGACCTGCGGCAGGCCGGCCGCGCTCAGCCGCGCCATGTTGGCGAACACGCGGCCGCCTTCGACGAACAGCTCGCTCTGGTAGATGAGGTTCGCGCCCGCGCTCTCGACGAGGTTGATCGTGGGCAGCTTGTTTCGCAGGGCGATTTCTTGCGCCCGCAGGCTCTTGCGGAGGCCCATCGGCGAGACGGCACCACCCTTGATCGCGCTGTCGCTCGCCGTCACCAAGCAACGCCGACCCGAGACGAAGCCGACGCCGATGATGTTGCCCCCGCCGGCGATGCCCGACTTGCCGTCATCGTCGTGCATCTTGTAGCCGGCGAGCGTCGAGAACTCGAGGAACGGCGAGCCGCGGTCGAGCAGCCGCTCGACGCGCTGCCGTGGAAGCAGCTGACCGCGCTTGGCGAACTTGGCCGCCTTCGACGCGCTATGGGCCCGGACCTTGCCTTCGAGGTCGCGGAACTGCCCGATGAGCTCGAGCATCTGCTCGCGGTTGCGGGTGAACGTCTCCGAGCCGGGCTCGGTCTTCGCGTGCAGGCGGGGCCTGGCTACTCTCCCTCCACGGCGGCGGGCTTCACGGCGCGATGGAAGCCGTCGTACGCCGTGGACGCGGCGTGCTTGGGTGTCGGCCACACGCTGCTGAACAGCGGCGCGCCACCGTCGACCGCGAGCGTGATGCCGGTGATGAACGCGGCGGCTTCGCTGAGCAAGAAGCAGATCCCGCTGCTGACCTCGGCCTCGGTCGCGAGCCGCTTCAGCGGCACCGACTCCTTGAGCTTGGGGATCATCGCCTTGACGGCGCCGTCGTAGGTGTCGAGCCCGCTCGACGCGACCCAGCCGGGTGCGAGGGCGTTGACCCGAACGCCGGCGGGTGCCCACTCGAGCGCGGCGGTCTTGGTGAAGTTGACCATGCCCGCTCGCGCGGCACCGGAATGACCCATGCCGGGCATGCCATTCCACATGTCCGCAACGATGTTCACGATGGCGCCGCCATTGCGGTTCATGTGCTGCGTGAAGGTCTCTCGGGCGACGAGAAACCCGCCGACGAGATTCGTGCGGACGACCGTCTCGAAGCCCTTTTGGTTGATGGCGGCCAAGGGCGCAGGGAACTGCCCGCCCGCGTTGTTGACCAGTCCGTGAATCGAGCCGTGCTTTTCGAGGACGCTGCCAACGACCGCTTTGACATCGTCTTCCTTGCGGATGTCGAGCGTCGCGAGGTCGGCCTTTCCACCGTCCTCCTCGATCTCCGCCTGGACGCGCTCGAGCTTGTCGAGCTTGCGTCCGATGAGGACGACGGTCGCACCGAGCGAGGCGAGCTCGTGGGCAGTGCAGCGACCAATGCCGCTCCCCCCTCCGGTGACGACGATCGTCTGGCCTTCGAACAACCCTGGGCGAAACACGGACCGATACGACATCAGGCGCTACTCCGGCGCGGGGTCCGTCGTCCCATGACGCGACACCGCAGCCGTTGCTCAGGGTAGCGAGAAACCACCCAAAAAGTGGGAAGTCCGACGTTCGAGAGGAGCTTTCAGCGGGCCGGAGGACTCGCTGCAAACACGCAGGATAGACCTGCGCTCACAGATGGAGTACGACGCTAGGCGATGAGCATCGAACCCGCGACGACGAAGATCAAAGAGAAGGTTGGCGAGGACTGCGGTCTCGGATCCACGCTCAAGTTTGACTGTGGCGACGACGGCGTCATCTTCCTCGACGCGACCACCGTGCCCAACGTGGTCAGCAACGACAACACCGACGCGGCCTGCACCGTGAAGCTCTCGCTGGGCGACCTCAATGACATGCTCGCAGGCGACCTCGATCCGATGGCCGCCTTCTCGCTGGGCAAGCTGCAGCTCGACGGCGACATGTCCGTCGCGATGAAGCTCGGCAACATCATCAAGTAAACGACCCCTCGATGGCCCGAGTGTACGGGCCTCAAAACGAGACGCCACCGCAAGCTTGCGGTGGCGTTTTTGCTTTCAACTTTCGGGGTTGAGGCGGTCTTCGGGCAGTCGCCTCAGCGGCTGAAGCGGGCGGTCACCGGCAGGTGGTCGCTCGGCGTGTCCCAGCCCCGTGGCGTGGCGTCGTGAACGACGGAGGTACAGCGCTCCGCCATCGGCGCGGTCGCGTACACGTGGTCGATGCGAAGGCCCTTGTTCCGCTCGAATCCACCGGTTCGGTAGTCGAACCAGGTGTAGTGCTCGCCACCGGACTCGTGCTTACGAAAGCAGTCGGTGAAGCCGAAGTCGAGCAGCGCCTGCAGCCGCGATTTCTCTTCGTCGGTGAAGAGCATCTTGCCGGCGAAGTACGCCGCGTCCCAGACGTCGCGGTCTTCGAGCGCGATGTTGAAGTCGCCGGTGACGACGATGTTCTCGTCGGGGCTGTAGTTCGCAACGATCTCCTCGCGCAGCCGCTCGAGCCAGGCGAGCTTGTAGGCAAAGGCTTCGCTGCCCAGCGACGTGCCGTTGGGCGTGTACAGGTTGTAGACCCGCACCCCGTCGACGAGCACGTTGAGAATGCGCGGGTGCTTGTCGGCGGGCCCCTCCTTGAAGCCGCACGTGACCTCATCGGGCTCCACCTTGGTCAGCGTCGCAACGCCACAGAGCGCGCGGCCGCCGTGAATGGTGACCTTGTAGCCGAGCTCGAGGAACGGGACCTTGGGGAACAGCGCGTCCTCGACCTTCGTCTCCTGCAGGCAGACGATGTCCGGCTCGTGCTCCGCCAGCCACTCCGACGCGTGGTCGAGTCGCGCGCGGATCGAGTTGACGTTCCAGGTCGTGATGCTGAGCTCACCCGCCATGAGCCGGGACCGTACGGCACATCGGACGGCGGGGAAACCGATCAGCAGCCCCCGCCGCCGGGACACTCTCCCACGCGCGGCGTAGAAGACCCCACGCCGACCGAGCACCACTCGGGCAGCGTGCTGGGCGTGCCCTCGGCCCACGGCGTCTGGCCATCTTCGAGCCAGTACGGGTGCTCCAAGAAGAACTGCCACATGCCCGCAAACGGGGTGAGGTCGGGGTCTCCGCTCTCGAACGGCGGCGCTGCGTGGCCGCAGTTGTGCTCGCACTCCACCACGACGTGGCCATCGGCTTCGAGGTTGGTCTGCAGGTCGGCCGACGTGTCGACGAAGTCGAGCGCGATGCAGATGTCCTCGGGGCCGCCCCACAGGACCAGCGCCGGCATGATGTGCTCGGCGCCCGCCCACGGCTTGACGAGTCCACCGGTACCGCCCGAGAGCACCACGATCGACGAGAGGTACTCGCTCCGCCCCGCGCCGAGCTGGGAGGTGAACAGGGCGCCTGCGCTCACCCCCACGCTGCTGACGCAGGTGTTGTCGATCGGGTAGCTCTGCGCCGCGCAGGCGAGCATGTCGTCGAAGAAGACGAACTCCTCCTCCATGCGCTCGTCCGTGTCGATGCTGGAGAACGGCCAGCGGAACAGAAGGTCGCCCTTCTCGGCCGGCACCATGGCCAAGAAGCGGAACTGGTCCACCGCGGTCTGCACGTCGGCCTCCTCCACGAACCCCTCCGCGCTGCCGCCCAGCCAGTGCCACAGGATGGCCACAGGCAGCTGCTCGTCGGGCTGCAGGTCGCTCGGGGCGACGATGAGGACGTCGCGGGCATCGCCGGAGCTCGCGAACGTGTTCCACCCCGGCACCAGCGGCGGGCACATGCCCGAGGAGTACTCGGGGATCGGGGGCGGCTCGGCGGCCCCATCCGGCGGCGTGGCGCCGCAGAAGATCTCGCTGGGATCGGGTGGGTCGATCGCGCCGCCAGAGCTGCTTCCCTCGAGGGAACCGGAGCTGCTGCTCTCATCCACGACTCCGCTGGAGTCCGGGGCGCCCGTGGTGGGTCCAGCCCCCGTGGTCGGGGACGTGCTCGTCGGCTCGACAGCCGCAGTCGTCGAGCTGGAGCTGCTGCCCCCCGCACCGTCCGTGCCGGCCTCGACCGACTCGGCCGGGCAGCCCACCATCATCGTCAGCGCCAGACCCGCCAGCGCGCTCACCTTCGAAGTTCCCATCCGCACGGAGTCGTTCATCATGCCAGTCCAGGCTGCTATGTGCGTCGAGGGCCCCGAGAGGTTGCCAACACTTGAGATCGGGGCACCAACCCGGCGATTGTGGGGCGTGCCGCGTTCTGGAGTGCGCCCGTGATCGACCCCGAACTTGCCCGCGCGCGCTACGACTTCCTGCGCGAGTGCGACCGCACGATCGCGTCGATGCAAAGCAAGCAGCGCATGCGCCCCGTGTTCGGCCACCTTCTGGACGAGGAGGCCAAAGAGACGCTCGACGCCGCCCTGCAAGCGCGACTGCGCGCACTTCGGACCGAAGCCGCAGCGCTGGCCCGCGCCCTCGCCCGACGAGCCTTGCTCGAACTCGGCGTGGACGACCTCGGCCGCATCGGCCCGGGACTGCAGCGGCTCGACGCCTACCTCGCGGCCGAACCCGCCGAGTCGCTGGATGTCTGCTTCGACCTGCTCACCTTTCTCGAGCAGCGCGAAGAGGTGTTCGACCTCTTCGAGTCCCCGCCGCCCCCCATCGACCCCGGCTCCTGACTGCGCTCGACGGTGTAGAGTGCGCGGCGCATGGTCCGCTGCGCGTTGGCTGCATCGCTCGTCCTGGCCCTTTCCGCCTGCACGTCGGGCTCGACGCGGTCGTCCCTCCCACCGTCAGACTCCGCGGCCGCGACCGAGCAGCCTCCGCTGAGCCTGGACGCCGACGCGATCATGAAGGACCTCGCGACGCTCGCCGATGACGGCTGGGCGGGGCGCTTCACCAAAGACCTCGAGCACCTCGGGCCGGCGGCCGACTACATCGCGGCAAGCCACGAGAAGGCCGGGTTGTCGCCGATCGGCAACAGCTACCGGGTCGACTTCGAGTACGTATCGGGCAAGGAGCCCGGGGACGCGTTCTTCATCTGGGTCGAGCGCGCGGGCGGCACGACCCAGCTTCCCGAGTCCGCGGCGCGGCGCGTCAGCTTTGCGAAGGCTCGGGCGGTCGTTGCCACGGCTGCGTGGATCGCCGACGGTCAGACCGACGGCGTTCGCGACCGTCTGGTACTCACGCCCTCCCCCAGCGGCGACGTGAAGGCGCGGCTGCAGGCGCTCTCGGACGCTGGCGCCCGGGCGGTCTTGTTCATCGGTGAAGCGCCGCTGCCGACGGTGGACATCGATCTCGCCAGCGCGGTGGTTAGCCAGGCCGTCGCGACCGCGGAGCTTGGACTCCCCAGTGGCCCCGCCCCCAAGGCTGCGCAGGTCCTCGAGGGCCTCCAGCTCTCGCTCGCGCGCGCCGAGAAAGAAGTGAAGTCGATCGCGCCGAACGTGCTGGGCTGGATCGAAGGCACCGAACACCCCGAGGAGATCGTGCTGCTCGGCGCGCACTACGACCACATCGGCACCAAGGCGTTCGGCACGTTCTGCCGCGGGCCCGAAGAGGACAGCGACCCGGACGACGTCATCTGCAACGGCGCCGATGACAATGCCAGCGGCAGCGCGCTGCTGATGAACATCGCGCGGGCCTTTGGCGAGAGCGGCTACGCACCCAAGCGGACCGTCGTGTTCGCACACTTCGCCGGTGAAGAGCTCGGCCTGCTCGGCTCGAAGGCGCTCGCGGAGCTGCCCCCAGCAGGCGCGCCCTTCGAGGGCGCCCGCGTGGTGGCCATGCTCAACATGGACATGGTGGGCCGGCTTGGGGAGGACGGGCTCGAGGTTGGGGGAGAAAAGACCAGCCCCGCGTGGCCAGAGCTCCTCGCGGCGTCTGCCCCCGACGCCCTCACCATCACCCATCCCGCCTCGGTCACAGGGCGCAGCGACCACGCCCACTGGATGCGACAGGGGATTCCGGTGCTGTTCTTCTTCACGGGGCTGCACGCCGACTATCACCGCACCTCCGACGAGGTCGACACGATCAACGTGCAGGGCATCGCCGACATCGGCACCCTCGTGCTCGGCGTCGCGAAGGCCCTCGCCGACGGCGCCGACATTCCTCCGGTGCCCGACGCGAAGTAGCGCGCGACCGCAGGTCCCCCTCGCACCTACAGCCGCGCACGCGAACTGTCTTTCGCAGACACACGGGCGTGGCCTCGGCCTATGCTCGCCGCATGACTCGACGCGCAACCGTGCGGCTCGCATCCGGCATCTTCGCCCTCACGCTCGCAACCGCATGCGGTGACGACGGTGGCGGCGCTGCAGGAGACGGCAGCAGCAGCACGTCGGGCACGGCCGCACCGAGCAGCTCGAGCACCACGAACGCGGACGCGACCACCGCGGGCGTCACGTCGAGCACCACGGCCGGAAGCTCCACCACCGACGACGACAGCGCGGACGACTCGACTTCGACCGGCGGCCCGGCGGTCGATCCCTTCTGCGGAGACCTCGGCTTGCCAGCCGCCGAGCTGCTCGACGGTGAGGGCAGCGACTGGGGGCAGGTTGCGGGGGACTTCACGCTGGAGACCACCTTTGGACCCTGGTCCATGCGGGACACCTGGACCGGGTGCGACAGCTTCGTCTTCATCAACGACCAGGGCTCGAGCGCCGCGGGCGGGCTGCGCAACGCCGCCACGACCGAGCTGTTCGAACGCTCCGCACTCAACGTCCACTACATCTTCCTGACCACCTCGGGCGACACCGCCGCCGGCGCGGAAGCCTGGCAAACCACCATTGGTGGCGCGCTCGCGGGCCTCGACGCGGCCGGTCAGGCGCATTGGGCCTCGCGCGTCCACTTCGTGACCGAGGCGTCGGGCAGCGTGGTCGAGTTTCTCCAGGCGCGCCCGGACCAGCTGACCTTCGGCATCGACCGCGCCCAGCGATGGGACGACCCCGGCTCGACGAGTGACACCACCACCGGCGCCTTCGCTCCGGCCGCGCCGGTCCTCGGATACACCGCCCGCTACTACAACGCTCGACACGCGCAGGACCTCCGCCTCGCGGCTCAGCGCGATGTGACGGAAGTCGTCGTGCTGGACGAGTACGCCTTCGAGCCCGAGTGCGAGGGCTCCTGCGCCGGCTTGCCCAACGGACCCTTCGCCAACAGCAACAACTGGCAGTCGTGGCCCGCAGCGTTTCCCGACGCGGCAGCCATGGCCGACTTCGACACGATGGATGTCGTCGTCACCGCGCAGTGCGGGCCCAGCCCTGATGCCGACTGCGGGCACTGGGACTATGAGGCCGTCGTCAACCTCTGCGAGACCGAGGCTTGCGACGCCGACGTGCACGAGTTCATCCGCTGGATCACGCCGTACGCACGCCCTGGAAGGCGCCGCTGGGTCTTCGACGCGACGCACATGCTCGGTCGCGTACGGGACGGCGGCATGCACTACCTGCAGTTCGGCATGATCTGGAACATGAACCCGTCCGTTTGGGACATTCGCATCCGGCTGCGCGATACGGACAAAGGCGCGGCGGTCACCCAGACGGTTCCCACCTTTGCGGGCAACCGCGGATTCAACGACGATTACAACACCTGGGAGCAGGTCGAGTTCACCCCACCCGAGGGGACGACCAAGGTCGAGTTCGTCGCGCTGATCTCCGGACACGGCCAGGACGCGGGCAACTGCGCCGAATGGTGCGAGCACCAGCATGAGTTCACCGTCAATGGCGAGACCACGCTTCTGCGCGAGTTCCCCGGCGAGGTCTCCGCACAACGCTGCGGCGACGCGGTCGATGACGGCGTCGTCCCCGGCCAATGGGGCAACTGGACGCCCGGCCGGGCCGGCTGGTGTCCAGGCGCACCGATTGAGCCGTGGGTCGTCGATATCACCGACGACGTGACGATCGGCCAGCCGAACACCCTCGACTACCGCGGCCTGTTCGCGGGGGTCCCCGTCCAGGGCAACCGGGGCCGAATCCGGCTGTCGAGCTACCTCGTGTACAGCGAGTAGGCCCGGCGACCCCGAAACTTGGACCGAGAGCGCGACGACGCGGTACGGTGCAGCCCGGTGACGGCTGACCACCCCGCGTATCGCGGCACATTGTGCAAAGACATTCTGACCATGCTCGAGCAGGAGCCCGAGGCCATGGCCGCGGTGCGTGAAGCCGTCGACGCAGACGTGCTCGCGACCATGCGTGCGGCGAGTCGGTTGGCGTGGGTCGACGCAGCCCCCTTCGACAGACTCAAAGAAGTCCACCTGCACACCGTCGGCGAGGATCCGTACGTGCAGTTCTGGCGAGCGTACATGGCCAGCGTCGGCCAAAACCCCCTGTTCAAAGCGCTGTTCGAAGGCGGCCGCCGGATCTTCGGCGCCACCCCTGCTTCGTTGGTGAAGTGGATGCCGCGCGGATGGGCCGTCTCCACGCGCGCCTGCGGCTCGTTCGACGTCGACGCAGCCGAACACTCCGCCACCATCACCATCGCGGATGCTCCGGCCTGCGCCCGGATGCGCGCCACCGGTCTCTCCTCCAAGGGCACGGTCCTCGGCCTTTGGGACCTCACGGGGACCGACGGCACCGTCGAGATGGACGATGCGCGCATGGCAGAAGGCGTGTTCACCCTTCGCGCCCAGTGGTCCTGATCCGCCTGACGCAGCCCACCGTGTGAGCTACGCCCGTTCGGCCAGCCCCTCGCGCAGGCCGTGCCCCCTTGCCGTAGCGCGACCCCCCAAGGTACTCACGGAGGACGCACGCCCAGTCATCTTCGGATACTGAACGATGCGCTCTCCCGAACACCCGCCCGACCTCGCGCGCTCCGACCTCCGCGGTTCGACAACCGCTGCACCATCAGGCCGCTGCGACGAGAGCTTCGTAGCGCGGGGCTGTCGTCACGCGGGTCGCCAAGGCGTCGATGCGCACGACCCCCGAAGTCGCGCTGCACCGGCCGCACCCATGGGAATCTGAACATGCTCGTACCCACCCCGTTTCGTCCCCACGCCCGGGCCGCGCTCGTCCTGCTCGTCCCCCTCGCTTGTTCGTGTTCGACGTCACCAACCTCATCGACCACGAACGCCACCACGTCTGGCTCCTCCGATACGGCCGGCACGATGGCGTCGTCGTCGGCTGACACGACCGCGGCCTCCAGCAGCACCGACGCTGATCCAACCACGACCCCCATCGAAACGGGCACCTCCGGTGGTCCAGGCTCGAGCGAGGACACGGGTGATTCGGCGGCCGAATCGAGCGGAGACGTTGGACCGGCTATTGAGTGGACCGAGTACCTCGATGGTACGAACGACGACGACCAAGTCCTCGGGGTCGCGCTCACGGAAGACGGCGACACGGTCTGGGCGGGACGGGTGTCTGGAGACTGGCAGCCCGACGCATGGCAAGGCGCATCCGATCTTGCGGCGGGCCGCATCGCGCCAGATGGCACCATCGTGTACGAGACGCAGCTCGGCTCGACGGGTATGGACGTCGCGCTGGATATCGCGGTCGCCCCCGACGGCTCGACGTTTCTCGGCGGGTTCACCACCGGCGCCCTCCTCGGGCAGGCCAACCCCGCCGGCAACGATGGCTTCGTCATCCGACTCGACGAAACGGGCACGGTCGTTTGGGCTCGCCTCCTCGGTCGCGGCACGGTCAACCAGGTCACCGCAACGCCCGATGGTGGCGTCATCGCGGTCGGCTCGGAGCAATCCCCGTCCGGTGGCGTGGGCTTTGCCGTCGAGCTCACTGAGGACGGAAGTGAAGCGTGGTCGAGCACCTTCGGCGAAGGAGGATTCACCTCGGCCGCCGACGCCGCCGTGGTCGACGGGGATGCGATCGTCGTGGGCTTCACGACCGTCGGTTTCGATGGGGAAGTCGCGATGGACGGCCTCGAGGGGTTCGTGACCCGCATTCGCCGTACGGATGGCGCTCGCACCGAGACCTCGCTGCTGCTCGGTTCTGGAGAAGACGCCCTGCTGCGGGTGGCCACCGCGGGAGGATCGGTTTGGGCGGCCGGCTACACGTCCTCGACGTTGGATCCCGAGGGCGCTGCAGGCGACAACGACGTCCTGCTCGTCGACCTCGGCACCGGGACGTCGATCGGCGCCGTTCGCCAATACGGCACCGCCGGCAGCGAAGCCGCGTATGGCATCGCCCTCGTCGACGGCAGCGTGCTGCTGAGCGGTCGGATCGACGACGACACATGGCCTGGACAGTCGTCAGCAGGAACCGGCGACGCGTTCCTGCTTTCGGTCGACAGCGCGGATGGGAGCGTTCACTGGACCGCGCAAGAGGGTACGCAAGGCCTCGACGAACACGTCTCCGTCGCGAGCGACGGGACCACGATCGTAACCGGTGGGTATCGGGCCTCGTCGGACGGCGTCGGCGGCGACCTGTGGCTGACCGCACGACCGCTCGAATCACCACGCTTCTAGTCCTTTCGGAGGCGGGCCAGAGCCAGGAGGCCGAGGGCTGCAAGCGCCCCTGGAACGTCGCCGTCGCCACCGACGCTACAGCCGGCATCGACGGAACCGTACAGTGGCTCGGCGGGGATGGGCTCCCCCTCGGTCACAGAGCCGCTCCCGGTGCCATCAGGGCCGGTCGCCGTCGACATCGATCCGTCGGCGGTTGCGCGACTCGTGCCCGAACCGCCGCCGCCGCTCGAGCTCCTTGCTGTCGAATCGCTCCCCGTCGTTGAACCACTCGACGTGCCGTCGACCATCCCGGTGCTCGTCGCGGCCTGAGCATCGCCGGCGCCAGCAACCAGACCGATGCCGAGTGCAGTCGCCGCAAGCACCGGTGCGTGCGTCCGCCGCATGACCGTATCGCAGAACGGGCAGCGCTGGGACTGTGCTCGGATGAGGACATCGCACGCTCGACAACGAATCAACCGCATCAGGGGGTATCAGTCTAACAGTTCGCGTTGCGGCACCGAGGCACGAACCGGCGAACCCGCTTTATTGCAGATGCACATAAATGACCCCCCATTTCTCTCGGCGTCTACGCTCCGCCTTAAAAACGCCCGGATAAAGACGCGCCTGCCGTACCGGCGGCCGTCAAAGGAGATACAGCGACCGTGGACCGTATCGCCTGACGAGGAAGAAAGGACACGCCAATAAAAGCTACCCCACCACCAAGGACGGCTGAGCCGAGTATGAGCCCGGCAAATCCCAAGCGACGCCCTCGGTCGACGTCGCGTTGTTCGGACCGGAACTCACTCTCCAAGACGTCGAGGAACTCCGCGTTTTCATCGTTTTCGGCGAGAGCCGACGCTGCCTGGTTCGACACGTAGAGCCGATCCGCGCCTGCACGGTTCATTCCCCACCCGAAGACGGTCATCGAGACGCCTAAGGAAAAGCCGACGGTCGTCATGGCGAGGCCGCCGACCAGAAGCCCTGGACGATGGACCCGGGCGCGGCCTGACGGTCGAACGGCCATCGAGGAGTGCGCGGGCGGAGGAACTTGTTCCGGCGCGTGTTCGTCACCTGCCGCAGGCCCCGGAGCGTTCGCGTCACGGAGCAACTCCCTTACGCGTATGGCTTTTGTGTGCACAATCGGGCTCACCGCCATGGCCCCCGAATACGCAACTTCGTGAGCTGCAAAGAACCGCGTCACAGTGCGCTCAGCCTGCTCGAGGTGACGGATTCTCCCGGTTTCTGGGGGCGCGGCATGAAATGCCAAAACCCGCGCTTCGATAGCTCGGACTAGGAACGTTTCTCGCTGGGTCTGGTTTTCTGCGCTCTCGGGAACGACATCCAGCGCAGCTTCGAGGATTTGTGCTGCCGCAACCGGTTCACCAGCCCGAATGCGTTCATCGGCTCGACGCGAAAAGTCGTTGGAGAGGTTGGACCACCGCAGGGTCTCAGTCGTCGGCGGAGAGACCGGCAATGGACTCGGGACGCCGGACAACAGAAGAAGGAGCGCGAGGGGGGGCATGGGCCAGAACGCACTCTCGCGCAGCAGACCATCGGCGGCAATCCCGTTCGTCCACGACAGCTCTACGGAACGCACCGCCCGCGACCGGGAACGCTGCTTCAGATGTCGCCCACAAGCTGAGAGGCGGATCCCCGCAGCGACGTGGCAACGCCCCGAATCGCGCCAATCGCATCTGCAATCGTCGCCAACTTTTCCTGGCCGCCGTCGAGCGTTCCGGCCGAAACGAGGAGGACCTTCGCATTACTCGCCTGCTGCAGGAGAGAGACGAACTCGGCACGCTCATCTGCATCGAGGACGTCCTTCGTGACCCCGTCGAACTTCTCCGCCAGCATGGCCACCTCCTTTCCGACGCCCATCAGCTTCTCGAACGGTTCGCCGTTGCGAATGCCGGCCGGAACCTTCTCGAGCGCGACCGCGATCTCGTCAAGATAGGCCGCCACCTCTTCTTTCCGAGTCTTCTTCAGCTGAAACAGCGGCCCGAAGAACGCCTTCACGAGGGTGATGATCGCGCCGAAGTCCACGGAGGCATCGTACCAAACAGGGGCTGCGACCCGGCGCCCCAGAACCCGAGGTGGGCAATTCCGACGAGGAACTCGCCACCCTACGCAGGTGGCCAGACAACGTCCCTCGTCAGTACTCAGTGCTGGTGCCGCGTGTCTGTCGCGCCTGCACCTCGCCGCGACCGCGGGGACAGGGGTCTTGCCGCGCCGCGGGGGGTCGCCGACACTGGAGGCGGCATGGCCTCGCGCCCGATCAAGCTTAACCTCGGCGGCGAGGAGGTGTACCTGGTTCCCAGCCGAGACCTGCAGCGGTGGACGGGCTACGTGAACGCTCGGCGTGCGGCGTACGAGCTGGTCACACCGGACAACGTCCGAGCGATTCGGGACGCGCTGTTCGTGCCGCCGACGATGCGTACCGACGAGGTCTTCGACGAGCTTCGCAAGCAGCTTGAAGACGGCTCGGCGTTGTTCTTCGAGATCTCGCCCGCTCCGGTCCCCTTCGAAGCGCCCGAGGGCACCGACCTGATCGACCTGCTCCCCGACGGCGGCACCGATGGCGACCGCACGGATCTCGGGCCCCACAGCGGCCTGCACTGGATCGAAATCGTCTGCGTCAACGAAGCGCGGCAGGGCTACGCCGGAGCGCAAGCCCGCGTTCGCCTGCCCGATGGGCGCAGCGAGTACGTCACGCTCGACGCCCGCTCCTCGGTCCGGTTCGACGACTTGACCGAGGGCGGCACCGTCCACTTCGAGCTCTCGGCGGACGCGGAGCCCTCGGGCATGTTCGGCCTGGACCCGGGCACCGACTACACGCTCGGCGGCGCGGTCGGGCTGAGCACGCGCCGCCGACACGTGCTTCGCGTGCGACCCAACCCGGACGCGTTCGTCTCGGTCGAGCTGGTCTACGACGACGGCGAGCCGGTGCTGGGCGGCCAGTACACGCTCAGCACCAAGCGCGGCGACCTCGGAGGCGCCCTCGAAGGCGAACCGGCGCGCGCGGACAACCTCGTCCTGCCCAGCGGCGCCACGTATGCGTTCGAGGCGGTCATCCCCCCTCCCCGGCCGGTCGATGAAGTCCAACCCGAGGGTGGCACCGTCGAGCCAGTCGTCCCGATCCCGTCAGGGACCGACAGCTCGACGCACACGCCCACGCAACCGGGCGCGCCGGATGTCGCGGCCGACACGGTTTCGGTCGCGGTCATGCTGCCCGACGGAACGCCGCTGCCGGCCACTCTGGTCTTCGGGGGTGCCCGCAGCGAGACCGTCGAAGGCGACAGCGCCACCCTCGAGGGCGTCGACGGCCCCGTCACGCTGATGCTGTCGAATCCGGTGCTGCCCCCGCCCGAGTTAGCCTGAGCCGCTCAGCCTTCGGGCTCGAAGTCCTGGCAGATCTGGTCGATGTTGTCGGTCAGAACCTGCTCCACCACCATGGGGACGTTCGCGCCGCACAGGTCCGCGGTGATGCCCCGCTCGCCGAGCATCTCCGCGAACTCGTAGATCCGGGTCGCGTGGAACACCCCGCAGTCGATGCCATTGCAGCCGCAGCTTCCCGGCTGGCCGCAGAAGTTGAGACCGTCGTTGCTGGTGGGGTCACCCGCCACGCCGATAACGGCGACGGCCTCTTCGACGCCGCCCTTCACGGAGTTCACCAGCAAAGTCTGGAGGGCGTTGAGATCGCTGGGCGCAGTGCCACAGCCGATGCCGCAGTCGTTGCCGTTGGCCTGGTCATACGCGCCGAAGTCATCCACATCCGTCAGCAGCACGACCACGAGCAGGGCGTCGTCACGAACGAAGCCGGAGGTGTCGCCGGCGAGCAGGTTCACGGCGGACGTCAACGCGTGCTCGCACCCCGTGGGCGGGTCCCCAAGGTTTTGGATCTGGCCGACCGCACCGTTGAACGCCAGCGAGAGCGTCTCG
>JBCCQM010000013.1:0-77924 GCA_039024335.1 Myxococcota bacterium
TCGGCTCCTGTCTCGGAACGAGTACAGCGAGAGGCGGAACGAACTCGAGATTGCGCTCGAGCGGCGACGAGACGAACGCGCACGTCTGGCCCGCGAGCGCGCTGACGCTGGAGGCGATGAGGCTGATCGGAGCCCCGATGACTTCTATGTGTCCGCAGCGATTGATGAACTCGAAGAAGAAAAGGCGCAGCTCCAGCGAAGCGCGCGGGAGCCGGGGTGTCCGACCTCGATTCTGGAGATGATCTGGGCGCACAGGGATGAGCGAGGCTTGCTGCTCATCGACGAGGACGGAACGACGACGTTCCATCCGGACATCGAGTTTCTCGTTCCCATCGACGCTCCGTGGAAAGCAGCGCTGGTGCGGTCGTTCGCAGGGGGGGATTCCAGCGTCGGCAGCGTCCAGGACGGCTACGTGTTCTTCAAGCGGGAGTTCCGCAGTCGCGTCGTCGATTACGACAAGTATTACGAAAAGCTGGGCCCGTGCGACACGTACTACTTCGATGAGTCGTTCGAAATCCTCTATAGAATCGACCGAGACGGCCGGCTCACGGAGGTCGAGCGCCGACGCGTTGAAGTGTCGCTGGGGCTCCGCCCGATCGACGAGTGCCTGCCCGGGGGCGGAGGATGAGCACGTAAGGTCCGGCTAATCGGTCTGGGCCGAATCGCAGTCGGTCCGCAGCGCCTCGGGCAGCGTGCTGGCTTCGACGCCCTGCTTGATCAGCGCGCAGGCCGTTGCTCGGGCACGTTCGGGGTCCAGCTTTGCCGAGGCCTCGAGGTAGCCGTTGCGAGCATCTCGCGTCCACAGCCGGTGCTCCTGCTCGTTGCTCAGGACAGCCGGCGCAGTGTGAATCAGCTCAGCGAGGTCGGGGTCGTCGAGGTCGAGGAAAGGCAGGGCGCGCCTGAGCAGGTACAGGCTCGGGTCTGCCTCGAGCGCCGCCCGCAGCTTGCGACCGAGCGCGGCCGTGCCCGCGGGGCTGAGGCTGTTCGTTGCCCGGCTCCAGCGCCCATACAGCGGAACGCGAAGCGCACCGAGCTGCGCGAGCACCTCGACGTACGCCGGCTCCTCCAGCGTCTGTGCGAGATGTCCGAAGATGCGGCCCCGGTTGACCTCCTCGTAGATGCCGTTGGCCTCCCCGTGGGCGCGCAGTAGCGACGGAAGGGCCTGCTCGAAGGTTGGCACCACCGCCCAGTCGGGCGCCCCCTCGAGCGCGCCGGACTCGGCCTGGAACAGGTAGTGCGAGCTCGTGACGAACACCAGCTCCCAACCGCCATCCGACAGCTTGTAGGCGACCCGTTTCCCGTCTGGGCCCAGGGCGAGCTTCGCTTCGAGCGCGGCGTTGGGCGCATCGTCGCTTTTGTTCGACTGCTCGCGCATCTTCAGCCGCTTGGGTGTGTCGGAGCCCGGAGTCGTAACGAAGAGCGTCACCGTCTCTTGCGTCGTCGGGTCCTTGTTCCACACCGGGGAGTCGTAGGCCTTCCGCCGACCATGAAAGTAGTCGTAGACGATCGTAGCCGTCGCCGCTTCGCTCCGCGCCTCCACGAGCACCGTCTCCGTCTCCGTCACCGGCCCGCGCGAGCACTGGCAGCTCCCGATCAGCGTCCCGGTGACGAGGACGGACGCAATCAGGACGCGGGTGGCGAGCACAGGAAAGCCTAACGCGGGTCAGCGGTCGCTCCCACGGCGCTCAGGGGTCGCCTTCAGAAAAAAAAAACGCCCGGTCCTTTTGAATTTCCCGAGGCTGCGGCCACGGACGTACAGTGACTGCACCCGTGACGATGCACCGCGCCGCCCTTTCCTGCCTCTTTTTCGCTGCCGCTGCGCTGCTGGGCGCATGCAGCGGCACGCCGTCTCACAAGCCCAGCGAGGCCGAGTGTAGCGCCATCGCCAAGAACTTCGCCCAGGTCGGCGACCTCCCGAGCGAGGTCGAAGAGAGCTTCGCGAACAGCTGCCTCACCGCGCCCAAGGACAAGTGGAAGGCGCTGCACTGCGTTGGCCAGGCCAAGTCCCGCGAGCAGCTCACCGCCTGCTCTCCCGAGACCGCGATCGACGCCCCTCGCTGAGTCTCCGGGCCGTCAGCCTTCAGCGGGGTCGAGGGACATTTCGCCGCGCTCTCCCGACTCGAGAGCCTGACGCACGAGGCCGTCGGGCGGCTCGGCGCAGCGCATCAGCGACTGTGGGCTCGGTGGCCGCCGCGAGTGAACTGGCGAGGGGCGCTACGTCGCAGAAGAGAGGGGGTCCCTTCTTGCGAAACGGCGGGGGACCGGGGACCATCGTGTTGGGGAAGGCAAGCCGGCGAGCGGCTCGCCGGCAGCGGAATCCATGAGCAACATCGATTGGCTCATTCTGGCCATCTACATGCTTGCGCTCATCGCCATGAGCGTATTTTTGGGGAAGGGGCAGGAGAACGCCGAGGACTACTACGTCGGTGGTCGAAACTTGCCCTGGTGGGCGGTTGGCTTATCGACGATGGCCACGCAGTGCAGCGTGGTCAGCTTCGTATCGATCCCTGCGTTCGTCGCACTCAAGGAGGGCGGGGGACTGCTCTGGATCCAATACGAGATGAGCGTTCCCCTCGCCATGGTGTTCATCATGGTGGTGCTGATTCCCTTCTTCCGCCGCCTTGAGCTGGTGTCGGTGTACGAGTATCTGGAGATGCGCTTCGACCGGCGGATCCGTCTGTTGCTCAGCGGCGTTTTCTTGTTTGCGCGAGGTTTGGGCAGCGGCGTGGGCGTCTACACCACCGCGCTCGTGCTTCAAGTGTGCACCGGGCTCGACCTGTGGATCATCATCGTCGGCGTCGGCATCATCACCGTCGTCTACGACTCGATCGGAGGCATGGCCGCCGTGGTGTGGAGCGACGTCGTCCAGCTCGTGGTCCTCTTTGCCGGCATCTTCATCTGCATCGGCTTCGCAGCCCACTACGCGGGCGGTGTTGAGGCCACGTGGAACGCCTTTCCCGCGGATCGAGCGGTGGGTGTCAGCGGAGGAACCGGCGTGTTCGACGGCGCAGAAGCTCCCTTCATTGCATACCTGTTCGGTGGTTTCTTCCTGTACGTTGCCTACTACGGCACTGATCAAAGCCAAACGCAGCGCGAGCTTTCGGCACCAACACTCGCGGAGACGAAGAAGAGCCTGATCCTCAACGGGTTCGGCAGAGCGCCGCTCACGGGGCTGTACTTGCTTCTCGGGATCGCAATCGGTGCAGCCTATGCCGAACTCCCCGAGCTGCAGGCAATGGTCGATGGCCAGCTCGACAACGTCGTCCCCTACTTCGTCGTGCACTACCTTCCGACGGGCGTCCGGGCGGTTCTCATCGCGGCGATGCTGGCGGCGGGAATGTCGAGCCTAGACTCCAGCCTGAACTCGTTGTCCGCATCGACCATGCAAGACTTCGTGCTCACCCGACGGAAACTCTCGGATGCCGAGCAGCTTCGGGCGAGCAAGGTCGTCACCATCACCTGGGGCGTGGCGATCACCATCTTCGCGTTCTTCGTCGGCGGTATCGCCGATACGGTGCTGGAGGCGGTGAACAAGATCGGCTCGGCATTCAACGGCCCAATCCTCGCGACGTTTGTCTGGGGCGTGCTGACGACTCGGGTCACGTCTCGGGGCGTCGTCACCGGCGTTGCGCTCGGTGTCGCAAGCAACCTCCTGATGTGGATCCTCGACGTGAACATCCACTTCATGTGGTGGAACATGACCGGATTCCTCGTCGCGTCCGCGGGTATGTTCGCCCTTTCTGGGTCCGAGCCGGAGCGTGACCTCACCGATGTCACGCTCTCACCAGCAGG
Organism: Myxococcota bacterium; assembly: GCA_039024335.1. Taxonomy (GTDB): domain Bacteria; phylum Myxococcota_A; class Polyangia; order Nannocystales; family Nannocystaceae; genus CAJXVA01. The sequence goes on from JBCCQM010000013.1 coordinate 3,793, forward strand.
GATCCTGGAGAACGAGAAGGGGTGGGGGCCTGCCTACGGTGCGCTCGTTGGGTTCTCCGTCTGCATCATCGGTATCGCCGCGTGGATCGGCGTGAGGTAGAAGTCATGGTGGCTACCCCATCCAAGTCGGTCCGAGAGCGCCTCGCTCGCGAAGCTCTCGACGTCCTGCGAAGCAACGATCGGGGCATGTACACGGTTCCGTCGAATCGTTTGTATCCCTACCAGTGGGCTTGGGACTCCGCGTTCTTGGCCATCGGCTGGGCCACGGTGAACGTGGACCGGGCGCTCGTCGAACTGGAGAGCCTCTTCGAGGGCCAGTGGGAGGACGGCCGCATCCCGCACATTCTCTTTCGAGAGCGGGTCGATAGCTACTACCCGGGTCCAGACGTGTGGGGATGCGAGCGGAGCTCGACCATCACGAATCCGGCTGTCTTCGGGCTTGCTCTGGAGCGGGTTCTCGAACATGCAGCGCTGCGCGTTGGTGCGACGTCTGTCGACGCGAAGGTTCTCGCCGAGGTCGGAGTCACGCGTCCCCAGGAGCGGATTGTGAGCTTGCTGCGCCGGATCGAGCATTTCCACGGCTTCGTTCGGCGCTCTCGCGACCCCCTCGGGCTGCACTGCGTGAGCTGTGCCCACCCGTGGGAGAGCGGTCGTGACAACTGCATCGCATGGGATGAAGCACTCCGCGAGGTCGATATCGACGGCGTCGACGCCAGTGGGCGTCGAGACAAGGACAAGGTCGACGACCCACGTCAGCGACCGACGGACGAGGCATACCGTGGTTATCTGGCGCTCGTCGCGGCGATTCGCGAGTCGAACTTCGGGCCGGGACCTTTCGCGGTTTACGATCCGTTCTTGAGCACGCTTTTGGCCCTTTCGGAGGCCTCCCTCGGCCGTATCGCCAGCTGGTTTGGTGAAGACGCAATGGCGGACCGAGCCCGAGAGCGCGCAGAGGAGGTCACCTCCGCTTTGCAGCAACTATGGGATGACGAGGCCGAGGCCTACGTCTGGAAGAACGCGCGCACGGGCGCGAAGAAAGCACAGCCGATTCTCGCGGCCCAGTTCCCCTTGTTGCTGGAGATCCCCCGCTCCGCGCGAAACGTGCTGGAGGAGAGGTTTCAAGCGGGATTCTTTGGAGTCGCCGGAGATTTTCCGACCGTGTCGCGGAACTCCGAATCATTCGATCCGCTCTGCTACTGGCGCGGCCCACAGTGGATCAACATGACCTGGTTCTTCCGTCCGCTCTACCGTGAGCGTGTCGATGAGAACGTGCTCAAGCTGGTCGCCGAGCATGGCTTTGCGGAGTACTTCAATCCCGTTTCTGGTGCTCCGCTGGGCGCGAGGGCGTTCGGATGGTCAGCCGCGCTCACGCTGGACATTCTCGCTCGGACCGCCGATTCGCCATGACGAAGGTCAAGACGCGGGCCTACGATTTCAAGCCGGGCTCGCGCGGCTCGCGACGGTTGTCGTCAGCGCGCGTACGCTTGAACCGTCGCGGCGAGACCATCGAGCATTCGCGCCGCCGCAGCTGTGTCGCCCTGCGCAGCGCAGCATCGAGGGCTTCGCGGATCCGCTGAAGGTAGCGCCGGGTGGCAGCCTCGTCGTGGGCTGGGTCGGTCACGTCGTTGGTGATGAAACACGCCTCCCTTGCTCCACACTCGGCGCCGTCGAAACCGCGGGCGATGTCCGCTACGTCGACAACGAGGAGGGTGCCTCTGTTAGCCTGGCGGGCATGGATGGGCGGTGCGTGAGGACCCGACTGGGAGTCGCGGTGGCGCTGACGTTCGGGTGCGCGTCGGAGTCGACGGTCTCGCCCGAGCCGCGGCCTCCTGAAGCCACCGAGGTCGCAGTCGAGCTCAACCTCACCGTCGACGAACACGATGGCCGACCGACTTCGAACGGAATGATCGAACTCGTCGCGCCCGACGGTTCAGTCCTTGCGGCATGCGACCTCGAAGAAGCGCGAACATGCCGGCTTCGCACGAAGCACCGCGGCGTCGTCACTCTCAATGGGCCCGGAATCAACCGGATTCCGTGCGTGCTGGACGATGAGAGCGTCTCGTTCGCGCTCACCTATGGACCCCCCACTCGTGGTCCATCGATGCAATGGGTCGCCACGCCAGAGTCAGCGCTGGCCGCACGAACGGCCATGCCGTTTCTCGACTTGGCGAACACCCGGCGTGCTCACCTTGAAGGGCTACGCGCTGCCGCGGAGCCGGGCGACGATTCCGACCCGTCGAGACTCGTCACAGAGTTCCACGGACGCATGTCCGAGACCGCGCAGGCCGCGACCGATCCCGCCGTGAAGACGGCAGCACTCGTCGCAGCCCTCGCGATCTGGGGTCCGGACCAGTCGACCATGGGCACGCTTGCCGACGCCGCCCTCGGCGAACTCGAGCCTACCGCCGATGCGTGGGCGCTGCACAGCGAGAGTCTGTCCAACGCACTACGTGCGACCAGCCGAAACGTCGACTCAGCCTGGCAAGAAGCGATCGAGCGCCATCCCAACGCTGCTGTCGTTGCAAACCTCTTGCTGCACCGACTCCGCGTTGCCGACGAGGAGGGTGACGACGACGCAGCGCGGGGCTTGTTCTCGACGCTGAAGACCGCACGCTTCGAGGGGACCAACGCCCAGATGATGGCGGATTTCTATGATCCGGACCGCCCGCTCAGGAAGGGGAAGACCATGCCGCCCGTGATGGCCTCCGCGCTTGGCCGGGAAAATCACCCGGTCAACTGGACCGAGGCAATGAATGGCAAGGTCTACGTCATCGAGTTCTGGGCGAAGTGGTGCACGGGCTGTGTCGTGGCCATGCCCAAGGTGCATCAAGCCTACGAAGATTTTCACCCTCGCGGCCTCGAACTCGTCAGCGTCACGTTCGATGACGAAGACGTCCTCGCCGACTTCCGCAAGACCTGGCCAATGCCGTGGTCCCATGCGGTCGCTGGACGCAACGCTCAAGCGTTGTTCGACCAGTTCGGGAGGAAGCTGCCGACGGTCGTGCTCGTGGACCGAGACGGCACGATTCGAGCCGTGGACAGGCCGTGGAAGGAACTACGCGAGCAGCTTGATGCCATCCTTCCGCCAGGTGAAAACCCCGGCTGAGGCGTAGCGCTTCCAACAGCGCCATAGCCTTTCGAGTTGCGGCGAAGACAGCTCAGAACGACAGGGATTCGGCGACCACCTGGCGGAACCATCGGTTGGCGGGGTCCGCATGGTTCGACTCGTGCCAACACATCGCGAGCTGCAGGCCGGTGAGATCGAGTGCCAAGGGCGTGTCGTGAACTTCGATCGCACGTTCGCGGACAAGCGGCTCGACGAGCGTCGCGCTGAACGAGAACACGAACGGCTGCCGTTCGACGAGCTCCAGCACCGTCGCCATGCCGGAGGCCTGGACTGCAATACGCCGCTCGAGGCCTCGCTCTGCGAGCATTCGATCGACCGAGCTTCCTCGCGAATCCCCACCTTCGACGCGGAGCATGACGTGGTCCGACGCGAGCCAGAGCTCTTCGGTCAGCGTCGACCCGTACGCGGGATGCTCCTTCCCGATCAGGGTGACGAAGCTTGGGAGGCCGGGGCGCATGACCCGAGCGCGAACCTCTGCGTGGTCGAGCCGCCGACCCAACGCCACATCGACCGCTCCCGCCAAGACCCGGGCGAGTGGATCTGCCTGCGTCGAGCCGACCTGCAGATTCACGCGTGGGGCCTTGTCCCGAAGATGCTCGACCAGCCGCGGCAGAAGAACCGGCTCCGCCATGGAGGGCATGATCAGCCGAAACTCGCGGTCCGACGTGGCCGGGTCGAACGTGCCCGCGTGCTCCAAAGAGCCGACCGCGGCGAGGATGCGCTCAAGTCGAGGGAGCAGCGCGTCGGCGGTTGGTGTGCGAACCATGAGCCGCCCCGACCGGACGAGGAGCGGATCATCGAACGCAGTCCGGAGAACGGCGAGGGCTCGGCTGACCGTCGGCTGCGTTTGACCAAGGCGAGCGGCGGCTGCTGAGACACCTTCGGCCTGGAGGAGCGCGCGCAGGGTCACGAGCAGGTTCAGGTCCAGGCCATGCAGCGGCGCCCCGTCGCGCGTCATTCAACGATCTGAGCATGGGCGCCGCGGGATGTCGACGCCATCGCGAGCATGGGCTCATGTTCGCCACGGCATGGCTGGCCGTGCACCGCGCCACAACACTGTCGTTCATGATCAGACTCGCGTTCATGGCTGACCAGACCCACACGATTGGGGCCTCCTCGGAGGCCGGGAACGCGGCGCGCTTCGATGTTCTTCCCCCGGCGCTGCACGAGGTCATGCCTCGTCTCTACGAGGGCCCGTACGTCGCGGTTGGACTCACCAGCGCAGGCCCGTTCCTTTGCGAGGGTAGGCCAGGCCAAAGGACGTTTGTCCTCTCCCGCGACGCCAACGCCCGGCTTCCGTTGGAGCTCTCCGATCTCGAACTCTGTACGGACGCCGAAGCGCTCGCCCGCCGCTTCGTGGACGACGATGCGGAACTCGTCGTCGTGGGCGGGAAGGCTATCTTCTCGCTCTTCTTGCCGTATGCGCGGAAGATCGACATCGCCGAAACCGATGTCGCGGTGCCTGGTGACGTGGTGTTCTCGGCGTGGGCTGACGGCTGCTTCGTCGAAGACACCAGCGAACGATGGGCCGGCGGACGGACACGTCATCTCGTTCGACGGTGATGCATGGGCCGATGCCGACACCGACATGGTCCTCGCCCTCGAGCAGTTCAATCTGCGGGCATGAGAACAACGACGCTTGCCATCATGCTCACCGCCCTCTCGACCGCGTGCGGAGACGATTCGTCTTCGGGGGCCATGGACACGGGCGGTTCGACGACCGACGCAGCGTCGACGTCGAGTTCGAGCGAGCCGGGAACCTCCCCTCCGACGGAGGGGGACGGCTCGGACGCCAGCAGTACCGAGGCACAGACGGAGTCCTCCGGCGAGCCACCGACCTCGGACACCGGCGGCGAAGACGAGAGCACGGGCAGTGTACCGATCGGCTACGACATTGCGCCGCCCCCGTGGATGCTTGGAATGTGGCGAGGCGAAGCCACCGACGGCACGCCCAAGATCGCGATCATCAACCAGGCGGACATTTCGTTCGGAGACCTCGATGAGAACGACGTACAGCTCGACATGACTTCGTTTGCGAGCTTCCCAGCGTTCGATCCCGACGCGACCTTCGAGGTTCACATCGACGACGACGAGACCTACAGCTACACGATCCGCTTCATGGCCCCGGATGGCCCGGTCGAGTTCACGGACACCTTCGAGCGCGTCGGAGGCGACGCCGTCGAGTACACGTTCGAGCTGGGTGGGATGGTCGTGGACTCGTTCACGATGGAACACGCTCCTGCCGCGGACTTCTTGCGCCCGCCGACGTGGTTGCATGGTCGGTGGGAGGGCGTCTCGACGAGGGGCGAGGAGAAGGTCGCCGTGCTCGGTCCGCAAAGCGTCGCGTTTGGGGACATCGTCGAGGGCGAAGATGACATCACCGACTTCGGACTTCTCCTCGGGCTCGACCCCGTATCCACCTTTCGAGTCGAGACCCCGGCGGATGCTCTCGAGGGCAACTATCGGTACACGGTCTCGTTCACTGACCCGAAGAGCGGGACCCCGATCGAATTCGTCGACGAGTACACGGCAACGGGCGTGGGATCACTCGAGTACACCTTCGAGCTGGGTGGCGCCGTCGTCGACACCTTCGCCATGAACCTCGTGGAGTAGACGATGCAGGCTCGCCTTCCACTCCTCCTCGCCCTCGGCCTCTCCATGGCTGGCTGTCGATCGCCTGGCGTCAGTCAGACCCCCGATGTACTGCCGTCGACGTTCGTCGCAGGGCTCGTCATGGAATACACCTACCCAGCGAAGGGCGCGTCCTTTCGCGTCGAGGTGCTGGAAGGCAACCGACTGCGCTTCGTTGGAACGGCGGGCCCGATGGCTGGTCGAGGTGCGATGACGACGTACGCGTCCGTCAGCGTGCGCGGATGGTCGCGCGACGTGCTGGACGGCGGTGGGGCTCCGCCGGTAGCCTGAAGGCGTGATGGCGACGGGAGCGTTTGTCGCGACGCCGGGGGGTCCCACGTGACGGCGAGCGGTCCCTCCGAGGACGACGACCTCTATGCTGAGCCCAGCACCGGCGAGGACTCGTTCCTCGCGGCCATGCTGGACGCGCCCGATGCCGAGCCGCCGCTGCGGCCGGGGCAGTCGGTTGCCGAGCACTTCACGATCGTGCGGGAGCTGGGCGTCGGCGGGATGGGGCGGGTCTATCTCGCGTTCGACAACGCGCTCGACCGCGCCGTTGCGATCAAGGTGCACCGCGACGCCGTCGATGCCGAAGCCATCGCGCGCATGCGTGGTGAAGCCAAGGCGATTGCGCGGCTGAGTCATCCGAACGTGGTCGGCGTGTTCGAAGTGGGCGACGTCGACGGCCGCATGTTCATCGTCATGGAGTACATCGACGGCCTGCGGCTCGATCGCTGGCAGCGGGAGAAGGGCCGTGGCTGGCGAGCGATTCTCGGCGCCTATACGCAGGCGGGCGAGGCCCTGCTGGCGGCGCACCGGGCCGGCCTGGTCCACCGCGACTTCAAGCCGCAGAATGTGATGGTCGAAGACGACGCCGGCGACCTTCGGGTCCGCGTCCTCGACTTCGGCCTCGCCCGCGCCGTGGCGTCACCCACCGGCGGAGCGTCCGACCTCCGCGACGGTCTACAGACCGATGGCCGCGTGGGAACACCGGCCTACGTCGCGCCCGAGCAGCGATTCGACGGCACGGTGAGCGAGGCCGCCGACCAATACTCGTTCGCGGTGTCTCTGTGGGAGGCGCTTTGCGGTCAGAGGCCGCCAGGAGGCCTGCTCGACGGGTTCACAGCCCCGCGCTGGCTGCTCGACGCCGTCCGTCGCGGATTCTCCGAGGAGCCGCAGGCGCGATGGCCATCGATGCAGGCCATGCTCGAGGCGTTGGCCGCCGATCCCATGGTGCGGCGGCGGCGGGTTGGGCTCGCGCTTGGAGCCGTCGCCCTGGTCGGCGTCGGCGGCCTGGGTGCGAGTGCCGTGGCCCAAGATGCCCGCTGTCCTGCACCCGAGGCCGCGTTGGGGATCGCTTGGGATGACGAGCGACGCGAAGCGGTCGCTGACGCCTTCGGGGCGGTCGAGGAAGCGTATGCAGATGCCGCGCTCGGGGAGGTGCAGTCGGGCCTCGACGACTACGCGGTGGAATGGATGGCTGCGTCCGACGCGAGCTGCTCGGCCACCGACGGCGTGCCGGCGGGACTGCGCCCCCGCTCCGCGCTTTGCATCGAGCACCGACGCCAAGAGCTCGACGCCCTCACGCAGGTCTTGAGCGCCGCCGATGCCACCGTCGTGGGCCAAGCCGTCGAGGCCGTGGCGCTGCTGCCTTCGCTGACGGGGTGTACGGATCTGGAGCGGCTCTCGGCGCAGGTCGATGAGCCCCCGCCTTCGGCTGCCGCGGCGGTTGAAGAGGCTCGGGCGCGTATCGCCGCGATCTCGGCAGAGCGTCAGCTCGGACGGCCGAGCCGGGTCTTGGAAGACATCGGCGCGGTGATGGCGTTGGCCCAGTCGACCGGCTACGTACCGCTCATCGCCGAAGGGCATCAAGAGTACGCGCGCGTCCTGGACGGTCTGGGTCGGTCCGAGGACGCAGAGGCCGAGTTTCGGAATGCGTATGCCGCTGCGGTCGCGTCGGGCCATGACGAGGTTGCGCTGCGGTCGGCGCAGCTGCTCATCGGCTTGGTCGGCCACGAGCTCGCTCGACCCGCCGAGGGCCACGAGTGGGCCTTTCACGCCGAGGCGCTGCATGGGCGACCCGCTGCGGCCGGGCGAGAGCCTCAGACGTGGTCGGCCAAGGGCACGCTACTCAAGGACCAGGCGCGCTTCGACGAGGCCATCGCGCTGCTCGAGAAGGCCGCCGATGCCATGAAGGGCGCGGACGCGCTGCCGGCCGCGTACGTGCTCAACGACTTTGCCGCGGTCCTGTCCGAAGCCGGGCAGCATCGGCGCGCCATCGAGGTCCAGCGCCAGGTGCTCGAGCTGTACGCGTCCGCGCTGCCCGAGGACCATCCCGAGCGCGCGATCACGCTGGCGAATCTGGCCGGCGACCACGACGCGCTGGGGGAATACGACCAGGCCCTCGAGGCGATCGCCCGCGCTCGTTCGATCCGTGAAGCCGCGCTCCCGGCAAGCCATCCCTCCCATGCGGATACCGAGCGCAATTACGCGACGATCCTGCTCGGCATGGGTCGCTACGCCGAAGCCGAGCAGGCGTTTACTCGCGCCATCGAGCGCATGGTGGTCGCCCGCGGTCCGAACCACCCGCGGGTCGGCAACGCGTGGGCCGGCAAGTGCACCGTGTACGCGAAGTGGCGTCGCCTCGATCAGGCCGTCGACGCGTGCCGCACGGCGGTGGAGATCCTCGACGGTGCCGATGGCGGGCAGGCCGTGCTGGGCGGCGCGTTGATGTCGTATGGGTTGGTGCTGCTCGAGTTCGGCAACATCGAGGAGGGCATCGCCGTGTTGGAGCGGACCGCGAGCGTCATCGAAGCGCAGGAGGGCAAGACTTCGGACTTTCTCGCGTCCGTGCTGATGAACCTCGGCGTCGCGGAGTCCATGCGCGGTCGACCCGAGAAGGCGCTGGAGCGCTATGAGACCGTGCGCGCACTGCATGAGGACGCGGGGCGCCCCGTCTCTGCGAGCCTGTGGTCGGCCATGGGGACCGCGCATTCGCTTGCTGGCGATGACGCGAAGGCGCTGCAGTTCATGGAGAGGGGCCTCGAGTCCAAGGAGGCGAGCCTCGGCCCCGACCATCCGGAGCTGATCTTCATGCTGTTCAACATCGGCTTCACGCTCGAGGGTCTCGAGCGCTTCGACGATGCCAAGGCTGCCTACGCTCGCGCGCTGCAGATCGCCGAGACCGCGTTCGGCCCCGACTCGCAGAAGCTCGCGATCCCGCTCGAAGGACTGGGCGGGCTCGAGCTCGACGCCGGTCATTTCGCCGAGGCCGCGGCATACTTCGAGCGCGCCCTGAAGGTTGCCGAAGGCCGCGAGGCACCCGCGCGGGTCGGAGAGATCCGGTTCCTGTACGCGCAGGCGCTGTGGGGGCAGGGCGAGCGGGCCCAGGCGGTGGACGCCGCCAAGACCGCCCGAGAAACCTACGCGGCGCTCGAGAACACCGCCGAGACGCTCGCGTCGATCGATGCGTGGCTCGCAGAGCCGAAGCGCCGCCGCTGGACGAAATAGACGCAGGGCGGCGCCGTCTAACGGCGCTGTGCGACCTCAGACCACGTCCACTGCCCGCGTGCACCAAGCCCTTGCCGCCCTCTCCCTCATCCTGCCGGCATGCGGAGACGATGGCGGTGGTGCGGGGGGCGCCACGGGCCAGGCGACCGATGCTTCGACTGGTGACGTCAGTGGCGACGTCGGCGACGCGTCGGGCAGCGCCGGTTCCGATGGCGGAACCGTCGGTACGCAGGGCACCGAGACGGGCATCGACCCCGACACCGGGGACTCCTCGACGACCGATGAGCCCATGCCCGAGTGCGAAGACGACATGGACTGCCTCGACCCCGCCGAGCCGTTCTGCGATCCGCAGGCGGGCACCTGTGCGGCCTGCGTGACCACCGAGCACTGCCCGACCGAGGCGCCGGTCTGTGACGCGGGGGCGTGCCGGCCCTGCAGCGAGCACGCCGACTGCGAGGGATCCGCCTGCAAGATCCTCGGCGACCAGGCATGGCCGGGCGATGACTGGGGACAGTGCTTCGGGCCCGAGGCGACCGTGATCACGCTGACCGACCCGGCCGCCGTTCCCGAAGCGCTCGACGCCATCGAAGAGGGGGACGACACGGTCGTCGTTCTCGACTTTGCGCCGGACGCTCTCGTGGACGCCACCGCGTCGATGGACATCGTCGGCAATCGCTCGGTCGCCGTGATCGCCCTCGGCGAGCATCAGCCGCTGCCGCTGCAGTCCATTCGCACCGCCGATGGTGCGCGCCTGTGGCTACACCAGCTCGACGTGCGGCCCGAGCAGAGTGGCTACCCGATCGGAGTCGACGGGGGATACCTGCACCTGCAGCGCGTGCGCGTTCGTCCTGAGCAGGGCGGCAGCCTCTCGGCGAGCGGCAACGGGGTCGTCCACGTCGAGAACTCCTTCTTGGTGGACATCAGCCCCGGCAGCTCGGGCTGGTCCGTCGTGCAGACCCAGGAGGCATCCGTCAGTATCCTGTACAGCACGTTGATCAGCGCGCCCGGCTCTCAAGCCAGCACCGACCCCGCGATTCGCTGCCTCGGCGACGACGTCGTCGATATCCGCAACAGCCTCGTGCTCAGCCGCGCGTCGTCGCCTCCCTTCGAGTGCGACGGGGTCGCGACCACGACGAGCATCGCCGAGGTCATGCCCGGGACGGTCCGCACCCTGGTCCCCGGCCTCTACGAGGGCCAACTCGACCTCGTCGATCCACCGGAGGCCTGGCTCACCACCGCCGCATGGCTCGAGGGCGACCCCCGGACCGACATCTACAGCACGGCGCGGCCGACGGAGCCGGGCAGCGCCGACGTTGCCGGCGCCTATCTTCCCTGAGGTTGGGCCGGCCCGCTACTTCTCGACCGGCGCGAACGAGAGCAGGACGCTCCACGAGAAGTTGCCGTCGACCTCGCACTCGACTTCGTGGAAGCCGAAGAATGCGGTGTCGGGCAGGTTCACCGTGCAGGTGCCGATCGTCTGATCGAGCAGAGCGTCGGAGTCGCGCATGCGGAACTCGAGCGGGGCGGTGAGGTCGGCGGTAAGGGCCGAGCTGGTGACGGTCTCGTTCCACGTCGGGAAGGTGGTGTTGTCGACGACCGACGAGGTGAAGTTCAGCGCTTCGATCTGCAGGTAGGGGTCGGGATTGCCGCCGAAGGCGTCCCAGGTGCCGCCGCCGGGCTGCATTCCGACGACTTCACCGTCGACCAGGGTCACCTGCCACTGGACGCCCGCCTGCGGAGCGCAGTCGACACCGTTGCAGCTGGTGCCGTTCGAGCACATGTCGCACGACTCCATGAAGCCGCAGGTCTCGTCTTCAAACCCGGTGAAGCAGGTCTCGCCGACGCAGCATCCGTCGCAGGTGTCGATGCACCCGGGCGACAGGCAGAGCCCGAAGTCGCATTCTTCCCCGGGATCGCACTCGGTGCATTCGAAGCCGAGGAAACCGCAGGCGTCTGGGGTTTGATCGGCGTCTTCGATGCAGTCGCCGCTGGCGGTACAGCACCCGATGCACGACTGCTCGCACGGGAGCTGGCAGATGCCCTCGTCGCAGACGGCCGGGTCCTCGCAGCTGGTGCACTCGCCTCCGTCGGCACCGCAGGCTGCGTCGTTCGGAACCGCGATGCAGTCGTCGCCGTCGCAGCAGCCGTCGCAGTTGTCGGGTGAGCATCCCGGAGGGGCCTCGCACACGCCCTCGGCGCACTGCGCGGGCGCTTCGCAGGCCTCGCACGCGATGCCACCGCGGCCGCAGGCGGTGTCGAACTCGCCCGACTCGCAGACGCCGCCAGCGTTGATGCAGCCCGGGCAGTCGCTGCTGGAGTCCGAGGGGTCGACCGTGGGGTCAGAGGGGTTGGTGGGATCGGAGTCGGTGGTGCCCGAGGTGGGGACCATGCTCGTCACGCCCGCAGACGTCGGCGACGTCGTGGTGCTTTCGTCTCCGGCAGTGTCTGCGGGCCCAGTCGTGGCGGGCGTGGCCGTGCTCGACGGCGCAGCAGAGTCGGTCTCCTCAGGGGCCCCACAGGCGGCCAGCGCCGCGGCTGCGCCCACAATCCACGATCCTCTCACCTTCCTCATGGTCCCGAAGGACGAGGCTGACACGGCGGAGCCGGTCTGTCGACGTTTTGCGGAATCGGCGCGGCACGAAAAAAGCTCGCGAGATCGGGACCCTACGAACCACGAGCAAAAAAATGCACGCGAGCGCGGACACTTTTCGACGGCGTGCAACGTGAGCGGCCGATGAGGGGGGACGCACACCGCATCAGGCCTTTGCCTGCTCGCCCTGGCGAGCGGTTGCTACACCGGCGCGCAGCATCCGATCGGCGGCCAGGACATCGGGATCGACCCCGCCGACGCCTCCACGGGCGCCGACGGAGACGGCTCGGGAGAGACGGGCGCAGATGCCGAGGACCCACCGGCGCCGCAGCTGGTCGGGCTCTCGGGCATGCGCCGCCTGACCCAGCGCGAGTACGCGGACACCGTCTTCGACCTCACGGGCGTCCGTCCCGAGGGCGTGGACGTGGCCCTGCCCACCGACGACCTGCTGCCGTTCGACAACGACTACACCACGCAGGCCGAGTCCGCGTCGCTCGTGGTCGGCGTGGAGGCGCTGGCGGGCGAGGTGGCGACCGCGGTTCTTGCCGACCCGGCGCTTCGGAGCGCGCTCGTGCCGTGCGACGTCGAGGGCCCCATCGACGCGGACTGCTTCGGCGCGTTCGCCCGGGACTTCGGCCGCCGCGCGCTGCGTCGTCCGATCACCGACGACGAAGTCCAGCGCTGGGGAAGCTGGATGCTCGCCGAGGCCGAAGATGCCGGCCGCTTCTCGCTCGCGCTCGAGACGGTGCTGGGCCTGTTCCTGCAGCACCCCGAGTTCCTCTACCGCATCGATCGCGGCGAGGTCGTCGACGAGATCGAGGGCGTCGTTCGGCTCGACGACTGGACCATCGCCTCGAAGCTCTCCTTCCTGCTGTGGGGCGTGGGGCCCGATGACGCGCTGCTCGACGTGGCGGCCGCCGGCGAGCTGAGCACGCCCGACCAGGTCCACGACGCAGCGCTGCGCATGCTCGACGACGACCGCGCCCGCGCTCGCGTCGAGCGCTTCCACGCGATGTGGATGGGCTACGAGGTCATGGCGATCGGCGGCGACATCGGTGACGCCATGCGGCTCGAGACCGGCTCGCTCATCTCCCGCGTCGTCTTCGACGAAGAGCGCCCTTGGCAGGACATCTTCCGCGCCAGCGAGACCTACGTCGACGACGCGCTCGCCGAGCACTACGGCATTGAGGCGCCCGACGACCCGGCGGGCGGCTGGGTCGACTACGGCGAGAGCGGCCGCGGCGGCATCCTGTCGCACGGCACCTTCCTCTCGAACGGGTTCAAAGACGGCGACACCAGCCCGATCGTGCGCGGCGGCGTGGTCAGCACGATGCTGCTGTGCCTCGAGGTGCCCGAGCCGCCCGACAACATTCCGCCGCCGCCCGATCCCACCGAAGGCTCCTGCAAGATCGAAGAGGCCGCTGCGCACCTCGTACAGCCCAGCTGCGCCGGCTGCCACGCCATGCTCGACGGCCTCGGATTCGGCCTCGAGAACTACGACGAGTTCGGGCAGTTCCGGGCGCACGACGTCGGCAAGCCCGACTGCACGATCGAAGGCGACGGCGAAGCGCCGGGCCTGGGCAAGTTCAACGGTCCCGCCGAGCTCGGCGCGCTGATGGCCGAGAGCGAGCTGGTCAACGCCTGCCTCGCGACGCAGGCCTACCGCTTCGCCGTGGGCCGCACCGAGCTCGACGCGGTGGACGAAGCCCTCATCGACCGCACGATGGAGCGCCTCGGCGAAGGCGACTTCCGCTTCAAGGACCTGCTGATCGAGCAGGTCTCCGACCCCGCCTTCGGCTTTGCCCGCCGCCACACGGAGAACGACTGATGCCCCGACGACTCACCCGACGAAGCATGCTCCGCGGCGCTGCTGGTGCGGCGCTGGCTCTCCCCGCGCTCGAGGCGATGATGCCCCGCAGCGCCAAGGCAAACGAGGGCGGCATCCCCAAGCGCTACATCTTCTGCTACGCGGGAACCTCGTCCGGCCGCTACCGCACGCCCGACGAAGGCGAGATTCTGGTGCCCGGCAGCTATGGTGCGCTGAGCAGCGTGGGTGCCCAGATGCACTCGCTGCAGCCGGTCTTCGCCGAGGGCGTGGCCGACGACATCTCGCTGGTGTCCAACCTGCTGATCCCGTGGGGCAACGAAGGCGGACTCGCGCCCGGCGGCCGCGTCACTTCGCTCGACTTCCATTTCGGGCCCACCGTCACGCCGCAGCTCTCGGGCATGAAGGCCCTCGCCAAGGCGCGCATGGACGGCCCCAGCTCGGACCAGCTCATGGTCGAGAGCCTGGCGCCCGATACGATCCTGCCGTCGCTCAGCCAGCGCGTGCAGCCGATCGACTATCGCGGTGGCAACGGCGGCTCGGCAGGCCGCATCTCGTTCAAGCGCGATGGCGGCAGCGTGGTGCCGATCGACCCGTTCGTCAGCCCGCGTGACACGTTCGACTTCCTCAACTCGGTGTACCTGCCGCCCGACGCGTCGCCCGAGCTCATCGCCGCCATCGATCGGCGCGCAAGCGTGCTCGACGAGGTCGGTGGAGCTGCAAACGCGCTCATGGCCGAGCTGGGCACGGCAGATCGCATTCGCCTGCAGCGGCACCTGCACGAGGTCGAGCTGCTCGAGTCGCAGCTTCGCGCCAGCACCGACGGCTCGGGTGCGTGCATGGGTCCGCAGGACCCCGGACCCGATCCCGCGCTGGGCGGCACGATCGAGGCGGACTCCGAATTCACCGAAGACCTCGCGTGGAGCGACGAAGACGCTCGCGCGCAACGGCAGTCCGAGCTGCTTCGCATGGCGCTCAGCTGCGACCTCACCCGCTACGGCGCTCTGCAGATGACCAACTGGAAGTCGTGGATGGGCGCCTCGAGCATCGGCGCCGGCTGGGATATCGACATTCACGAGATCGGCCACACCGGTGCCATGCCCAAAGAAGCGATGGGCGACGTCGTTGGCTGGCACGTCGGCCACTTCGCGCGACTCGTTCGCCTGCTCAAGGAGACGCCTGAATGGGACGGCAGCTCGCTGCTCGACCACACCGCGCTCGTGCTCTGCTTCGAGGGCGGCCACGGCGAAGACCCCGTCGACGGCGGCTACAGTACGCACTCCACCCAGAACATGTCGGTGCTCGTCGCCGGCAACGTCGGTGGACTCGTCGCCGGGCAGCACATCAACGGCCAAGAGATGCACCCCGCCCAAGCCACGCTCTCCGCGATGCGAGCGGCCGGCTACCAGGGCAACTTCGGCGACTTCTCCGAAGGCATCCCCGGCCTGCTCGGCTGACCCTCTGGCCGCGGCTGCTACACTTCGCGGGTGGAGAACGCCGACCCCGCAACGCTGGACTTCGAGCAGTTCGAGCGACTGCAACGCGAGGAGAGTGACCCTGCGTGGCGTGCGGCCGCCGCACACGGGGTTGATACGTTGCTGTTGCGACGGAACCTCCAGCTCACGCCAGCGCAACGACTCGAACAACTCGAGGACGCTCTGCGGTTGATGGGCCGATGAGCGAACCGAGCCCGCGGGGGCCACAGCGGAATCTAGAGTTGCTCGAGCGTCTCCACGACGGCGGCGTTCACTTTTGCATCGTGGGAGGGGTTGCTGCCGTCCTTCACGGCGCGACCCGAATGACCGTCGACCTCGACATTGCCGCACCGTTTGACGAGGGAAACCTCCAACGTCTGGTCGATGTGCTCCGCAGCCTCGATGCGCGCCACGCTACGAGGCCCGAACTTCGCGTCGTCGACGAGCCGATCGAACGTCTTGCCAAGTTCAGGATGCTTGTGGTTGAGACCACCCTAGGACGATTGGACGTCCTTCCTGAGGTGCCGCCACTCGGTGGGTTCGACCAGCTCTCGACTGTCGTGCTCGACGTTGGTGCACGTGCCACTCGGGTGCTCGCTTTGGAGCAGCTCATCGCTGTTAAACGAGCGTTGCGTCGGCCCAAGGATGTCGAGGTTGCGATCGAGTTGGAGGCGATTCGCAAGGCGCTCGACGTTTGAGCTACTTGCGGCGGGAAGGGGGCGCGAGGGCGTCGAGCTCGGATGCGTTGGGCGAGGAGCCTGACGCCTTCTTCTTTTTTCGCTTGGGCCGGCGCTTCTTTGCTTTGGGCTTGGGCGCTTCGGGCTCGGGCTCGATGACGGGCTCGGGCTCGGGTTCGACGACGGGCTCGGGCTCGGGCTCGGGCTCGACGACGGGCTCCGGGGTCGCGGCCACGACCGGTGGGGTCACGGGCTCGGCCGCGGCGGGCTCCGGGGCGGGCGGGTCGTCGCTTTTCCACGGCTGCACGACCGCCAGGCCCACGGCCGCCGCAAGGCCGACGCCGATGAATGCATAGCCGACCAGGCTCTTGCCGGCCGGGGAGGGCTGGATCTCGGTGAGTGGCTCGGGCGCGGGCAAGCCGACTTCGGCCCCGCCCGAGAGCATGAACGCGGTGCCGCCCGACTCGCGCACGGACGTGCCCGAGGGCGAAGAGACCGGCGTCAGGTCGCCGGTACTTTGCATGTCGAGGTCGAGCGTGGCGATGTAGTCGGCGAGCACCGCGTCGGAGGTGCGGATCCGGTTGTCGAGCGCGAACTCCTCGAGCTCGAGCTGAAGCTCGCGGGCCGAGGCGTAGCGGTCGTCGGGGTTGGGCTGCAGGGCCTTGGCGACGATGTCCGCCAGCGCGGGCGGATACTCCGGGTTGCGCTCCAGCGGCGAGACGAACTGCGCGCGCTGGGTCGCGTTGAGCACCGCAAAGACGGAGTCACCGAAGAAGCACCGCCGGCCCGTGGTGATCTCGTACAGCAAGATGCCCATGCAGAACACATCGCTGCGACGGTCGAGCTGTTCGCATCGAACCTGCTCGGGCGACATGTACCCAGGCTTGCCCACGAGCATGCCCGAGCTGGTGCCCGACATGTCCTGCGTGAACCCCTTGGCGATGCCGAAGTCGGTCAGCTTGACCGCGCCGTCCATGCTCAGCAGCACGTTGGTGGCGGAGACGTCGCGGTGGACGAGCCCCAGCGGCTTGCCCTCGGGGTCGCGCTTCTCGTGCGCGTAGTGCAGGGCGGCGCAAACGCGGGTGGCGACCGACAGCGCGCACTGCAGGGGCAGCGTGGCCTTCTCGCTGGCGCGCAGCAGCCGACGCAGGTCGGGCCCGTGCACATACTCCATCACGATGAAGTGCTCTTGCCCGTCCTGCCCGAAGTCGATGACCTGCGCGATGTTCGGATGGTCGAGCGAGGCGGAGAGCTTCGCCTCGCGCATGAACATGCGGGTGAAGTTGGCGTCGGCGGCAAACTTGGGCTTGATGCGCTTGAGCGCGAACAGCTTGGTGAAGCCCTTCGCGCCAGCGCGCTGCGCGAGATAGAGCACGGCCATGCCGCCGGCCCCGATCTCGCGGACGCACGTGTAGCGCCCGAGCTGTCGACCGACCATGCTCGGCGTGTCGTCGACGGGGTCGGGGGGCTCGTTCGTCATCGCCGCGGAGGCATCACGGTAGCACGCCGTGTCGCTACCGATTACGAAGCACGTGGCGAACGGTCGCTGCGACGAGTACGCCCACGCCCACGCCCAGCGTCGCCAGCCCCACGCCGCCGAGCGTGCGGGCTCGCTGTTCGCGGTCGAGGTATTCGTCGAGCGTCGGGTTACCTGCGTCCGCTTGCCCGCGAAGGCCCCACGCTGCGCCGTAGGTCGCACCCCCGCCCACCGCGAGCACGCCTCCGGTGATCCACAGCGCAAGGCCGATGCGGTCGGGCCGAGTCTCGGTGGGAGGCGGCGGCTCGACGGGCTCGGGCTGCGGGTCTGGGTCCGGCTCTGGCGTAGCCTCGGGCGGCGGCGGCTCGGGAATCGGCTCCGGTTCGGGCACCTCGGCGCGGCACGTCTCCACGTAGCCCTCGACCTCGGCGCGGTCCTCGTCGGGCGGCGTCGTGGCGAGGAACTCTTCGTACAGCGGGAGGGCGCCGACGCAGTCGCCCGAGATCCGAAGGAGCTGCGCTTCGACGAAGATCAGGTCCGGGTCGTCCTGCTTGGACCGCGCGGCGCGGATGATCTCGACCGCGCCGGCCATGTCGCCTTCGCCCGCCTTGGCGCGCGCGGCATCGATCGCTTCATCGACGGGCCCGAGCGAGGCGAGAACCATCGCAACGCTGGTGACGATCGCGATCACGAAGCCGCGCAACGATACCGCGCAGGTGGGGACCGCTTCAATGTTCGTTCGCTTGTGGAAGCGACCGAAGCCAGCCGTCGACGTCGGCCAGCAGACGCTCGCGGGCCGAGCCTGCGGCGGAGAACTCGAGCACGTGTTCTCGGAGGACCTCTCGGGCCCGCGACAGCCGCGTTCGAGCCGTACTCGGGGGACATCCCAAGGCGTTCGCGAACTCCTGCGCCTTCATCCCCTCCCAGTAGTACAGCACCAGGGTCGTTTGGAGGTCCTCGGGCAAGGCGACCATCGCCTGCAGCAGCACGCGCTGCTCATCGCGCCGGGCAACGATCGTGCTCATGCCGGTCCGCGCATTGGGAGCGTCGGGGGCGTCGAGCCGCGACAGGTCGTCGTCGTAGCGACGCCGCCGGAGGTGCATGAGCAGCGTGTTTCGGGCGATTCCAAAGAGATACGCGCGAAACGAGCCCTCGCCGCGGTAGCGAGGCAGGGACTCCGCACAGCCAGCGAACGTGCGCTGCACCAGGTCCTCGGCAGCTTGGCCGGTGCGGTATTCGAAGAACCGAAGTACGCGGGTGTAGTGACGGCGAGCGAGTGCGTCGGCGGCGGCGGAATTCCCGGCGCGCCACGCAGCAAACAGCTCGTCGTCCGATGTTTCCATCCCGTGGCGATGGTACTGTAGGCGCCGGGGAATCGGTGGGTGGACGAGCGATGAAACCGTGGTTTCTCGGCCTGTTGATGGCCGTTTCGGGGTGCATTCAGTTCGACACGTTCGCGTGCGCGGACGAGGATGACTGCGTGCTCAACGGCCTCGGTGGGCAGTGCGAAGCCAGCGGCTACTGCAGCTTTCCCGACCCCGGCTGCGACAGCGGCTTTCGCTACAGCGAGCATGCTCCCAGCGATCTTTCGCGCGCGTGCGTCGACGCGAGCGCAGGCTCGTCCGGTGGGATGAGCACGGGGGCGGAGAGCACCGGCGGCGGCGGCACGGTCGATCCGACCCTGTCCACGGAGACCGAGGGCGACGACGCCACCACCACCACGGGCGACCCGCTCGACTGCGTCGACCTGGACGAAGACGGCGCTGGCGTCGGTCCTGACTGTGCGATGCAGGACTGCGACGACGACAACCCGGCCACGTTCGACGGCTGTGTCTACGTCGGCCCCGCGGGCGCAGACACCAACGCGGGCACCCGTGACGCACCGTGGCGGACGTTCGGCCACGCCATCGCTCAGCTGTCGGCAGGGAGCAGCCTCGTGGTCCTGGATGGGCGCTACGTGGAGTCCGAGGTCGGGACTCCGTTCGTCGACTGTGACGAGGGCGGCGGTCCGTCCGGCACGGCCGACATGCCGATCTTCATGCGGGCGGAGAACTCCCGGCAGGCGGTGATCGACCGGGAGGGGCGCGCCTACGGGCTCGGGGTTCGAGACTGCAGCTGGTGGCGCTTCCGCGGCTTCTCGGTCGTGAGCGGTGACAACGCCAAAGACGAGACGGGTGCCTGGCGCTCGGGCGTGTGGATCGGTGGGGGCGACGAGATCATCATGCGCGACGTCTTCGCCCACCACGCCAATCGTTACTACAACGAGCACCTGTGGTTCATCGGCGGCAGCACCAACGTGCTCATCGAAGATGCCGAGGCGCACGACTTCTTCCGCAGCGGCTACTCGATCTACAACACGACCGGCCTCACCTGCCGTCGCTGCTACGCCAACTCGCACGAGGTGCCCGACCTGCCCGCGTGCCCCGACCTGCCGGACTGCGCCGACCCGGACGATTCCAGTCTCACCGGCACGGTCGACTGTCCGAAGTGTTCCGCGGGCAGCAGTGAGCGCGGTGACAACTCGTTCTACGTCGAATACAGCAACGACATCCTGCTCGAGAACTGCGTCAGCGAGCGGAGCCACCGCGGCTACCAGATCCTCGGCGGGCTGCTCGACGGCGTTCGCTCCGGACGAAATATCCGCGTCGTTCAGTCGATCTCGCTCGGCGACGACCGTGGGTTCGTCATGCAGGGGAACCAGGACGACGTTCCCAGCGAGAGCGCGCTGCTCGAAGACGTGCTCGTCGCCTCCTCGGTCTTCACCGGCATCGACATCCGTGACCCCGACGACCTCACGCTGCGAAACGTCAGCGTTCTCGGAGCCGGCGACGTTGGTATCCGCGTTGCCGACGTCGACGCGACGGCATGCACCGATGGCGCGTGCTCCATGACGATCGAGCGAACGCTCGTCGAAGGCTCCGGCAGCGAGGGCTTTGCGTTCGTCGACGTGCCGTCGACGTGGTCGATGACCGCCAGCAATGCGCACGGTAACGCGGGCGCCGACTACGACTACCCCGACATTGGGGGCGACCCGTTCAACGACGCAGGCGGCAGCGCCTCGGGCAACATCAGCGAGGGCGCGACGCTCATCGGCACCAGCCCCGGCGAGTGCATGGTCTACGTCCCCGCCGACAGCAACATGTCGGATCCGTTCGGCGACGGCACACCCGTGGGCGCCAACGTCCGCAGCCTGAGCATCGACGGCATGCCGACCACGGACCGGCTGTGGTCGACCAGCGGTGACTTCCCCTGCGGCACGGACCCGCTCGAGCCGGCTCAGATCGCCGGCGAGCAGTGCGGTGACCTGCAGCTGCGCCTCAACCTGGCCGAAGGCTGCGAGCCCCCTTCGTCCGACTAGTGGCGGAGTCTGCCTAGTAGAAACTACAGCGCTCGAGGGGGGAGACCCCAGAGAAGTAGCCGTTCATTCCCGCCATCACCGCATTGACCCTCGTCGTGCAGTTTCCATAGGTCGGGTTGAACCACAGATTGTTCCCCGCGAGCGAGCAGACGGTTTGGAGAACGACCGAGAGTTCTTGCGGATTGGTCGTGCCGGTGCAGGCGACCCCGCCGAGAAAGTAGCCCGAAAGGCAGTCGGCGCCGAGCTCCGAACTCAGTGTCTGACCCGCAGGGTGAGTCCCGTAGGCGTTCTGAATGTTGTGGCCAAACTCGTGCGCAAGCAACCATGCCGGCGCGAGGTTGCTGCCGGACGTAACGGCGAGTTGGTCCAGAATCGAGAGGTCGTGCCATGTGTATCCGACAGCGACGGGCTGATTGATGTACGCGATCGCATTTCCGAAGCAGTTCTGCGGGGCATCGGCTCCGCAAGTACACGCGACCACGTTGCTGGCCCAGAACGCGTTGATGTCGAACATGATCGCAGCGCCGAGTGCGGTCGTGGGAGGGCACGAATGGGGTGGGGCTGCGACCGGCTCGATCCCAAGGGGGATTGACGCGCACTGCGAACCGCAGGGGCCACAGTCTAGTGGACATGTTGCACAGTCCTCGTTCAGGCAGACACGGTCGCCGCACGTCTCGTTCGGATCTTGTGGGTCTGGAGAGTCCGACGCTCCGCAGGAGTATTCGCAGGCGCCGTCACAGCATTCGAGCACACCGCTACAGCTGCCATCCGTTCGACAGTCACACTTGTGTAGCCCAGGTTGGCAGCGACGACATTCATCCGTAATCGCACTACACACCGAATCGTTCGGGCAGTCGGCGTCCATTCGGCACCCCACTTCACAGGTTCCTGCTTCGCAGATCTCGCCGTTCCCGCAGTCGAGATCGTCGGCGCACGCAGCCTCTTGGGGTTTACGACTGTTGTTGCATCCACTCGCGACGACGCTGATCAAGCAGATGAGAAAGAGGTGCAACCGGTGTCCGTTCCTTCGACGCGGCCGTTCCACAGGTCGAGGTTAGCAGTCTGTCTCACGACTCGGACCGCGAACCGCCACATTGGACTCAATCGTCTCGTTTCGCACTCCAAGCCAACGAGTTCGAGTCGTTGAGGGGTCCAGCTGGTGCTTCATGCCAGAGGCAGGGGCCTCGGCGCAATAGACGTCACGGGGTGGCAACGCGGACGAGTGGGAACTCGGCGACGGACCAGGTGGGTTCGCTGAGCTGGAGCGCGGCGCTGTTGGCCTTGGGGTTCTTGCCGAGGGCCTCGGTGGCCTGCATGACGGCGTCGACGTCCAGCGGCGCATCGGCCGTAACGAAGAAGAAGCGCTCGAAGTCGGGCGCGTCGTCGAGGTCGAACGTGTGCAGGGCCTGGTTGCCGGTCTGCACGAGCGCCGTGGGCTCACCGGCAGTCTCGGGGAAGTGCAGGGTGGCCGCACCGGCACCGTCGAGGGAAACCAGCACCCCGTATGCGGCTCCCGAGGCGCGGTAGGCCACGCGGATTGCGTCCCCGGGGGACACGGTGGCACCGGGGGCGAGAAGTTCGCCGCGGCCTTCGACCTGCTTGTGCAAGACGATGGCGGGGTCACCTTTGGAGCGAACGACGTCGGGCGGCTGCACCACCGCGACCTGCTCGCCCGGAGGCTCGGTCGGCCCTTCGTCTCCGGGCAGCACAACCACCAGGACGGCAGCGGCCGCGGCAGCGAGCAGTCCCCCGCCGACCCACCAACCCCAGCGCGCGGGCTGCTCGGCGGGTGCATCGGGCAGGGCGCGCAGGCGCTGATGAATCTGGGCCGCCATGCGCTCGGGCGGATTCTTCTCGAGCAAGGCGACGTTGGATGCCTCGACCTCGGCGATGCGGGCGTCTGCCGTCGCACCCAAGCGGGCACGGACGGCGGCTGCGTCGGCGTCGGAGAGCTCGCCGAGGACGAGCTGCTCCACCAACAGGTCGGGAACGCGATCGGATGCGTCGTCGGTCATGGGGATGCCTCCAAAGTGCCGAGGTTGGACTTGAGCTTGCGCAGGCGCTTGCGAACGCCGGAGACCGACATGCCCACGGCGTTGGCGGTCTCCTCGAGGGTGAGTCCGTCGTGCAGGTGCAAGACGGCGATGGTGCCGGTGGACTCCGCCTCGGCGCCGAACAGTCGGCCGAGCACGGAGCGAGCTTCGGCTTGGTCGACGGCGTCGGAGGCGGCTGCAATCTGCGAGAGCATGTCGGTGGCGGGGTCCTTGGGGCGGCGCTTGGCGCTGCGGATCTTGTTCAAGCAGGTGTTGGTGGCGGTGCGGTAGAGCAGTGACGACAGGCCGCGGTCTTCGAGGATGTCCTTGCGGCGCACGATCTGAACGAAGACGTCCTGCATGGCGTCCATGGCTTCATCCTCATCCCTCAGCATCTTCTGGCACCGACGAAGCACCATCGGTCCGTAGCTGCGGTAGAGGCCTTCGACGTCGAGTGCCACGCTCGGGGAGTACAACACCGCAGATGGCCGCGGGTGTCCCCACGAAATTTCGGGTGACACTTTGGGCGCGTCGCGGTGTTCGAACGATTGATGCGACCGGTTCGGACGACCGCCGCCCTGACGTGCGGCTCAGCGCTGTTTGCGCTGGTGGCCGCTCAGAGTGCGTCTACGGCCGTTGAGCCCCGATCGAAGCAACATGCAACACCCCGTGGTCTGGTGCCGCACCTCGTGATCCACCGCAAGCAGGGCCCCGAGGTTCGGCGGCTGCGTGGCGGCGCGACCACCCACCCCGGGGATATCGTTCAGGTGAGCTACGTGGCGGCCGGCAATCATCACGGTGTGGTCCTGTCGGTGGATGGGGCCGGGGCGGTGACGCTTCATCATCCCCTGCGTCCGCGGGACTCGACGGCCGTGCGTCCGCGCGGCGAGCATCCGCTGGCCCATGCGTTTCAACTCGACGATGCCCCCGGGTTCGAGCGGTTCTTCTTCGTCACGTCCGCGCAGGCACCCATCGATGTCGAGGTGGTGCTCGCCGCGGCCGAACGCCTGACCCTGTCGTCGCCCCTTTCGCAAACCAGCGCCGCGCTCGACCTGCCGCCGTCGCTGCAGCAGCGCTCGCTCCTCCTTCGGAAGTCCCCATGACCTGGCTTACCTGGTGCTCCCGTATCGTCTTTGCGCTTGCCATCGTGGCAGGTCTCGGCGTCACCGCGCCGTCGGCGGCCTCGGCCGCGCCCACGGAAGTTCGCCGCTTCGTCCTCGTGGTCGGCGCGAACGATGGCGGGGCCGAGCGGGTGCGGCTGCGCTATGCCGTCGACGACGCGAAAGCAGTGGCGGCGGTTCTCGGCGAGGTCGGCGGCCTGCAGCGTGCGGATGAAACCGTGCTGGCGGACCCCACCATTCCTCAGCTCGAGCAGGCGATCGCCGCGATGGCCGGCAAGATTCGACGCGCCCGCAGCGGCGGCGCCAACGTGCAGTTCCTGTTCTACTACTCGGGTCACTCCGACGAGCGTGGCCTACTGCTCGGCGAGACGCGGATGGAGTACCGCAAGCTCCGCGACGCCATCGAAGCCGTGCCTGCCGATGTGAAGCTGGCCGTGCTCGATTCGTGTGCTTCGGGTGCGTTCACGCGGCTCAAGGGCGGACGCAAGCGGGCACCGTTTTTGGTCGGCAACGCGGCCGACGTCAAAGGGCACGCGTTCCTGACGTCGAGCTCGGCCGACGAGGTCGCGCAAGAGAGCGACCGCGTGGGGGGCTCCTACTTCACGCACTTCTTCACCACGGGTCTTCGCGGTGCGGCCGATGCCGATGGCAATAAGCAGGTCACGCTGAGCGAGGCGTACGAGTTCGCGTTCGACGAGACGCTGGCGCAGACCGAGGCCAGCCGCGGCGGCGCGCAGCATGCCGCGTACGACATCAACCTCACCGGCGCCGGCGATCTGGTGCTGACCGATCTTCGGCGGACCACGGCGCGGCTCCGGCTCGGCAGCGACATTGGCGGCCGGGTGTTCGTGCGCCGCGTCGGTGGCGAACTCGCCGCGGAGCTGTACAAGCCCGCGGGTGGCGGTCCCGTGCTGCTGGCGCTCGTCCCGGGTCGGTACCAGGTCACCGTGGACGACGGCAGCACGCTGCTTCGCGCGGAGACGGTCGTTCGCGCGAAAGAGGTGTCGGAGCTCGAGGTCGATGGACTGCGGGAGATCCCGCGGGAGGCCACCCGCGAGCGCGGCGGCGTCACGACGCCCGAAGACGAATACGTCGACATCCACACCAACGTCGGCCTGTTCCCCCCGGTGTCGATCAACGGTCAGAGCAAGGCCCACAAAGAGGGCAAGCCGATCCGCAACACGTTCAGCTTCGGCGCCGTGTGGACGGAGTCGGACGCGATCGACGGCGCCGCGCTTTCCTTCGGCGGATCGGTCGTTCAGGACCGGGTCGACGGCGCGCAGATCTCGATGGGCGTGAACGTCTCCAACGGACACGTCAAAGGCGCCCAGGTCTCGCAGTTCGCCAACTACAGCCGCTCGTTCCGCGGCGTGCAGTCCAGCTTCGTCAACATCGCGGGCACGGCTCAAGGTGCGCAGGTGGGGTTCGTCAACGTCAGCGGCGACCTCAGCGGTGCGCAGATCGGATTCGTCGACGTTGGCGCGGACGTGGGCGGCCTGCAGCTCGGCTTCTTCGCGTTTGCGAACTCGGCCAAGGCGCAGCTGGCGTTGTTCTCGGGCACCCGCGAGTTCGGCGTGAAGCCTTCGGTGTGGAGTAGCGACACGGGACTGGTGAACGTGGGCCTACGCTTTCCCGCCCAGCGCACCTACTCCGAGGTGATGATGGGGCTGCATCCCGTGGGCTCCAACGCGGGCTGGACGTTCGGGCTTGCGTGGGGTGTCCACAATCCCATCCGCAACAAGATGTTCGTCGACATCGACCTGGCGACGCTCGGCGTTGCCAACGGTCTGGAGATGCAGCAGCCGGTCGGCATCCTGATGAAGCTCCGGCTCAACGTCGGCTGGCAGCCCTACGACCGACTCGCCGTCTTCGGAGGCCCAACCTTCAACGTGATGGGCGACCGGATTGGCGACGAAGAGCGCGACACCGTGCGCGTGGGCTACGGCTGGAGCACCACGGTGCGCCGTGCAGACAACGGCCGCGTCCGCCTGTGGCCGGGGTTTCAAGCCGGCGTTCGGTTCTGAGCTCCGCTACTCGATCGTGAGGACGAAGTCGCCGACGTTCGTGTTGTAGCCGTCGACGAAGATCACGATCTCTTGGTTCGCCGCCAGGCTGACGGTGAGCGACGATTGCGTGCTCGGGCCGCCATCGTCGTCGCAGTCGAGCTCGGGCCCGATGCAGCTTCCGTCTCGCACGTGCAGCACGGTGTCGAAGTCGGAGCCCGCCGTGCCGATGGTGTAGGTCCCCGCTTGAGGGGCAACCCAGCTGAATGCGGACTCGGGGGCGCTTCCTCCTCCGCACGAACCCTCGTGCTGGCTCACGCCGCTCGTGGTGCCGGTCGTGGAGACCGGTACGTTTCCTGCGAGGGGGGTCACCTCGCAGGAATCCGCGGTCTGCCCGTCCACGCTGAGCGAGAAGGCACCGTCGTTGGCGTTGTAGCCGTCCACGACCACGATCACGGTTTGTCCGCCGTCCAGGGCGAGGCTGATCGAGGATTGCACGGAATCCCCGCCGTCGTCGTCGCAGGCTAGCTCAGGACCTGCGCATGACGCGTCGAGCACGTACAAGACGGTGTCGAAGCTGGAGCCGTTGGTGCTGAACGTGTAGAGGCCGTCGGCGGCAGGCGTGAAGGCGAAGGCATGGTCGGGCGCTTCGTCGCCGCCACACGAGCCCGAGGAGCCGTTGGTTCGCCCCAGCGTGCTGCCTTGGACGCCGCCGTTGAGAATGTCCGCACCGCAGGTGTCGGCCATGCCGTCATCACCCGTCGTGCTCGTCGTCGTGGGCGTCGTACCGTCATCGCCGCCGGTCGTGCTTTCGGGCTCGCCTGGGGGCTGCCAGCCCGTCGAACCCGACGACTCGTCGGCAAAGCCGTCGTCGTTCTCGCCGTCGTCCGCTGCGTCGCCAACGCCCCCATCATCGCCGTCGGAGGAGGTGCTGCTGCCCTCCGCGGCCGGCGTGGCGCCGACGTTGTTGAAGCCGGGATCGAAGCTGTCTTCGGGCATCAGGGTGCAGCCGCTCCCCAAAGCGGCGGCGACAGCAAGGGCGGCGGCTCGCGTCATGGCCCATGCGTACGACAATGAAGGGAGGTTCGCTACGTATAGAATCCTGCACAGCCCGTTCTCATTTCGAGAACGAAGCCGTCGTCGGCCGGGCGGGCTGCAGTCCGGTCAGCCGGTCCCGGAGGACTTGGCTCGTACAGGCCGCCCAAACGCGGCGACGAGCAAGCATGCGACCTTCGCCAGCTCGACCGCGACGTAGACCCCATGAAGGCTGCTGGGCTCGAGTTCTGCACCGGAGATTGCGCGCACGGTTCGTGCGTCGAGTGCGGGCATGATCAGCAGCTGCTGCACCGCAAACGCGGCGACGGCGACACTGACCATCCGCCAACGGTGCCGCGCCGCGAGTGCGACCGTGGCGACCAAGACCACGCAGATGAGGGCCTCTCCCACCGCGAGCGCACCAAACTGCGCCCGGCCGACGTCCAGCGCCACGGTTCGTGTCAGTGACGCGGCTTGGAACTTTGCCGGCGCTGCGATCAACGAGCCGCCGATGATCATGCCGGCCCATACGCCGGCCAGCGACGAGGTGATCTTGGATCCCCGGTGCCCTCGGCGTGGCATGTGGCTCAGAGTGTTTCGAACCCGATGGGCCGGCGCAACCTACAGGATCGGCCCCGCTGCCTGCAGGAGGGCTTGCGACTTGCTGGGGCCTGACGCGGTGCGTACGACGATGGCGGGCGACAAGATCCCCGCTTCGCCGAACGCGTCCATGACCCGCATGTTGACGTCGGTCTCGAAGAGTTTCTCGTACCGGGTGTCGAGCACGTAGGCCTTCACGCGCAGGCGGACCGCGAGGTAGTTCTCGGTGATGACCTGGTTGACCAGCACGACCACGGGCTTGTCCAGGAACGCGTAGCGACTCGAGACGGCGCACTCGGCCGCGAGTTCGCGTGCGCGCCGGACGTCCTGGTCGGGCGCGATGAAGAAGTCCATCGCGCACTGCATGTCGAGCGCGCCGTAGTTGCCGTTCGACGTCATGTCGCTGAGGAACTTGTTGTTCGGAATGGTGACCGTGTTGTCGCCCAGCGTCTGCATCCGGACCGATCGCAGGCCGATGGCGGTGATGTCGCCGTACTCGCCGCCGAAGGACACGCGGTCGCCGACCTGAAACGGCCGATCGATCATGATCATGATGCCCGCGATGAAGGACGCCACGAGGTCCTTGATCGCAAAGCCGACCGAGACCGCCACCGTGCCGCCGATCAGCGCGATGATGCTCTCGTTGAGCTCGAAGCTCAGCAGGATGACGGTGAGTCCGGTGCCGACGTAGAGCAGGAACTGCGCGAAGGTGGCGACCTTCTGCAGCAGCAAGCGCCGGTTGGGAAAGCGGCCGCTGAGGCTTCCGACGGAGTTCCGAAGGAACCGCATCGCCACCACCGTGCCGATGATGACGAAGACCGACGTGAACACGCCGCTCCACTTGATGAGCCGCGCGATTTGGCCGAGTGCCTGAATGTCTGGTTCAGCGCCCATGAGAACTGCCTGCTAGCTGTTGAAGGCCGAGAGGAGATGCTGGCGCTGCAGCACGGTGGTGATGGTGCGGTACCAGGGCCAGCTCAAGCGCACGCCGCCTTGGTAGGGTTCGAGGTATCCGCGTGAGGTGCAGAAGCGGACCGCGTCTTCGACGTCGGTCGCGGGCAGCTGCGTGGCGGCTTCGATCTCGGGCAGGAGCGCGAGCTCGAGCTGGACGATGGTGCGAAGGACGAACAGGACCGACAGCGTCAGGCCTTCGACCTCTTCGGCGGGGGGCTCCTTGAACAGCCGCACCACCACGTTTCGCTGTTCGTCGCGGAACAGCGAATCGCGGAACGCCAGCATGGCGACGGCAGGGTTGCCCTTGGAGAAGTCCCAAAGCAGGCGGTAGTAGCTGGCCTCGGTGCGGTCGCCCTGGTCCGGCAGGGGCTCGCCGTTTTGCCGCGGGACGACCAAGCCCTCGAAGCTGGGGTCGATGTCCGCCTTCTCGCACTGCGATCGGATGAGGCCGCCGAGTTCGTCTTCGGTCCAGCGGGGAAGCATCACGACCTGCTCGAACGAAACGCGGTCCCCGCGAGCGCGCCGGATGAACTGCCAGGCTGCCGCGCCGATCGTCACGACCCACGAGATGCCGCCGCCGACCTCCCGGCTCAGCGCGATGAACTCGTCCAGCCCGCGCAGACCGTTGACGGCGGGGACCACGAGTCGCTGGATGTCGTCGATGACGATGACGCACTTGCCGAGGCTGCGAACGGCCTTGGCGACGTCTTCGCCCTTGGCCTTGGGCTTGCCGGCGGCTTTTGCCAGCTCGGCCTGAAGGGCCTCGAAGCCCTCCTCGGGACACGAGATGATGTGAACGTCCGCGCCCTCGACCGTTGCGGCCAGGCGCTTGGCAAAGACCGACTTGCCTGCGCCGCGTTCGCCGACGACGGCGCTCAGCGTGCGGCTGCCGGTCACGACCAGCGCCGCGACCCGCTCGAGCTGCGCATTGGCGATGTTGGACTGCAGGTCTTCGGGAATGGCTTCGGGGTCGAAGAAGGGACGGACCTTTTTCTCGATCGGCTTGAAGCGCTCGTCCGCCTCGGTTGCGGCGGCCTGCTTCGCAAGCTCGCGCCGGAAGAGATACGCGAGCAGCCGACGCGTGACCTCCAGGCCCGAGAGCTGCCGCATCAGCCAGCTCAGCGAGCCCATGCCCAGCAGGTAGCCAGCGCCAGCGGCCGCGGCGGGGAAGCTGCTCAGGCCGGACTCCTGCCCCGCGATCCACTGCGTGAACGCGGTCTGCTCGGGGCGCTCTTCGATCAGCTCGAAGATGATCGGCTTCCACCGGTGCACGAGGTAGATCGCGACCGGGAAGCTGAGAATCCAGCACGTCGAGATGACCCAGCTGTAGATCGCGCCGCGCCCGACCATGGCCGAGGTCAGCGCGAGCACGAGCCCGACGGCGATGACGTTCGCGCCGACGACCCGCAGCGAGTGCATGCGCAGCTGCGAGTTGTCGCGGCGGGATGCGGTGTAGAGGTTTTCGCGGGCTGCGATCGCGTCGACGAGCAGGACGCCTGCCAGTCCTAGCAGGATCCAGCGCGCGGCGATCCACACCAAGGCGAGGCTCGGAATGCCGTTGATGTCGGCGATGACGTAGAGCAGCCCCCAGATGACGGCCAGCATCACCAGCGGCTTTCGGATCCGCTGGAAGTACCAGACGGTGGCGATGAGGATGCGATCGACCTGGCTTGCGGGGCGGCGCTCGCGGAGCGACGTCTCGAGGTTCTTCAGGATCTCCGTGCCGCGCCGCCGCCACCACGCGAACGCGGCGATCAGCAGGCCCAGCTTCGCGAACGCCAAGAACACCTGGATGGTGGAGTTCTTGATCTCGTCGAAGAGAATCTGGCGATAGTGCGGCAGGCTCAGGCCGAAGAAGCCGACCTCGAGCGAGATCTGCTTGAACTCCCGTTTGACTTGGTCGACGCCGTCGGCGCCGAAGCCTGTGACCGAGCGGCGGAGACCGCTGCTGGCGAGATCGAGGAGCTGCAGGCGGACGAGGTTGAGCGCGACGACGTCGTCGCGCGCCTGCTCGGCCAGGTCCCAGCCCGTGGAGCGCTCGAACTCGATGAGCTCGTTCTCGTTCTCGGCAACCTCGCTGCGAAGCGCGGGGATTTCTCCGCGATCGACGGCGGAGCTGAGCTTGGCGTCGAGGGGTTCTCCAACCCCGGGCACGTTCTCGCCGCTCTTGCGTAGTCGTTTCAGGTCGTTCTGCAGCCGCGTGCGAAGGACGTCGAGCTGGGCTCGAACGTCTTGGTACATCGGGTCGGCTTCGGCCGCGAGCTCGCTGGCGAACTTGGGCTGGGCGGCCAGCGTACGGACGCGCTCGGTCCAGTCGAGGACGGTCGCGTGGTCTTCGCTGTGCTCGACCTTTCGCCGCGCGATGACGGCCTCGTAGTTGGCCTGCGCCTCGAGGATGCCGTGAAGGCGAGCGGTCTCTTCGGCGACGATGCGCTTGGCTTCGGTGTCGGCGAGGCGCGCGGCGGCGAGGGCCTGGTCCCGCTCGCGGGCAGCTTCAGCGGCCTCGGCTTCGGCGTCGCTGAGGATTTCTGTGGCCGCTTGCTTGTCCCGCTCCGCCTCTGCGCGTGCTTCTTCGGCCTCGAGATCTTCGGCGGTTGCGTCGGCGGCAGCTTGGGCCTCGGCTTCAGCGCGGGCTGCAGCGGCTTCGGCCTCTGCCTTTGCGGCAGCCTTCGCTTCGGCCTCGGCGGTCGCGGCCGCAATGCGTGCGGCATGCGTCGAAGCCACCTCGGCTTTCTCTTCCTCCGAGAGCGCCAGGTAGCGCTGCTGCTGTAGATCCAGGTCGGCCAGCGCGACGCGAAGCGCCTCGGTCGCGTCCGGGTTGCTCGCGATCCAGCTGGGGTCTTTGCGCGTGGAGGCGTGACTTTCGAGCACGTCGATCGCGAGCAAGGGCGCAGGGTCGACGTCGAGGTCGAGGGTCCCGGCGAGGTACGCCCGAAGTTGGTCGGCCTGCCGCTGTACGTCTTTGGCCTGGACCCGCCGGCCCTCGTCGGTTGCGGCCTCGATCTTGGCGGCGCGCCGCTTCGCGTCATGGGCGGCGAAGAGCGCCGCGCGCTGCTCGACGGTGAACCCGAAGAACTCGACCAAGGCATCTTCGAGCGCTTGGTCGGGGCTGAGACCCTCGAGGGGGGGTCGGGGTTTGGGACGCCGACGACGGCGGCGAGGCTTGGGTTGCGGCGCGTCGAGCCGCCCCAGGATCGTGCCGAAGCGCAGGCTCGCGTTCGGCCCCCACGCCGGGTCGGCGAGGTCGAGGGTGAACAGATTGCGAGCGTCGACGCCCGGCGCAAGCGTGCCATCGACGAGGGCCCGGATGCGCTCGGCTCGAAGCGCGAGGGCCTCGTCGGTCGTCGCGGGCTGGGGCTCGGCCGCGGCTGGGGCCGGCTCGACGTCAGGCTCCGGCGTCGGCACGTCCGGCGCGACGGAGGTCGGGTCGGCCGCCGCGCCGTCGGGCTCCGCTGCGTGCTCGGCAGCTCGAGGCTCTTCGGGCGGCGCGGGTTCTTTCGGTTCGGGCTCGGGATCCGCGGACGCTTCGACGGGCTCCTCGGCCGGAGGCTCCGCGCTGGCGGGGGCGGCTCCCAGCAGGAACCAGCACCACGCCGCTGTGATGACCGTCAGTGCGCGAACCACTTCGGTCATTGTCCCTTGCAAGCGTGAGGCCTCAAAAAAAACGCGCACTTGCGGCGCGGGCTGGGGGCGGATTCGGACCGTGGGGAGTTTTGCCGCGTCGCAATTGCGAACGCGCCGCGCCGGTGTGAAGCCGGGCGGCGCGTCGTGGCGGCTGGGCGATCAGTCGCCGCTTGCTGCGGGGAACATCGGGATGTCGCCAAGGCCTTCGAGGCTCTCGTCATCGCCGAGGTTGTCGGTGTTGCCGTAGCCGAGACGGCCTTCGCCACCCTGGCCCCAACACCGCACGCCACCGGTCGCCGTAATGATGCAGGTGTGGTTACCGTCGGCAGCCAGGCTGCGGGCGCCGATGCTCAGCGGGACCGCGCCCACGTCGGAGGGCACCTCGTCGTCGCCGATCGACTCGGTGTTGCCGTAGCCGAGCTGACCGTTGGCGCCGAAGCCCCAGCATTGCACCGTGTTGTCGGCCAGCAGCGCGCAGGTGTGGGCGAGGCCGCCGTCGACCTCCCGGGCCGGGCCGTCGAGGGAGAGCACGCCAACGTCGGCCGGCGTCTGGGCGAAGCCGATGTACGCGGTGTTGCCGTAGCCGAGGCGACCGTCGTTGCCGCGGCCCCAGCACTGCACGTCGCCGCCTTCGATGACGGCGCAGCTGTGGTTCCAGCCCACGCCCATCGCGATGGCGAAGTCGTTGAGCGGGACGTCGCCTGCGGAGCCGGGCGTCTCATCGTCGCCGATCACCTCGGGGCCGCCGTAGCCGAGGGCGCCGTTGGCATTGCTGCCCCAGCAGCGCACCCGACCGCCGTCCGTGAGCGCGCAGCTGTGGGCGGCACCGAGTCCGAATTCGACGGGGATGGCACCGAGATCGGTGGGCGCTGCGGACAGGATCGACTCGTTGTCACCGATGTTGCCAGACTCGCCCTCGATGCCGAGCTTGCCGGTCGTGCCCTGACCCCAGCACTGCACGCTCTCGTCTTCGAGCAGTACGCACGAGTGGAACGCACCGCCACCGCTGCCCATGCGACGGATGGCCTGCCCGAAGTCGGTCGCGTCGACGCTGGTGATCGCTTCGTTGTCACCGATCGCGATCTGGTTGCCGTAGCCGAGCTGGCCGAATGCGGCGGCGCCGAAGCAGCGCATGGTGCCGTCGGACAGCGCGACGCAGGTGTGCGAGACACCCGTGGCGATCGATTGGGCGGTGATGCCCTCGCCGAAGTCGATGAAGCCCACGTCGGCGGGCGTCTCATCGTCGCCGATGTTCTCGGTGTTGCCGTAGCCAAGGCGGCCGCTGGCGCTGTTGCCCCAGCACTTGACCATGCCGCTGTCGAAGCGTGCGCAGGTGTGGTTGCCGCCGAGGGCGAGCTCGACCGCCTCGTGGGCGGAGCAGTCGTTATGACAGGCGTCGAGGTCTTCGCCGTTCGCGTCGTCGCAGTCTTCGACCCCCGCATGCAGGAATCCATCGCCGCAGCTTGCGGGCTGGCACGCAACGCAGTCGTCGGTCGGGTCGGCGTTGCCGTCGTCACAGGCCTCGGCCAAGACATGCTGATAGCCATCACCACAGACGTTCACCGTGCAGGCCGAGGTGCAGTCGCCACCGTCGTCGTTTGCAAGGCCGGCGTCACACTCTTCGCCTTCGTCGATGAAGCCGTCGCCACAGAAGGGATCCGGCGTAATGCCGGTCTCTCCGCCTGCGCCCGTCTCTTCGCCCGCGCCGGTCTCGTCCGAGCCGCCTTCGGTCGGGTTGATTGCGCTGCCCGTCGAGGTCGAGCCACCGCCGGTCGAGCCGTCGTCGTTGCCGGTGGTTTCGGGGGCACCCGTCGTGGTTCCGTCGGTCGGCGGGTCGTCACTGTCCCCGCTCGGGCCGGTCGTGGTGCCGTCGTCCGGATCAGGCGTGGGGTCCTCACCCGTGGTGGTGTCTGGGTCGTCGTCGGGATTCGTCGGGTCCGCCGGCGACGTGCCCATGACGTCGTCCCCGGCTGCGCCGCTGCTGCTGCTGCTGCTGCTGTCGTCGTCAGAGGCGGGAGAGGTGGCGCCGTCGCCCGAGCATCCGGCGACGAGACCGAGGGCAAGCGCGGCGCACAGGGCACGATGCGAGGTGATCATGTTTGGGACGTTCGACGATCGTCGGAGTCTTCTTGAGCCGGGGGCCTGTTTTCGATCCGTCGAGCGCTACAGCCGCAAAACGGGCGCAGCCGGGTGGTCAGGAGCCCTTCGAAGCGCTGCTGCTAGCCTGCGGCGCAATGGACAGCGCGCAGTGGCTTCCGTTCCTCGCCGACCTGGCCGACCTCGCCGATCCGATCTCGCTCCGCTACTTCCGGGCGGGGGATCTGCACGTCGACGCCAAGCCGGACCGCTCGCTCGTCACGCAGGCGGACCTCGAGGTGGAGACCGCGATTCGCACGGCGGCCGAGGCCCGCTTTCCGCAGCTGGGGATCGTGGGAGAGGAGCACGGCCAGGACCGACCCGACGCGACGACGCGGCTGATCGTCGACCCGATCGACGCGACCGCGAACTTTGCTCGGGGCATTCCCATCTTCGCCACGCTGCTCGCGGTGGAGCACGAAGGCGAAGTCGTTGCCGGCATGGTCAGCGCGCCTGCACTTCACCAGCGGTGGCACGCCGCGCGCGGGCACGGTGCGTTCAGTGGCGAGCGGCGGCTGAAGGTGTCGGCCGTATCGAAGCTCGAGGACGCTCAGGTCTTTCACGCCTCGCTCGCGGGCGCCGAAGCCGTCCCGAATACGGCCAAGATCCCATCGCTGCTCGCCAAGACGTGGCGCCAGCGTGGCCTAGGCGACTTCTATCAGCACATGCTCGTGGCCGAGGGGTGCGGCGAAGTTGCGCTGGATCCGATCTCGATGCCGTGGGACATCGCGGCGCTCCAGGTCATCGTGGAGGAGGCCGGCGGCAAAGCGACGACGGTTCGCGGAGAGCGGAACGTCCGCGGCGGCAGCCTGTTCACCAGCAACGGGCTGCTGCACGACGTCGTGCTCTCGCACTTCGACGCCGGCTGAGCTCAGCGGCGCTAGCCGAGGCGGTCCGCGACGATGCCCATGAACATGCGCAGCCCCAGCGGGATGATGTCGTCGGCGAAGTCGAAGTCGGGGTGATGGCACACGGGGGTGGTGAGGTCCGCGTTGCCCGTGCCCAAGAAGAAGTAGGCGCTGGGAACGGCCTGCGCCATGTAGGCGAAGTCCTCGCCGCCGGCCATCGGCAGCTCGTCGGACTTCACCCGCTCCGCACCGATGATGCCGGTCGCGACGCGCTCGACTACCTCCGCGCACGTTGGGTCGTTGACCAACACGGGGTAGCCGTGCCGAACGTCGAGATTCATGTCCACGCCGTAGGTGGCCGCCGCACCGCGGACGACCTCGTTCATCCGCTCGAGCACCCGATCGGTGACCTCGGACGAGAAGGTGCGAATCGTGCCGCCGAGAGTGACCTTGTCGGGGATGACGTTGTGGGCCGAGCCCGCGTGGAACGTGCACACGCTGACCACGGCACCTCCCTCCGACGAGACGCCGCGGGACACCACGGTCTGCAGCGCGTTGACCAGGCCCGCGCCCGCGACGATGGGGTCGCGACACAGCTGCGGCTGACTTCCGTGGCCGCCCACGCCCGTGATCTCGATGTCGAACTCTGCGGTCGCGGCCATCAGCGTGCCGGGCTTGAGACGCACTTCACCGTGCGGATAGCCCGGCCAGTTGTGAAGCCCGTACACCTCTTTCACGCCTTCGAGCGCGCCCTCGGCCACCATCACCTTGGCTCCGCCGCCGCGGACCCCCTCTTCGGCGGGTTGAAACAGCAGGCGCACGTTGCCCGGGAGCGCATCGCGGTGCTCGGCCAGCAGCTGCGCCACGCCCATCAGGATTGCCGTGTGCCCGTCGTGCCCGCATTTGTGCGCCCGGCCATCGTGCACCGACTTGTACGGCAGGTCGGTGTGCTCATGCATCGGGAGGCAGTCGAGGTCTGCCCGGAGCCCAATCGTGGGCCCGCTCGACGCGAGGTCGGGCCGAACGTCCGCGACCAGCCCCGTCCCCGCCGACGCGCACGGCTGGTAGCCCAGGTCCTCGAGCCACGCCCGCACCTTCGCCTGCGTCCGCTCCTCCTCGAAGCCCAGCTCGGGGTGCTGATGGATGTCGTGTCGCGCCTCGACCAGCGTCGGCACGATGGCCTCGATACGGGCAGCAAGCGCTTCGGCGGGAAACAGTTCTGTGCGAGCCACGGCGCCCCACGGTAGCGAGGCGCTCGGGTGCTCGCAACCGCGTGGTGCTGCGTTGGAATGCCGGCCTTCCCTGTGCGCGTCGTTTAAGGGTGGGCAAAGCGGCGGCGTCGGTATGATCGAAGTCGTGCATCGGACAGGCTGGCTTGTGGCGTTCGTGATGGTCGGCTGTCGCACGACGAGCACAGCGACGCCGCCGCCGTTGCCCACGACTCCAGCGCCCGAACCCGCGGAGGCAGCGCCCGATCCGGTCGAGAAGGCGCCGGTGCACGAGCCCATCGCCCGCGCGCCGGGCTTCGTCGTGTTCGGCTTCGACGAGACGTTCATCATTCCCCTCGACCCGGACGCGGAGGTGCAGCGCTACCCCGGATGGGCGATGGGGCGTGACGAGTCCACCATGGAGCTGCGCATGCCGGTGGATTGGCTCGAGGAGCGCTCGCCGGGGATCCCATACTGCGCCGACGACGTCGGGTGTGCGCGCGATGATGCGTCGTTCGAGGTCACGCTCACGACGAACCTGCTCGGGGACGCCACATGGACCGCACAGGACGATGGCGGCGACGCGTGTTCCTGCATCGTGGTGACGGGCCTCTCAGACGAATGGGCGCCCGACGACGAAGCCCGCTACGAGGCGATGCTCGCGGACGACCTCGAAGAACTCGAGATGAGCAGCCTGTCTGCCGAGGACTACATCGACAAGTGCCTCGGCGACGGTCTCGAACCCGGTCCCGTCTCCATGGTGGGCGGGGTCGCGTACCACCTGGGTTGGTACAACGGGGTGGAGTGCGGCGGTGGCAACATCTACGCGCTGGGTGGATACGCCGTCGAGCTGCGCCCCGACGCCGAGTCGGAAGACGTGGCTGCCGACGCGACCTTTCGCTGTACCGAAGGTGTGCCCGATTCGAGCTCGATCGTCTCGCTCTACCTCGAGACCGAAGATGCCGACTGGTGCGACTACGACGATGCCGGTCCCGACGACTCGAGCTGCTCGCTGTGGAACGAAGACGCGTCCGGACTCGGGCTGGTCAACGGCAAGCTTCTGCGGCTGGTCGGCGACGTCAACCCCGCGGGCGGCGATGAGATGAGCTGCGTGCAGGCTGTGCCGCTGGATCCCGATCACTGCCCCTCGGCCTACGACCCGTGCGGCGACCCAACGCCATTTCCCGCGACCGCCACGGCCCAGGCGTGGTGGGTCGCGACCGACGGATCGTCGGCGCTCCTTCTCGAGGACGGGCTTGCGACGGTCCATCGACCGGAGCAGGCGGGGCCGGTTCGCGAGGTGGACGTGCTGCCGCCGCTCGAACGAATCATGGGGGTCGAGTTCCACGCCGCCGTGCCGCAGGCGCAGCGCGAGTTTCCCGAAGAGGTCGCCGTCGCCGTGCCGACCCTCGACGATGTCCCTGCCGCCGCCGGCACGTTCGGCAACGCCTGCTTCAAGGTATTCAAAGCCGGAAAGCTCGACCAGGCCGAGGCGTACTGCGTCGCCGGACTCCGCGACAACGCCGGCTCCGGCGACGACGCGGCCCGCGGCGCGATGCTCTACTCGCTCGGTCGCATCGAAGAGGCCCGCGGAAATTCCGACCGCGCGCGGTCGCTTTACCAGCGCTCCCTCGCCGTCCGCCCGGGGAACGAAGGCGTCCAGTCCCGCCTCGATGGCCTCTCGCGGGGCAACTGACGCGGCCTCGCAGGCGCGGTTGCGGCCTGCGAGTCGCCCAAGCAGAACGAGCAGTGCGCGAATCACACAGGGGCACTGAATGGCCCATAAGGACCCGAATTCGTGAGAATTAACTCCGCGAGCTTACATGGTCGTACATGGCGCTTACCCTGGACTCCACCGCCATGAACGTTGCGAAAGTCCTTCTCAGCCTCTCCCTGTCCGCGCTCGTCCTTGCCTGTGGCGACTCGTCATCGTCCTCCGAGGGGAGTACGCCGCAGGCCTCGGGTGGCGGCAAGACGGACGACGTCGGCGGCTGTGGCGACATCGAGGCCGATTTCCTCGCCTGCAATGAGGTCTCCGAGGCTGAGACCTGCAACATCGCGGTGCGTGACGACTACCCCGACGCGGGCGCCTGCTGTCTTTCGGACGTGCAGCCCTACGCGATGTGCCCGGCCTACAGCCAAGCGGACTCGTGCGAAGCGGTGAACGAGGAGTACCTCGGCTGCAGCAACGTGGCCGATTCGCAGACGTGCAACGAGGTCATGCGCGACGGCTACCCCGATGGAGGCGCGTGCTGTGGTCGCGACTTCGAAGACTACGAGCTGTGCGCGGCGTACGTCACCGCGGACACCTGCGACGAGATTGCGGAGGATTACCAGGCCTGCGCCAACAACAGCGGCGAGGCCGACTGCGAGGAATATCTGCGGGAGTACTACCCCAGCGGCGTCGGCTGCTGCGACCTCGGCTACGACGGCGTATGCGGCGCCTACGTGGAGACCACGTTGGGCAGCTGCGAAGCGATCGCGGCGGACTACGAGGATTGCACCAACAGCGACGATGCCGACTGTGAAGCGTACCTCCGGGAGAACTACCCGTGGGGCGACAACTGCTGCGTGCTCGACGGTTTCGACGAAATGTGCGCGGCATACGACCGCGGTGAGTACTGCGTCGAGGCGGAGTTCGCGTACATCAACTGCAGCATGAGCGGCGAGCCGCAGGACGTCTGCGATGCCGAGACCATCAGCACGTACCCCGACGCAGGCGAGGCATGCTGTGCATCGCCCGACGATGACTACGTGATGTGCTCGCTCTTTGATTGAGCGCCCCGATTTTGAGGCCCCGGCTGCGTCCCATGGGACGCTCCATGGGGCGCTCGATCGTCGCGGCCTCCAGAGCGCCGCAAAGGACGGCGTTTCGTTGTTGGCACGATCGCTGCTCTACCCCGGAGCATGTCACTGCAAGCATCGACGCGCCTGATGCCACTCGGTCTGGTTTTCGCCTCACTGCTCGTCGTTCCGGTCGCTGCCGCAGCGCCCTGGACCACGACGGGACCCGAGAGCACTGCCGACCTTCAGCTCACCACCCCCACACCCGCATCCGACCCCGATGCCGAGCGAGCCGCGTTCGAGGCCATCGCGGAGGCCTATCGTGACCGTGAGGGGAAGCGGTACCTGGCGCTGGTTCAGCACGAGAATCGTCTGATTCGCCGAAGCCTCCCGCCGCGCTGCGTCGCCGCGCAAACCACGCTGCTGGAGGTGGGCTGCGGCATGGGATTCGATGGCCTCGAGTCGGTTTACCTGGGCCTGCAAGACTGCGCATCGGCAGCCGAAGCACCGCCCGTGCGTGCCGCCGCGCTTGCCAATGCCGAGACCTTCGCGTCGTGCCTGCACTACGAGGCGGAGCCCGCCGCCCAGTTGTCGGAGCCGTTCAGTCGCTGGGACTCGCCCGTGTCCCGACCCGTCCGCGCGGAAGCGCTTCGGGCGGTGATCGACGAGTTCGTCGCGTGGGACCCTGCCGAGATCGTCGACGTTCAGCTCGACGATCTGCTCAGCCTCTCCGGGCTGCACGAGGAGCTGTGCGACCTGCCGCTGCGGCTCAACGAGGCCGGGGAAGTCGCGCTGACCGAGCTCATCCGCGCCGCGAGCTGCACCCTCACCGGATCCCCGGGCGGCCCTGGTGCCATCGACGCGATTTGCCGCGACCTTCAAGGAGGCGACGGCGTCCCCACGCTCGCCTCAAGTGCACCGCAGAACAACATGGCGCCGCTGTCGGGCGGTGACCTGTCCCGCCTCGACGAACTCTGCTCAGGCCTCACCGGTGCCGGAGGCGCGGAGCCGGGCATGGGACCCATGGACCCCTTCGCCTCCGATTCCTGCATCGAGCCCGAGGCAAAGCAGCGGCTCGAAAATACGGAGCTGAGCCAGGTCATGAGCGACTGCAGCGAAGCATCGATGCAAGCGGACGGATCCCCCGTCGCCGGCTTGAGCAATGGCGGGTCGTCGGGCAACGACGAGCCTCCCCCAACGACCGACGTTCAAGACCCCCAGACCAGCGTCGAAGAGGAGAAAAGCGTACCCGGACGCATCAAGAACTTCTTTCTCGGAGTCGTCGGCGCCCTCTCGAGTGGCTACTCGGACCTGACCAACGGGCTCAGAAAACGCTCCACGTTCGACGCGGCCTTTGGGCTCACTCGACAGGGCAACAAGGGCGCTGGCCACTTCAACGAGAATGCA
The DNA here is from genome assembly GCA_039024335.1 of Myxococcota bacterium. Lineage (GTDB taxonomy): Bacteria > Myxococcota_A > Polyangia > Nannocystales > Nannocystaceae > CAJXVA01. The sequence goes on from JBCCQM010000013.1 coordinate 44,216, forward strand.
TCCCGTCAGCTCGACCAGCTCGACAACAAGGGCGGCGGTGCCGAGCAAACCACCGTGGACCTGAGCGAACCTGCCTGCCAAGAGCTGGTCGCGCTCAGCGTCGGGAACGGGCACGACACCTTCGACGAGCTGTTCGAGCGCGAAGAGGGTCGTGATCCTCGAACCGAATACCCCAACCCCGACGAGACCTCAGAGCCGCCGTCCGACGAGTGCATCGGCAGCGGAAACCATGCCGCAGGGTCGATCTGCGACGATCTCATCCTCTGCGAAGGGGACCTGACGATGTCGCCAGATACCTGCTCGTGCACGTCACCGAGTGAGGGCGGTAGTCCTGGTCGCGACTGCTCCATGAAGCGCTGCGCCGAAGGTGAAACGGCGGAACCTGTGGGCGACTTCGGCTGCTCCTGCACCGGCGGCGAAGCGGACTTCGAGCCCAACCTCGACGACCCCTTCGACCCGCTCGACCCCGGCGGCGACGGATTCCCCGGCGGTGGAGGCCCGGGTTTCTAAAAAAAACGGCCGCGCGAACCATAGATTCGCGCGGCCGTGGCCATGGCGGGGTTGATGCAGCTGCGATTCGTTCTCTGTGCGGCCCTGCTGGGCCTGTCCGTACCGCTCACCGCACAGGCCCACGAGGACGAACATCCCGAGCGGGTCGTGCCTCGCTATCCCAGCTATCCCTACGCCAAGCACACGAAGGGCTACGTGCGTCGGGTGCCGCAAAAGGAGAGCGGTGGGGACGACGCAAAGCTGTGGTCGGTGCGGATGGCGGCCGAAGCCGGGTATCTGGGGCCGCAGGGCTATCGCGTGGGGGGGCGGGCGCTGCTGCGCTACTGGCGGCTGGGTGTCGCCGCCGACGCCCACGCGTACGGTGGATGGGGCAACCGTCCTGCGTTCTACCTGGGCACGTTCAACTGGACGCTCGACCTCATTGCGCGGCCGCACTTCGGCCTGCGCACGGGCCCAGGGGTGGTGCTGCGCACCGACGCTGAGCTTCCGGTCGGTAGGCGGCCGGAGGTGGAGTATGGGTCCAACGTGATGACCGAGATGGACATCATCCCGCTGCACCCGGTGGTCGCAAGCGCCCGGTTCGACGTGGGGCGCCTGGGCGATGACGCAGCGGTCACCGCCCGCATCAGCTTGGGCGTAATGATCCGGCGCTTCGAGCTGACCGCCGCGTACGAAGCGAAGCGGATCGGCGACACGACGCTTCGCGGCCCCCAGATCGGTCTGCGCGGATGGTTCTAGCCGGGGTCGCAGGCGCCGTCGCAGTAGTTCACGACGTCGCCGCTGAGCATGTACTCGGTGGCGGTTTGGACCGCGGCGGGCACCTCGGTGAGGGCGCCATGGGGGTCGTCGCCTTCGCGCATCGGCTCGTTGACGAGGGGCTCGGGGCGCAGGCCGAAGTCGTACTCGACGAGCGCCGAGCCCACGTCGGCACCTTCGGCTTCTTCGAGACCCCACACGTCGCGGACGGCCGGCGCAAGCAGTGGAATGCCGATGCTTCGGGCCATGACGTGCGCGCCCAAGGTGGTGACCTGGTGGTCGCCGATCGAGTCGAGCAGCAGCACTTCGTGGCTGGGCGTGTTGGGCAGCGTGTCGGTGATGATGTGCCGCGCGTAGCCGGACGGCTCGGCGCGATCCCACAGCAGCTGCACAAGCGCTAGCAGCATCTGCTGGTCGAAGGCTTGGGGATACGAGCCGCCGATGATGTCGGCGAACGCGTCGAAGTTGACGCTGCGCTCGAGCAGCAGGTTGTAGGGCTGGCCGGGGACCGCGAGCACGCCGCGCGTGACCTCGGTGGCGATCGCCATGTAGCTGGCGCCCATGATGCCGCCCTGGCTGCCGCCGTAGTAGATGGTCTGCGTGCCGTCGAGCATCGAGCTGCCCTCGTAGTCGAGCGCAGGGTCGTCGACGATGCTCGTGCGCAGCATCAGGCTGGCGAGCTCGAAGTTCACCAGCGACTGCTGCAGCCGGTCGGGCAGGGTGCGAAACTCGCTGAGCGTGCCGTTGGCCACGATCAGGCCGACCAGGCTCGGGTCCTCGGACGACATCCCGATCCAGTCCAAGCCGACGAAGATGATGTTGCCCGCGTTCTGCAGCTGCCCGAACGCGCTGGCTTCCACCTGCGACTGGTTGCCGAACAGCCCGTGGCCGAACAGCACCCCTGGGGCGGGTGCAGCTTGGGCGGCGTACGGGACCATCATCGTGAAGCCGTAGCGCGCGGTGCCGTTTTGCACGGGCGCCCCGTCTTTACCCAGCTCGATCACCCCACCGGGGCCGGGATCGTCGAGGAACAGCGGCACCTCGATTTCACCGCGAATGCGGCGGTAGATGCTCTCCGAGACGTCTTCGTCGACCGAGAGAATTTCGTAGGTGGGCCCGTCGCCGACCTGCTCGATCGCGGCGTCCCGCATGGCAAGCAGGCGTCCGCTGGTGTCTTCGCGGCTCGCGACGGTGAAGTCCCAGGCGAGCTGCAGGTCGTCTCGCGTCACGCCGACGGCTTCGAGCTCGTCGAAGATGTTGCCGTAGAGCCCGCGTCGCGCGTCGACCGAGGGCTCATCGCTGTCGGTGCCGTCTCGCAGCGCCGCGAAGGCGGGCGAGGGCTCGACGGGCGCGCCGTTGCCATCGACGACGCCGCGGACGGCGACGATGTAGCGATGCCCGTACTCCATGCCGACGGCGGGTTGGATCATCAGCGACGCGTCGTCTGCCGTCGCGCGGACGTCGATCTCCGCAAAGTGGGGCAGCCGCTCGCCAGTGTCGACGTCGAGCACGACCGTGGGCGAGTCGTCGGCGAGCGAATCTCCGATGTGCAGGGGGTCGGGCAGCCCATCCGCGGTCGCGCCGGGCAGGTGCGCCAGCAAGGTTCCGCCAGGAGAGAAGCCGTCGCGCTCGTTGAAGGCGAACGGGTCGCCCTGGAAGTCGTCGTTGGTCGCGGGCATCAGCGCTTGTGCGAGCGCGAGTCGCCGGCCGCTCGTCGCGGTGTCGTCCTCGACGGTGAAGACGTTGTTGGGGAACGGGTAGCCGCAGTAGCTGGGGACCAGTGGGTCGCAATCCAGCAGCGGCCACGCGCCGTCCCAGTCTTCGCCATCGGTGGGGTCCCCGGTCGTCGTCGAGCTGCCGCCGGACGACGTGGCCGAGCCGGTGACGTCTGCGCCGCCCGAGGTCGTGGGCGCTTCGGTCGTGGTGGCCGAACCGCTCGTGCTGCCTTCGTCGGTGCCGCCGGTCGCGTCCGCGTCGTCGCTGCATCCGCCAACGGCTGCACACACCAACAAAATGCCCGCTCGGATCCGCATCCAATCCATGGCCGCATCATCACCCGGTTTGGGCGCCGGCCCGCGGGCGCTCCACGGGGGACTGCTCACGCCTCAGGCTGCTAGCGGAACTGGCAGAAGGCGTAGCGGGCGGCGAGGGCGTCGAGCAGCGGCTCGAACTGGTGGGGTGGGGCCGCGTAGGGGTTCGCGCCGCTCTCTGAGGCGACCCACAGATGCTGGGCCTCTCGTTCGCCGGCCAGCGCGACGACGGTGTTCATCGTGTCCTCCGAGGAAACCCCGTGGACCACGTGCCAAAACCGCGATGGCGCGTACTCCCGCATCCAGCCTGGAACGTCCCGCGTTCGGTACGCCTCGGCCGAGCCCTCAAACGTGATCAGCACGTCGGCGATCGCGGCGTAGGCTTGGTCCGGTACGGCGCCGGGGTTGAGCACGACGCTGAGCCCGTACGCCTCGATGCGGGCGGAGAGCTCTTCGTAGTACGCGAGCGCGTCGAGAGAGGTCGCAGCTTCGTCGACGAAGATGCCTCGTACCCCGTACCACGCCACGTAGCGTTCGACTTCGGCCATCACGACGTCGAGGTCACGACGTCCGTAGTCGGTATGCACGTAGCCGAGGACGGTAAGCCCGCGCGTGGTGGCTTCGTGGGTCACCCGGGCATAGTTGAGGTCGCGGTCGTGTCCGACGCCGCTGCTGGGGTTGATGACCGCGAGCTGGACCTGCGGTGCCGCGTCGAGCAGCGCATTCCATCCCTCGCCGGGGTAGAAGTAGCTCGGCGCAGCAATCGACAAGCAGTGGCGCGGAGGCGCGCTTGCGGTCGAAGCCCAGGCAAAGGCGGCGAGCAGGGTGGCAAACATCAATTGCACGCGTGCCGTGGCAACATCGTCCTCGGACGCGCTTCGTTGAGGCTCGTTCCGGTACACTGAAGCGGTGGGGCAGGGGGTTCGCGAGCGCGGTCCGATTCGAAGCAAGGCATTCGTCCTGTGGAGTCGCGGTCGAGCCGGCGCCGGTGCAGCTCGAAGACGGCAGCACCTACAAACCCGACATTCCCTTCGAACGTTCGGAGCCCTCCAGGTGAGCCCCACCGTTCGTCGATTTTTTCGATCTGTTGGCGGCTCTCGCTCGTACCCGCCGGAGTCGTCGTGACGGGTTCCGCAGAGCACACCACCGAGGGCGAGGACACCGAGTCCTCCGAGCCTCGCAACCGTCCGACCGTCGACGTGCTCAAGGCGAAGCCGGGAACGCTGCTGGGTGAGCGTTACGTGCTCGAGGAACCGATCGAGCGCGGGGCGTGGGGCACGGTCTGGCGCGCGAGGCACAACGTCATCGGGAAGACGTTTGCGGTGAAGATTCTGCGGGTCGAACAGACCGACGGCACCGAGGAGCACTGGGCCGCAAAGCGGATGCTCCGAGAGGCGCGCGTCGTGTCGCAGATCAGCCACCCGGCGGTGGTCGAGGTCGTCGACTACGGCAAGTTCGGCATTGCGCCCTTCATCGTGATGGAGTTCCTCGAGGGCGACACCCTCCAAGAGCGGCTCAAGAAAGGCGCGATGCCGTGGTCGGAGGTCAAGCCCTTGCTCGCGCAGACCATCGAGGGGCTGGCAGCCGCGCACGCGATCGGGGTCGTCCATCGCGACATCAAGCCCTCGAACCTGTTCCTGCTCGCGGGCGGTCGAGGGCTCAAGGTGATCGACTTCGGCATCGCAGGGGTCGACGGGCGGGCGACGCGAATCACCGAGACGGGTGAGGTGCTCGGGACGCCGCACTTCATGAGCCCGGAGCAGACGCGGGGCATGAACGTGGACGCGGCCAGCGACATCTACAGCGTGGCGTGTGTCGCCTACGCGATGCTCGCCGGACGGCCTCCCTACGTCGGCTCGATGTCCGAAGTCATCCGGCAGCACCTCAAGGGCCCGGTCCCGAGGGTGCAAGATGCGGCGTCGGCCGTACCCGCACGCGTGCGCGCGGCGCTGGAGAAGGCGTTGGCCAAGGCGCCCGAGGACCGGTTCTCCAGCATGGGCGCGTTCTTCGAGGCCGTGATGGGGCGTCCGATCAATACGCGCCCGCCGGTCGCTGCGGGCCCGACGACGCAGCGCCGCATCCGCGCCGAACGAGCCGCCAAGTCCGATCGCCGCGGCACGATGGCGGCAGGCGTGGTGGCGGTGGTGTTTGCGGTTGCAGCGGGGGTGACGAGCTACGTGGTGCTCCGCGGCAGCGACACGAAGTCGCCTGCGGTCGCGCCCGCAGGCCCCCCCAGCCCCGAGCCGGAGACCCCGACGCCGCCGGCCCCGGATCCGAGCCCGCAGCCCGACCCCAGCCCCGTCTCTACGCCTGTCGCAAAGCCAGATCCCATCGTCGAGGTGGCGACGCCCAAGACCAAGCCACCCAAGGTCAAGCCACCCGAGGCTGCGCCGTCGACGGCGAGGAAGAAGCCGAAGACGCGCCCGAAGGTTCCAACGGAGCCTGCGCCCGCGCCTGCGGCCGAGAAGCCCGATCCCGTCGCCGCGCCAACGCCTGCGCCCGCACCAGGGATCAAGAAGGTCGGCGGACTCAAGAACCCCTTCTCGCCGGGCTGAGCGACGTCCGAGCTGGACGCCGCGCATCGCTCGCTGCACGTGACGCCGGTCACCGCGCTGTCGTGTGCTGATTCGTCTCCACGATGTGAGGGCGTTTCTTGCGCAGTTCGGCTCACCGGAATAACCTGGCGCGCATTTGCCCATGGTCGACATCTCGAAAGAACTCGCGCGTGCAATTCAGGCTGGTGACTGTGTTCTGTGGGTGGGCGCAGGGTTTGGCGCCCTCGCCGGTCGACCCGGTTGGGAGCCGCTGCTCGAAGAGCTGATCTCCGCGTGTCCCGAGGGGTCGCACGAGCCGCTGCGTGCGTTGCTCGAGCAGGGTCGGCTACGCACCGTCCTGACGTACATCCACAGCAACCTCGGCGACGATCCGCTGGCCAAGCTGCTGCAAAAGGGCGGCGAGACCAAGCTCGACGACGGAGCCTCTGCGCTCAAAGAGATCCCGTGGCGCGCTTGCTTGGCGACGACCTACGCCGACGTGGTCAAGACGATCTTCACCGATGGCGACGAGGCGCCGCAGGTGCTGACGCCCAATACGGTGCACCACCTGTCTCTTCGAGACACCGAAGACTTCTTCGTGCTGGAGACGCCTCCCACGGTCCGCTCGATGCGAGCGACCAGCGTGTTGTTCGACTTCGTCGAAGAACTCGTGCGCACGCGGACGATCTTGTTCCTCGGCTTCGAGCCCGACGACCCGGACCTGGTTCAGATCCTCGACCTGCTCGAGCGCATCGGCGAGGGCAACCGGCACTTTGCGCTGCTTCCGCTCGTCAGCGAGCCGGAGGCCGAGGAGTACAAGGCGCGGTACGGCATCGATGTGCTGCACGTCGACGAAGACGCCTCGTTGACGTCTTCGATCGAGGCGATCGGCGCCGCGATCGGCGAGGTGGCCGTGCGTCCCTCGGACGTTGCGGGCGAGATGGCACGGCTGGACCTCGTGCGAGCGGTTCGCGGCGTGCCCCTGCGGGCCGACCTTGCGATCGACACCGCGCTGACGGTGGACGTGCAATGGCTACAGACGCTGCTCGACGGGCTGCCCAACCAGGCGCTCAGCGGCGTTCCGGCCAGCGCCCTGCTTTCGGCGGGTTCCGTCCTGCTTGCGCATCGCAACACCGAGCGGGCGCGTCGCTGCTTCCAGCAGGTGGTCAGCGATGACGCGGCCCCCGAGTTCGTCCACACCGCGCGCTTCAACCTCGCGTGGTGTTCGCTGTTCGAAGGCGACCTGGAGGCGGCGCGTGAAGGCCTGGCGTCGCCCGACGAACGCAGCCTCGCGCTCGTGCCCCCGCGCTTCGAGATCCTCGACGTGCGCGGGTTTGCGGGCACGCAGGTGCTGCTGCACTGCCGCGACCGCGAGAGCCAGGACGTCTTCGACATCGCCGTCTCCACGCTCGAGCGCCCGGTCGGCGCCGCGGAGAACAACACGTTCAGCGAGCTGGTTCAGAAGCTCGCGGACGTCGACCACCCGGCGGTGTGCGCCGTGCGTGGTGCGTTCGCAGACGGCCGCCTGTTCGGCGTGATGTACGACCACGAGCCGGGGTTCGTGCTCGCAGACACCTTCGGCGACACGCCGATGGACGCCGCGAAGACGCTCGAGCTGGTCATCCCCATGCTCGAAGGTCTGCAGGCGTGCCACGCCGCGGGCGTCCACCACCGCAACATCAACCCGCGCACCACGGTCGCGGGCGCCAAGGGCGGCATGCTGCGCGGCTTCGGCTTCCCGCCCATCGTCGGCTTTCAGCGACCGTCGGTGCAGCAGGAGAACTACGGCTACCTCGCGCCAGAGACCGTCTGCGGCGTTGGAGAGGCGGCCGCGGACGTGTACGCCCTCGCTGCGCTCACGTACCGCTGCGTCACGGGGCACGTGCCCGCAGGCTCGACGCTGCCGGCCTCGCACTACAACGCGGAGCTCGACGTTCGGCTCGACGACGTGCTGCGCGACGCCTTGCATCCCAACCCCACCAAGCGCAGCTCGCTGGCGACGCTGCTCGAGGGGCTCAAGCACATCGCCGACACCCCTGGCGAAGGCGCGGCGATCAAGGCGGCGCGCGAGGGCGCAGAGCCGGGAGCGGAGCGCGTCGTCGACCTCGGACACCCGCAGGCCGTCGATACGGAGGTCTCTCGCTCGCTGCAGCTCAGCGCGCCCGAAGACCCCGACGACCTCGAGGCCTGGGCGGCGATCTTGGAGCGCAAGCCCACCCACCTCGAAGCCCGCCAGAACGTGGACCGCATCGAAGACGACGCCCGCGACGCCAAGCGCTGGGACCGTCTCGTCGAGGTGCTCGGCGTGAAGGCCGAGCGCGCGCAGCGTCAGCAAGATCGCGTGAAGTACCTGCGCGAGATGGTCTCGCTGTTCGAGAAGGAGCTGGGGGCGCCGCGCAACGCGTTCGAGACCCTCCAGGCGCTCATCGAGTCGGTCGAAGTGGCCGAGCAGGTCAAGCTGGCCGACGAAGTCCTGCGCCTCGCGTCCGAGACGGGCGAGTGGGCGCCGGCCGCCGAGACCCTCAGCGTCCTCGCCGAGCGGGCACCCACGCCCGAAGATCAGGCCCGGCTCTACGCAACGCTGGCCGAGACTTACGCCGAGCGCCTCGGCTCCCCCGAGCAAGCGCTGGCCTCGTACGGCAAGGCGATCGAGCTCGAGCCGAGCGAGTCTTCCCTGGCGGCAACCATCCCGCTTCACCGCAAGCTCGGACAAGAGGCGGAGCTCGTGGGTGCGTACCTCTCGCTCGCCGACCTGCAGGAGGGCGAGGCGAAGTGCGAGTCGCTTCTGGCCGCCGCCAAGCTGCTGCGGGAGTCGCTGGGCGACGAAGAGGGGGCGTTCGGCGCCGTGGAACTCGTGCTCGAGGCATCGCCCGAACACCCCGAAGCGCTCGAACTCGCGGAGTCGCTGGCCGGCTCGCTCGAGCGCTGGGACACGCTGTTCGACGTGCTGATCAAGCGCGCGTCGGCGGCCGATGGAGAGGACTCCGTCACGCTGCGGCGCCAGGCGGTCTCCGTCGCGCTCGAGCACCTCGACGACACCGACAAGGCCGTCGCGCAGCTCACCACGCTCACCCAAGACGACCGCACCGACGCCGACTCGGCAGCGCTGCTCGCCGAGCTGCTTCGACCGGCCGCGGGTGAAGACGCCGCGGCCCGGGCGGGCCTGGTCGACGTGCTGGGCAACCTCATCGATCAAGCCGAGGCGGCCGAGGCCCAAGGCGCGCTGCTGACCGAGCAGGCCGCGCTGCTGGACCAGATGCCCGACGGCAAAGACCGCGCGATCGACTGTCGCGAGCGCGTGCTCGAGCTGCTGCCGGTCGACCACGAGCTCGCCAAGGCGGCAGCCGACGGCCTCGAGGCGGCGTACAAGCGCCAAGACGACGCGCAAAAGCTCGCCTCGCTTGCCAAGCAGCAGGCGCAGGCCGACGACGTGGATCCGCAGTTCCGGGCCGAGGCCTGGGCGCGTCTGTACGACCTGGCCACCGGCCCCCTCGAGGACGAAGACGGCGCCGTCGAGGCGCTGGAGGCCTTGACCAAGCTGGAGCCCGACAGCGCGAGGTGGCGGGACGCCCTGCTCGAGCGCTACCTGGCGCGCGAAGAGTTCGAGAAGGCCGGTCCGCTCATTCGGGCCCAGGTCTACGCCGAGGAAGACCCCAAGCGTAAAGCCGCGCTGCTGCTGCGCGGCGGGAAGCTGCGCGCGCAGATCGGCAAGACCGAAGGCGCCGTCGAGGCGCTCGAAGAAGCGGTGTCGCTCGACCCAGAGCTGGTCGAGGCATGGATCGAGCTGCGGAACATCTATGCCAACAACGACCAGCCGCTCAAGGCTGCGAATGCGCTCGTCTCCGCCGCCGAGAACAACCCCAACCGCGCGGAGAAGGTGCGCAACCTGTTCGAGGCGGCCCAGGCGTTCGTCGGCAACCTCGAGCGTCCCGTCCGGGGCGTGGAGCTGCTCGAGCAGGTGGTCGAGCTCGACCCCGACCATCGCGACGCGATGACCTTGCTGCTCGAACAGCTCATCGCAGAGAACGACCTCGCGCGCGCATGGCCGCACGCCCAGGTCTACGTCACGCAGGTGAAGTCGCAGGCCGGCATGGACCACGCCGCGAACCTGCGGGCCCTGTCGCTGGCGGGTCGGTGCGCGCTGGCCGTCGACGAGAAAGACAAGGCGCGCGAATATCTCCAGAAGGCGCGCGGCCTCGACGCTACCAACCTCGACGTGCTTCAGCTGCTCGCCGACCTCGACATGGATGCGGAGCAGTGGAGTGACGCGCTGCGCAACTACCAGTCGGTGGTGCTGGGCATGGGCGACAAGCTTCCGGCCGCCGAGCAGTCGCAGCTGTACGTGAAGATGGCGCGTGCGCGCATCGGCATGGACGAGCAGACCAAAGCCGCGCAGATGCTCGACCGAGCGCTCGACATCGACGAGAACAACGAGTCTGCCGTCGACCTGCTCATCGAGCTGGGCGGGGAAGTTGGAGGCTCGGGTGCCGTCGTCAAAGCGAAGCTGCGCATGGCCGACCTGCTGCTGCGGCAGATCGACAAGAGCGAGGATGAGGCAGAGGCGGAGACCCTCATCGAGCGCCGCGCGAAGATGCTCGACGAGGTCGCCGACCTTCAGCTGGGCGAGCTGAACCTGCCCGACGAAGCGGTCCGCACGCTCGAGAAGGTCCTCGAGACGCGGCCCGAAGACCCGGCGGTTCTGCACAAGATCCTCGACGTGTTCACGACTGGCCAGCGCTGGCGGGACGCGACCAATGTGCTCGGCCGCCTCGCCGACGCCCAGCAGAGCGAGGTGCTCAAGGCCAAATACCTCTACGCGGGTGCCCTCATCCTGCGAGACAACCTCGACGATCGCGATCAGGCCATCGACTGGATGCGCAAGGTCGTGTCGGCAGACCCGATGCACCCCAAGGCATTCGACGCGTACCTCGACCAGCTGATCGAGAAGAAGTCGTGGAGCGAGGTGTCGAAGACCGTGCGTACGCACCTCAAGGCGCTGCCGAAGGACACGCCGCCCGAGCGCCTCGCGGGCCTGTTCCAGCGACTGGGCCAGGCGCACGAGAAAATGACCGACATGAAGACCGCGATGGCGGCCTACGACCAGTCGGTCCGGATGGCGGCCAAAGCCGGTGCCAAGCCCGAAGACCTTCGCGACCGGCGTGAGCGGGTCATCAAGCTGGCGATCTCGCAGGGCGAGGACGAGCTGAGTAAGGCCACGCACCACGCCCACGCGATCATTGCGGACGCGCCGATGGACTTCGACGTCTATCACCAGCTCGTCGATCTGTACGTTCAGCAGAAGCAGGCTGACCGAGCGCGCTCGATCGCCAAGACGCTTCGCTTCCTCAAGAAGGCCAACGAGCAGGAGACGAAGCTGCTCGAAGACGCGAAGGGCCCCGGACAGGTTCGCACCGCGCTCACGCGGGATCACTGGCGCAAGTCGGTGTTCCACCCGTCGCAGAACGGTCGGGCCGCCGACATCCTCTCGATCGTGTGGGCGCTGATCGCCGCGCGCGAGGGGCAGTCGCACGCGCACTTCGACGTCGCGCGCAAGGATCGGGTCGAGGTCTCGCTCCAGTCCAAGGCCGGGCTGGCGCGCTACGTCGCGCACGCCTGTCAGATGCTCGACGTCTCCGTGCCCGACCTGTTCCAGCGCGATGTGGACGGCATGGGCGTTCGCGTGGCCGCGCTGGTGGACAACAGCTCCGGCAAGTCGACCGTGTTCCCGTCGCTGATCGCGGGCAAGGGCGCCACCGCGGATGCATCCGAGGTGGGTATGAAGTTCCGCGCCGGCCGTGCCGTGGCACGCGTTCGACCCGAGCACATCCTCACCAGCGTGCTTCCCTCGGCGGGCTCGATTCGCAAGGTCGTCTACGGCGGCGTTGCGGTCGGACATCCCGGTGCAGAGCTGCCCGAGGACGTCCGGGACGGTGCGAAGGCCTACGCCACGGAGCTCACGCCCCACCTGCAGCCCGCGCGGATCGATCAGCTCAAGACGCTGGGTGCCTCGTTGGCCAAGGGCGGCAGCTTCGATGCAAAGGCCTTCTCCGAGGGCGTTGCCTACACGACGACGCGCGCGGCGTTCGTGCTGTGTGACTCCATCGAGACCGCGGCAGCCATGCTCACACGTGAAGGCGACGAGGGCAGCTCGGTGACGGCGAAGGACCGTATCGCGGACCTCATCGCGTACAGCGTCAGCCAGCCGTACCTCAAGCTGCGCAAGCAGCTGGGCCTCAATCGGTGACCACCCTTCACCGGGTCGATCGCGACGCACCCGAGGCCGCTGTCCTGATGACGGCGGCCGACGTGCTCGGGGAAGGGGAGCTCGTCGCGTTCGCGACCGAGACGGTCTACGGCCTGGGTGCCGACGCGACCCAGCCCGATGCGGTGGCAAAGATCTTCGCATCCAAGGGCCGGCCGCAGACCAACCCGCTCATCGCTCACGTGGCATCCGTCGAAATGGCGCGCGCGTGGGCAGGCGCGTGGCCAGTCGCGGCGCAGCGGATTGCCGAGGCGCTGTGGCCGGGGCCGATCACGCTCATCGTGCCGCGGGTCGACGCGCTCGCGCCGGCGGTATCGGCGGGGCTGGATACGGTAGGACTTCGTGTCCCTGCGCCGGCGGTCGCGCGCGGCTTGATCGAGGCCCTCGGCCGCCCCGTCGCGGCGCCGAGCGCCAACCGGTCCGAGCACGTCTCCCCGACCACGGCGCAGCACGTGCTCGATGACCTGCGGGGGCGCGTTCACACGGTGCTCGACAGCGGTCCAACCGCGGTGGGCATCGAGTCGACCGTGGTCGATGTGTCGGGCCCGACGCCGCGGTTGCTGCGTCGGGGCCCCGTGAGCGCTCAGGCGCTGGAGGCTGTCGTCGGGGGCGCAGTCGTGGTTGTCGATGCGCACGTCGACGGCGCAACGGCGCAGTCCAGCCCTGGTCAGTCCGTCCGGCACTACGCGCCCGACGTGCCGACCGTGCGGTTCGAACGCGGGCAGCCGCGGGGGGTCGGGCCTGCGGATGCGCTGCTGGTCGTGGGTCCGGCGGTCGAGTCGGGCGCAGCCGCGGTCGTGATGCTGGAGGAGCCCGACGGCGCAGCGCGAGCGCTGTACGCCACGCTTCGTCAGCTCGAAGCTCGCTCGCCCAACCGCATCGTCATCGTCATGCCGCCGCGCACTGCCGCGTGGGCAGCCGTGCGCGATCGACTGGTGCGAGCGTCCGTCACTCCCGCCTGACACGACCGTGCCGACGACTTGCGCGAGCGGCGTCCGGCCCTCGAACCCGGAGCGAGCCGAAGCATCGGGTGAAACCTTGGACGCTGGTGGTGGCGTTTTCTCGTCCAAAATCAGGATCTTTCGAGCATTGACTCAAACCTTGAACAAGATCATGTTGAAGGTTGTACAGTCTCTGTTTAGGCTTCAAGCCGAGGACTTGGACTGATGATGACGACGCGACCGGTACGAGAGTTGGGATGGGCAGCGCTGTGTGGGCTGCTGGTTACCGCCTGCTTCTCCGACCCCACGGGCGACGAGACCACGACGTCCGCCGGAACGTCCGGAGACGAAGCGGTCACGACGACGGGTTTGGACGCATCGACGGGCGAGGACGTGATGACCTCATCCAGTGGCTCCACCTCCGGCTCCGACGAGGGAAGTTCCTCCGGGTCGGACACGGGTGGAGGCGAGGACACTGGCACCACCACGGACAGGGTGGACGGTGAGGCGCAGGTCCGCGTGATTCATGGTTCACCGGGCGCGGGTGCGGTGGACATCTACGCGGCGGGCAGCCCAACGCCGCTCGTCAGCGACATCGACTACACCGGCGTTTCGGACTGGATTACGGTCCCGGAAGGTAACGCCACGATCGAGGTCCGGTCCGCCGGAGCGCCGGCTTCCGAGGAGCCGCTGTTCGTGGCCGAAACCCTCACGATCGACGATGGCGCGCGTCTGTCGATCATCGCGGCGGGCATCGTTGGCGCCGACGATCCCGAGGCGCAGTTTCGACTGCTTCCGGTCGAAGAGGATTGGGGCAACGACCTTGCTGGCCGCGCCCGCGGACGAGTCGTTCACGCGGGTGCCGACGCACCCCCGGTCACGATCGAAGGTCTCGAAGGCGAGAGCATCGGTCTGCTGCGTTACGACGACAGCGAGTCTGCCGGCGTGCCCCTCGACATCGAAGGTGGTGAGCGGCTCGAAGTCAGCGTAGCGGACGACCTGATCACCTCGTTCACGACGCCTGCGTTCGCCGAGGGCGACCAGGTCTTGATCGTGGCGACGGGCTTGCTCGGCACGCTCGCACGAGACCCCGAGGGCTTTGCACTCATCGCGGTGGGCCGCGATGGCCCGCTTGGCGTCGTTCGGCAGGACCCGCAGCTCTTCACGCTTCACGGCTCGCGCGACGCGAACTCCCTGGACATGTGCGCGAATGGTGAAATCGCGGCGGTCAACTTCATGTACGGAGAGATTCAGTCCACGCGCCTGTCTCCGGGTGAATACGACCTGACCATCTTCGACTACCCGTCCGGATGCACGAACCCCGACGGACCGCTCAACGGGGCTGGTGGCAATACCTCGGGCGAGCTCGAGCCCGGCGAGCGCTACTTGATGCTGCTCAGCGGTGAGCGCAACGCCGAGGACGGCGAACCCAGCATCCAAGTCGTTCCGTTTACCGACCAGTTCACCACCGGCGAGGACGACTTTGCGAACATCCGCTTCGTCCACGGGGCATCGGCCCAGCAGATCTACGTCGGCTCGGTGTTGAACGAGACCATCGCCGCGGCCAACGTCTACACGCAGCCGATCGAGTGGCGCGCCGAGAGCGTCGAAACGTCGCTGACGCAGGGGCTGTTCGTGCTCGGCGTCGCGGATGCGGTGGGCAAGCCGGCGCCGCCCCTGAACCCGCTGGTCACGTTCAACTACACGGCCGACGGCGGCTCGCGGCAGTGGGGCATCATCTCGGGAGACCCGTCGCCCGAGGAGGGGGACGGCTTCGTGCAGCTGATGCTGATCGAGACCTCGACCCCGCAGTGGACGGTCGATCTGGTCGACATCAACCCGCAGTAGCCGGCGGGGACCAGCGCTGTACGGCGGTGCCGATCGAGGTCGGCATCGGGGTGCCATCCATCGCGCGTACGCGGATCTTGTTGGCGGCCGGCTCCAGGTTCGTGCGGGCCCACGTTTTGCCGCCGTCTCCGGTGGCGAACCCGCCCACCATCGTTCCGACCCATCCGATCTGCTCGTCCATGAAGCCGATGCCGAACTGGCGGGCCTCGGCGTCGTCGACCAGCGGCATCTCGGTCCACGTGTCTCCGCCGTCGGTCGTCTTCACGATGACCTGCGCCGACCGCTCGGGGTCGTAGCTCTGCACGGTTGCATACCCGACCCGGGGCGAGGGGAAGGACGCCTTCCACGAGTTCTCGCCTGCTCGCCCCGACTGATACACCGGGGACCAGCGTCGTCCGCCATCGCGGGTCTTGAGAATGAGCGCGCCTTCCATCGCAGCACCGGTGGGCGCCGCGGCGAACACGAACCCGACGTTTGCGTCCATGAACTTCACGTCGAGGATCATCCCGGCCTTCGCAGACATGTCGATCACCGTCCACGACTGGCCACCATCGATCGAACGGATGATCGCCGTGGGCCCTCCGACGCGGCCAGCAGCGTGAATCAGCGTCCGGGGCTCGAGCACGCCCTGGTGGATGTGTTCGGTTTGGACGATGTCGATGGAGCAGATGCCCTTGACGGTGGCGCCGCCCAGCTCCACGGGCGTCCACGTGGTGCCGCCGTCGCTGGTTTCGTACAGCGGCACTTCATCGGATACGCCCGGGTAGTCGTCGGTGCCGACGTTGCCCAGCCAGCCTCGCTGCGCGTCCACGAAGCCGAGCGAGCGAATGAAGGTGCCCGGCTGCGACCAGACCTTGGCCCACGATGCGCCGCCGTCGTCGGTCCGGAAGAGGTCGCCCTTGCCGGTGCCGTAGAAGCCGACCTGCGCGGTCGCAAAGACGAGGTCGTCGCGCTTGCCCTGGTAGGCCTCGGTCGGCAGCGTGGTCCAGTGCGGACCCGGTGGCGGGCCTTGAGGCGTCGTGGGGGCCGACCCACGACAGGCGGTCGCGGACAGAGCAACGAGCAGGGCGAGGCACGACGAGCGCAGGCGCATGGACGCGCGCATCGGAGCACGCGGGACGAAGCGCTGTCGATGCGTCCCGCTCACGCGCGGTCGTGAAACTCTTCGGTGCCTTGGAGGGTCAGGCCCCGGCTTCGGCGGTCGACTTCAAGAACGCGGCGGCCTGCGCGGGGTCGGGAACGTGGCAGGTGCCGTCACGATCGACGACCGTCTCCAACTTGAAGTAGCCCGGGATGCGGCCAGCCACGCCGGGGTCGCGCGCCCAGTACCAGAGCTTCGCCTCGCGCTTGTCGGCGGAGAACGCCTCGTCGGACTCGGAGTAGTCATCGACCCACAGGTAGAAGCGCGGCGCCTTCCCGGTGGCGACGACGGGGGCGAGCGCCTCGGCTGCCGTGGGGATCCAAGCCCGCAGCGCGGCGTGGGATTGCTCGGCACAGGCGACGGCAGCCTTGGTGGCTGTTGCCGTGGCGATCGAGCCTTCGTAGACCTGCCCCTCGTTGGGGTAGAAGCCCCAGAGGATCTCCTCGGGATACTTGGCGGGCGTGGTGCCGCGGTGCGGCCAGTACTCCGCGCCGGCCAGGATGTAGCCCGACTGTTCGAACGGAGCCATGTCTCCGCGAGACACAGGCCGGCTCATGGGGCCCGCGGGCGCAAGCTCGCTGTAGGCCGTGCGCGACACGGTGCCCTCGTGGAGGTGAACGAGCTGGGTGCCCGGCAGATCGAACGCGATGCGCGAGCTGGTCACGGATGCTTCGGTACGCGGAGCTTCGGTGCCGTCGGGGAACATGCGGGCCAAGCCGTCGCCGCGCAGGACGAGCAGCGCGCCGACGTCGTCCACGGCCAGGTCGAGCACGTCGGTGTGGGTGCCAACCGTCGTGACGGCGCCGTCGGTCACCGAGACGCGAACGACGCCCGCGGGGCCGCCCGCGAACAAGGAGCCACCCACGCGAACCATCGCGCGCATGCCTTCGAGCGCGGGCGCCTGGGCCAGGGCGGTGAGGGGGCCGCCTTCGGTCCGCAGGACCCGGCCGGCGACGCCGTCGAGGACGAACGCCGACGCGCCGTAGCCTGCCGCAACGTCGGTGGCCGTGGCGCCGCCGAGGGCGATGGAGGAGACCGTGTCGGCTCCGTTCGCCTGCATCGCGAGGGCGTCAGCGCTGAGCGCCCAGGTGTGCGTCTGGCTGAGGGAGACCGCGAGCACGTCGCTGCCGAGCGACATCTGGACCTCGCCGTCGAGCGTCTGCACGGTGGAGCCGCACGCGACGACCGGCGCGGGCGTGGCGTCGCCCAGGTTCAGCGTTGCCGCAGCCACGTCGGTGCAAGACGGCGCAACGGCGGCCGCGGGAGCCTCGGCTGGCTTCGCCACGTCGGCATGGGTCGAGCAGCCGCAGACCAGGAATGCGGCCGCGGTGAGAAGACGACGCGACGGGAGACTCGAGCGGCAGACCATGGCCCGCCGGTCTACCACGCTGGGGGAGTGCCTCAGGCGGCCTGCGCAGAGAGGGCGCGCACGATGTCTTCGATCGAGGCGTGGTCGCCCGCGGCCTTGTCGCCATGCTCGAACAGGACGGTCCCGTCCGTGCCGATGACCAGCACGCCGCCGAGCTGGAACGCGTCGCCTTGGACCTTGCCCTGGCGGAAGCCGGCCTTCATGGCGCGACGGCTGGCCTTGAGCACGGTGCCGAGCCCGAGCACGGCCGAGGCGAGCGGGCGCCGCCACCCGGCGACGTCGTAGCTCTTGCGCGAGGGGTCGGTGTAGAGGTCGATGCCGACCTTGAACTGCTCGGCGAAGTCTTGCGCCATCACGGCGGTGCCGTTGCCGATGGCGGCCATCGTTGCGCCGAGGGCTTCGACGTCGGCGCGGCGTTCAGCGAGGCGAGCAACCTGCTCGCGACAAAACAGTCAGCCGTAGTGCCGCATCCAAACGAGCACGGCGGGCTTGTCGGCCCACAGGCTGCCGAGCGCGACGGGGTTGCCGTCGAGGGCCAGAACTTCGGTGGACGCGAGTTCCTCTGCGACCTTCATGCGCGCGACCATAGCGTCCAGGGCTGGGGGTGCCAGGCGAACCGCTGCAGGCGCCCATGCGGCGATTGCAGCGCCGTGCGGCGTGAACCGAGGTCGCGCAGCGGTCGGAAGAACGCAAGGGTGCGCATGTCGGGAGGGGACCCACGGGTGACCAGACGTCGCACCCACCTTTGCGGTAGTACGGAAGTGTGCAGGGGAACACGTGGAACGCTGGGTGGATTCAACGAGGAGCGTTGGTGCTCTCGATGCTGGCGATGGCGTGCGGCGAGGAGGCCCAAGACGCAACACCCCCCGGTGAGCAGTCCTGCGGCGGCGCGAAGTGTGACGAGGTCGAAGACGACGGCAGCGTCGACACGAGCGAGCCCGGCAGCGACACGAGCGAGCCCGGCAGCGATACGACCGACCCCGGTACCGTGCCCAATGAGAGCTGCGCCGGCGCCTGCGGAGAGGCCTTCGAAGCGGGCTGTTCATGCGTGCCCGAATGCGTCGGTACCGCACCGCTCGCGCCCGATGCCTGCTGTGCCGACTACCTCGTCGAGTGCATGCCGCCTGAGGAGCCCAACGTCTCCTGCCACGACGTGTGCGGTCAGACCTTCGCCGACGGCTGCACCTGCAGCGTGCAGGAGTGCCTGGACGAGGGCTCGGACAACTGCTGCCCGGACTTCGATGCGGTTTGCTTGGGCAAGGGCAGCGAGCCGAACACGACGTGCGAGTTCCAGTGCGACATCCCGTTCTCTGAGGAGGAGGGGTGTACATGCTCGTTCCAAGAGTGCCTGGACGAAGGCTCGGACAACTGCTGCCCGGACTTCGACGCGGTGTGCTTGGGCAAGGGCGGTGGAGAGGACCCCCTGTCGTGCGAGGGCCGGTGTGACCAACCGTTCGAAGAAGGTGTCGACCAGTGCGCCTGCGATGCCGACTGCGTGATGTTTGGCGACTGCTGCGAGGACTACGAAGGTCTCTGCACATAACCGCCAGTGCGCGACGCTTGACCTTGCTGACGGTCGTTTGCGCCCAAGTCCCTCGATCCCCGAAGAGACAGTCGTTTCGGGCCGGGCCAGAGGATCCTGCGTGTTCGGGTTGCGCTTGATGCGTCGCACAGCGCTGAGCGGCTTGCTGTGTTAGTTTTATTATGTGGTTAGTAGTTTGACGCTTGGTATCTTGGTTTTAGGGAGCGAGGTGGCCGGCCTCGATCCCGAGGCTGTTGGGGCGCCGATTCAGCGGCCGGCATCCGTCGCGGAGTCTCCGGAGCCCGAGATGGAGGACCTCCCGCCTCCGGTCGAGGACCCGCCGCCGCCGACACCACAGCCCACACCCCTGCCGCGACCGTCGATGGAGCCCGTGGTTGCCTCGTCGACGCCCGCGGAGGCGGAGCCTGCCGCACGGGAGCCGCGAGACACGGTCCTGCTGCCTACGCGAACCGGGCGCGGGCTGATGTACGGGTCGATCGCTGCGGGCGTGGCCGGCTGGGGTTTCGCGCTGGGCACGATCGGAGTGTTGCAGCGGGACTGCCCGGGCCTGCTCGGGTGCAGCGAAGAGTTCGTGGTGCTTTCGGGGTTCCGCTGGATGGCCAATGGTGCGGCGCTGGGTCTGGCCATTCCGGCGGCTGTACTTCGGGGTCGCTACGACGCGATCGACGAGCGGAACACGGGCAGGCCGTCGCGCAACATCGACGCGTTCATCAAGGGCGGCGCGGTTGCCCTGGGTCTAGGCGCGGGCCTGTGGACGATCGCGAGGGTCAGTCCCTTTACCTTTTTGCCGGGGGCCTGCTCCGAGGGTCCGCGATGCGGCACGCTCTACGTGCTCGGGATTCAGACGGGCTGGGCGGCGGCCGCGACCGGTGCCGGGCTGCTCTCGTACGGCCTCGCCCACCGCGAGCAGCGACGCAAGCTGGGTATCTCGCACCTTCGCGTGACGCCGCAGCTCACCGCGGACTACAGCGGCTTCGCGCTCGGCGGCCGGTTCTAGCAGCCTGTGGTGCAACCCATCACGACGCCTCGCTCGTCTTCTTCGCTCCTGGCGGTGTCGCCAAAACTTCCAGTACGCCCGGTACAGCTTCGTTTTGGCTCCTACCCAGGAGCGAAGAATCCGTCGCGATCCGCCGCGTCGGGTTACACCACAGGCTGCTAGGGCCGTCGCAGCGTAAGCGGCATCGAGGCCTTCGAGACGTCGGGCTCGCGCACCTCTGGGAAGGTCCAGCTTCGGGCCTCGCGGGCGATGCAGTCGGTCACAGCGGGGGCCTTGAAGCGGCCGCGGTCCACGTGCGCGCGCTCGACCGTCCCGTTCGCGTCGATCTCGAGGGTCAGCGTGACGCGCCCGGCGAGGTCGTCGTCTTGGGCGAGGCCGTCGGCGTAGCACCGGCGAAGCGCCCGAGCGTTTCGGACCACCACGGTCCGTACGGCGTCTCGTGCTCGCGGTCCACGAACCGAGCCCACGCCCACGCGCACGACGACCGCGGATGAAGCGACCTCTTCTTCGTCCACTGCGGGTGCGGGCTTCGAGCCGGCGAGTTCGTCGAGGGCATCCTTGCCACCGCCGCGGCCTTTGCCGACCAGGCCCAGCCCAGCGATCGACTTCGTCGTGGGGTCCTCGTTCGCCATCGCTTCCCACATTGCGCGGTCGTCGTTGTCGGGCGTGAACGCGTGCGAGTACTCGTTGTTCGCCAGCGGCGATGTGTCGACGAACGCCATCACGCCCGCGCTGCGGGCGGCCTCGACCGGTCCCGTGCCGCGTTGCATGACGCCCGCGGCTGAGGCGAACGGGCTCGCGCTGGCGGAGGCCGGGCCCGGCGCCCGCACCGACCCACCCCGAGCGCGCGACCGGGGTCCTCGAACGGGCGAGCGAACCGGGCTCGCCGCGGCCGCAACGCCGGTCCCGAGCTGGTTCGAGGGTGAGGGAGCCGCGGGGGCAGGCGCGGCAGGCTTGGTGGGGACCTCGGTCGAGGGCTTCAGGGGCCGCTGCGGCGCGACGGGTGCACGATGGGCGTATCCGACGAAGCGGGTCTGGGACGAGCGGTCGTCGAGCTCGAAGTGCTGTGCCGGCGGCGCTGCCATGAGCCCGAGCAGCAGCAGTCCGCCCAGCCCGACCGCCGTACACCCGCACGTGGCGAGGAACGGCGCGTCGAACGTGAATCGCGTGACGCAGGTGGGAACCTTCGGGGCTGCCGTCACGAGAAACGTGAGCGCGCCGTGCTGCAGCCGGGTTCGTGCGCCTGGTGGCAGCCGCATCTCGTGCGCGCCGCCTTCCGCGAGCGTTCGCCCCATGTCCACCCAGGTCGCCAACGGGACCACGCGGTTGCCCACCGTGACGTCGCCCTGCATCGCGGTGCCGAATCGCACGATGGCGCCGCCGTTGGGCGCCACGCGAACGAGCTCGAAGGCGTCGGGCGTGAGCAGGTCCACCGGTGGCGTCGCCAGCGTCGCCGCGGTGCCTTCGCCGATCGTGTACCGCGGCGCGTCGCTGTCGCGCATGCGCAGCCCGGCCAGCACCAGCGGCACCATGCCGAGCAGCGCCGTCGCGAACGCAACCACCGCGCCCATCGACGCGGGCGCTTCGGGGCGAGGCTGGCCCGCGGCCTCGGCAAGCGCCGCCATTCGTTCGTACGTCGACCACGCGTCCTGCTGGCCGATGGTCTGGCTCAGAAACCAACCGAGTCCCCCGAGCAGCATCACGCTGCCGGCGATCATCAGGCCGCGCGTCGTCGTGTTGCGGGGCGTCCCGCCGAGCCGACGGACGTCGAGCACCGTGTCCCCGAACAGGGCGATCACTTCGACTGCAACGCCTGAATCCGACATGGTCCGCACTTCGGGCCGCGTCCGTCCGCGCGGCCCTCCAGGGTGCTTAGTGCGAGCGGTCGTCCCAAAGGTTCGACGCGAACTTCAAAACCCCGATCTTCCTGCGGACATCTCTCGCAAAGCGTCGATATCCTCAGGTGGGCTTTGCCGTACGCAACGCACCTGCCGCTGATGGTGACCTCGCTTCTCGGATGTTCTTCGGCCTCGGCTCGCGAGCGGACCACGCCTCCGCAGCCGTCGAGCCCAGCGGTCGTCACGTCGGTGCAGAACGTCTCGTGAACCCCGCTCAACGCTCCGCGCGGCGATGCGAGCCCCCGCGCGGCCGACCTCTGGGGTGACCGCGAGAGCGCGGGCGCGTCCGGTTTTTTTGGTGCGCTTTCGCGACGGCTTCGCGTCCCCACCGCACATCCACAACGTCACGCGTCGCGCCGTCGTGCTCGAGGGCCTGGTCCACATCACGGCTGCAAAGGGCGAAGATGCGGGGCTTGCCTATGTCGAGATCGACGACGGCCCATACCTCGTGCGCCCGCTGCCAAATGCGGTTCAAGGCGCGGAGCGTCCGGTGAACGTTCGCGCCGACTCGGAGGTCGCCGTGGCGTGCGGCACGGGCGAGCCTTGCGTGTTCTACGTGCGGGCCCAAGGCGCCTTGTCCGTCGACGCGTCCGGCGTGTAGCAGGCGGCGCGTCCCGCAAATGCGCGGATGGATTCCTCGGCGTGCGCGTGGATTGATCTCCCGCACCGCGGGCGTCCGATTGTGGAATCAACCGATCCGGACCGCGTTCTCGTTGCGTGCTGGATCGAATCTATGGTGTCGAAGATTGTGGTGTGCGCATCGATACGCAGCGCGCAGCGGCGTGCGCACACGGAGTGCTCTCTCGGCATGAAGCCCTTCTCGATCGCGCGGCCGCGGGCGTGCGGGGTCGCAGTCGGGTTCTCTGCGCATCGTTGGGCCTGCTGGCGCAACACGCTGCCGAGGCGTTGGGCGCATCGACCTCCATCCCGCGGGTGGCCGAGGCGGCCTCGCTGCTTTCGCTGCTCACCAAGATCGACGACGACGTCATCGATGGGCAGGCCTTTCACGGAGGACCCTTGCGGACCTCGGGCCATGTCGTCCTTCGCCGGCGCGTTCGGTCGTACTTGGCGCCCACGCTCGACTCGTTGCTTCGCGGGCGCCCCGCACGGGATGAAGCGCGATGCGAGCTCGCTGCGCTGGTCGGCCAGCAGCTTGCGGCGCTTGCTTCGTCACGAGCGCGACTGGACGCTCTCCATGAGGTGATCGCGGCGGGGTGGGAGACCCAGGTGCGCGCGGTCGACATGCTCAGCCGCCACCCGGCGTGCAGCACCTTGGCGGAGGTCGCCCACGTGACCGCGGCCATCAGCGCGGAATGGTTGCTCATGATCACCATGGTCGGTGGCTTGCCTGGCGACGCACGCCGCGACGTGTCGGATGCAGAGATGCACGCGTTTTGGGCATGGGGGTGGCACATCCAGCGTGCCGACGCCCTGGCCGACTTCGCGAAAGACCTGGACGAGGGCCTCAACAACAGCTGGACAGGACGCGTCTGCTTCGAGCGCTACGGGGATGCCTACGTGAAGGCGGTACAGCGTCGCGACGGCGTCGCGCTCGATCGTATGGTCGAGTCGGTCGCGTCGCAGTGCGTGCCCGATGCCCGGGCGAAACGTCAGGCGCGCGAGGGCGTGGCCGGCTTGGGACGGGTAGGCGACGACCTGTCGTGGATTCACGCGATGCTGCTGGGACGAAGGCACCGTCGCCGAACGGAGGCATGCTGATGTTCGGCACGCTCCAGCCGTCCCGCTGCGGACCGCTTCCGGTGGTGCAGGCGCACCGTCGGTTGTACTGCGGAACCTGTCAGAGCCTCGGCGCACACTTCGGGCTCACCCGGCGCGCGCTGCTGAGCCACGACGCCGTGTTCATGGCGACGCTGGTCGAGGCCACGCAAAGCGAAGCGGCGGCGCCGAGTCGCTGCCGGTGCCCGATGAACCCCTTGGTCTTTCGAGAGACGCTCGCGCCGGACAGCACGGCCATGCGGTATGCCGCGGCGATGCAAATGCTGCTCGCAGATCAGTGGCTGGCCGACCGCGGCGCAGACGGGCCTGGCACAGCCCGCGTGCTCCGCTCGCTGTTCAGCGAAGGTCCTGCGCGCCGAGCGGGTCTGCAGTTGAGCAGGCTCGGCGCGAACCTGGACGTGCTGGAGGGGTTTCCAGCGCGGCAGCTGGCGGTCGAACGCAGCGGTGCGGGTCCCGAGGTGGCTGCGTGCCCCACGGCTGCGGTCCTCGCCACCGCGTTCGAGACGACCGCGCTGCTTCCGGGCGCGGCGGCGGCGTTCGAGGTTTCCGCGGTCCGGGAGCAGCTGGCAGCCTTCGGGGCCGCCGTTGGCACGGCGATCTACCTGCTCGACGCGCTCGAGGACCTGGATGCGGATGCCCGCCGCGGCGCGTTCAACCCCTGCCTCGTCGACGGGGGGCCCAGTCGCACGCGCACGCGAGCAGCGATGCTCGGCCTGGACGCCGCGCTGGCCACCATGGCGCGCGCGGTCGAGGAGCTTCCTTGGGTTCGACACAGCCTGCTGCTGAGGGCCGTCGTGCGTCGCTTCTCCGGCCGGTGCCGCGCCGCCGAGGCGTCTGCGCGGAGGGTCATTGCCCGCACGCCCGCAGCCCCACAAGGCCGGTGGGCGCGGATGGCCACCGCCGCGAGCGCTGCGTGGGCCTGGGGGGTCTCGTTCACGGCCCAGGCTGCGCCGAGCGACGTCGGCCCGGAGTCACCACCCGATCTCGGCACGTCGCCCGACGTGGGCGGGCCCGAGCCGGTCGAGGACCTCGTCGAAACCGACGGGCGCTGCACCGCATGTGACGGCTGCGCCCGCCCGTGTACGTCGTCCTGCGACGAATGCTTCACGGGGTGTGGGACATGGTTGGGGGACTGCGGAACCGCGTGCGGGCGCTGCGGCGAATGTCCCGATGCCTGCGGTGACTGCCTCACGCCGTGCAGCGAAGGCGGAGCCTGCTGCAACGACTGCGGCCAAAGCTGTGGCGACTGCGGGCGATGCTGTGAAGGCGGCGGAGGCTGTGGCGACGGCTGCCAAGTGTGCGGCCGCGAGTGTGGGCAGTGCGGTCAGGGGTGCACGGCGTGCGGCGAGGGATGCCAGGGCTGTGGCCAAGGCTGCGAAGGCTGCGGCCAAGGCTGCCAGGGCTGCCAGGGCTGCTGATGTCCCGTACGCGCGAAGGGGGCGGTCCCGACGACCGCCCCCCGTTCACGTGACCTCGGTGCCTCAGCAGGCCAACCCTTCGTCGCGCCGCGCAGCCCGGCGATACGCGAATGCGCCGAGGATCAAGATCGCACCCACGGTGATGAAGCTCAGGCCTCGAACGGGTAGCGCTGCGTGAGCGGTATCGAAGAGCGCCAGCTTGGCTGCGCCGAGCATGATTGCCGTCAGCCCCACGCTTCGCCACATCTTGTGGCCCAGCCGCAGTCCTGCAACGACGAGTCCCAGGCCCACGGCTGCGAGCACGAGCGTCAGCAGCAGGGACGCGTGCATGGGCATCGCGGTCACGAGCACGTCGAGGGCAAGCAGGGCAGCGAAGCCGGCGGTGACCAGCCCCATCAGCGCGTACGCACCGCTGCGGCCATGCTGAGGGCGCGCCCGTGCCAGCAAGGCGCCGCCACTCACTGCCAGCGCTGCAAGGCCGAGGACTTCACCACCCGCAGCGTCCGCGTTTGCAACCACCACGACGGAGGCGGCGAGGGCGACTACGAGGGCCCGAAATGCCGTTACGAATCCAGTCACGGGCGCGAGGGCGGCCCGCACGACGACCACGCCGAACGGAAGGAGGCCCAGCATGAAGCAAGTGCTCATCGACGCGGGTCCAGTCGCGGTCACGACGGCGCCGTGCAGGAGCATGCCCAGCACCACGAGCGCTCCGATGGGAGCGCGCTGGGGGCCGCTCCAAAGCGCGATGACCACGAGCATCAGCGCCGTCACGATGCCAGCGCCCAGCGCCCACGGGAGCGAGGCGAACACCAGTACGTACCCGCCGGCGCACAGGGCCGGAGCCAGAACGAGGCCGAGGTCGCGCTGCCGTCCGGACCACACCAGGCCCATGGACACGAGCATCATGGCCCACCAGCCGACCATGGCCATCATGCCGCCGAGCAGCAGGCCGCCGACGCATGCCATCACCCAGCCGAGTGCCAGCGTCGCGCGGTGCAGCATCTCGCTGCGACGGGCGATGAACACGGCGAAGCCCAGGTGCCATGCCGCGAGCATGAAGGTCGTCATGCGCAGCGAAGGCAGGTGCTCCACGAACGCCCAGCCGCAGACCGACCACGCGGCGAGTCCACCGATGACCACCCGAGCCACGGCCAGTCGCTGATCGTGGGCGTCGGCGGCCTGCATCGCGACCCGCCAGGTCGAGGCCGCGCCTGCAACCACGAGCACGCCCGCACAGGCCACGAAGGCGACCGAGGTCGTTGCATCGAGGTTGCTCGCGCCCCAGCCCATCAGCAGTGCCCACGTGCCGAGCAGCCCCAGCGTGGGAAGCTCGGGCCAGTTTCGCCGCACGTCCAGCAGGGCAAACGCCGCGAGGACGCCGAGCTGGTAGAGCATCAGCTCCGGCAGCTGCCCGTCACCGTTCGACGTCACCACCGGCGTGACGCAGGCGGCGACGCCCGCGAGCGCGGCCATCAATCGGAGTCGAAGTCGGTCAGCCAAGAGCAGGCACACGAGCACCGCGGCGACCAGGGCAACGAAGGCCTCACCCGCGGAGACGAAGCCGTAGACGTGCCGCGCGAACAGCCAGGTCGAGAACCACGCGCCGAGACCCGCACCGCCGATCGCTCCGGCGACTTCGGTTTGGCCTCGCTTGGCGAGCGGCCACGCTGCCGCGGTGAGCAGCGCCGAGGTGACCCCTCCGAGCACGAGCTTGTGGCTCGCCTCGACCCATCCCTGTTCCAGCACGTGCCAGCCGAAGAACACCAGGCCGAGCAGGAGCGCAGCGCCACCCGCGATCGTGAGCGGCCAGATCGGCGACTCGCGCGGTGGCTTCAGATCAAGATCCTGGTCCGGATGTGGGTCCGGGTCCGGCGGTGTGTTGTGGGTATTCCAATCTCCAACCATTGCCTGCGTGACGCGGGCGCCGGTTGGGTTCGTTCCGTGCGCAGGGGAGTTCGCGGGGGCGAACGCCGCTGCTCAGGCTGGAAAACGGCGGTCCAGACCCCCGGTTGCATGGGGTCGATGCGTGGATTGGTCCCGATCACACCCGAACGTGTGCAGCACGCTGCCGCCCCGTTGCCAACGCGGCTACTCGAGGCACGGGACGTCCGCGACGACGAACCCGTCGCGCAGGCACTGCAGTCGCAAGGCGTCCGAATCCAACGCCAAGCAGGCGTCGAAATATGTCGGAGCAGAGACCGTGCGAGCGACCAGGGCAAGCACGACTCGAGGTCCGTGCCCCGATGCGTGGATGCTGGTCTCGGTGAGCAGCGCGGCGCCGTCTCCGAGCAGCGTGTAGCGACTCTGCAACGTATCGACGTGCCCAACCGGATAGTCGCCTTCCTCCACGGTCTCGATGAAGCCGACCGCGCCGGATGCTGCGACCTCCAGCGCGCACTGGAGCGCTTCGGGATTGCTGACCTCGCGCTCCACGAAGTGACACCCGTAGTACGGGTCCGGGCGGCTGCAGCCCAGCTCGATGGAAGGGCAGAGGGCTTCAACCTCGCACGTGACGATGGGCTCGTCCCCGCTCACGTCGACGCACGCGCACAGCGATGCGGTGCCGGTGGCCGTGCCCATTCCACCCGTGGCACCACGACCTCCGTCGCCAGCCGTGGACGAGGTCGTGGTGCCGACTTCATCGTCGTTCGCGGATGTCGTCGTCTCACCACGCCCTGTCGTGGACGTTGCGCTTCCGCCGTTGGCATCGGCGTCGGCTACGACCGGTCCGCATCCGAGCGCGAGCATCAGGACCACGAACGGGAGGCGCATCGGACTCGGCACGGATGAAACCTATCACGCGAAACGAACGCGCCGCCGTCGAGCAGTCCACCTGGAATGAGTCCCAGATGGCGACGAACGTTCCCAACGATTCAGGCTTGGAGACGGACCCTTTGCACTTGACCGAGGTCTCACCCGCGGCGCGACGGATCGTGATCCCGAAGCGCTTTTCGCCGTCTTCGACGAACTCTCGTACGAGCACCCAGCCTGATTCGAACTCGTCTTCCACCAGCCATCGCGCCCCGGTGCCGTCGAACTTGAGGACTTGCTACGCATCGCCGGGTTGCGAGCCCTGTGTAGCGACGCCAAACCGGTCGCGCACAGACCTGCGCTGTTCATGGACTCGCCGTTACTGGGCTGTGAACATGCGCCGCGAGGGGAATCCTGAGTGTGGAGCCGCCCGCTTTCGACTATGTTGATGCCGATGCGGCACGCGCTCCTCGTTGCCTTCGTCCTGCCGTTCCTTGGCTGCGCCGGCCGCAACACCCCGTCCAAGGGCTTCGTTGCGCGCGAGATGAACTGCAAGCGCGGCGGCGTGAAGCTCTCCGAAACCTTCGAAGACACGTGGACGGACGACGACGGCGTGATGCACGTCCGCTACCGCGTCGGCGCGAGCTGCTCCAAGCCCAAGTCCGACGGTAGCGACGGCCTCGACGTCTGGCGCGTGTGCCGTTGGACCGACGATCGCTACAAGTGCGAAGACTGGCAGGCGGGCAAGGCCGGGGGCGCAAGCAGCGGGACCAAGTCCGCGCCAGCGTGGCTGGATGGCACGCAGCGCGGCCGCCCGTAGGTCAGCGCTGCGAGGCTTCGCGCGACCCGTGGTGCCAGCACCAAACGCGTACGAACTGGTGCCAGCTCGAGCTCATCTCTCCGCTGGTCCGTAGCGGCAGAGCGTGCGAGATGCCGCTGGGCTGGTTGCTGCCGCACGGTATCAGGGCGAAGGCGCTGCGCTCGACGAGGATGTGTCGGCGACGAGTGGATGGGGGCCGCGGGCGGTGCCCGTCGGCCCCCGAGGGCTCGTCAGCCTTCGATCGCACACTCGGCTTTGACTTTGGTCAGCCAGCCGTCGATGCGCTCGTCGTGCTTCTCCGGCTCGTTGTCTTCGTCGAGTCCGAGGCCGACGAAGTTGTCGTCGTCGTAGAGCCCTTCGGACTCTTCGAAGTCGTAGTCATCCACGGGCCAGACGCCGACGAGGGTTGGGGAGCCAAGCTCCTTGAGCACGTTCCAGAGCTGGCCCATGGCGTCGAGGAAGTTGTACGCGTATCCGGCTGCGTCCCCCATCGCGAACAGACCGATCTTTTTGCCGGAGAGATCGAGTCCCTTCATGCGGGGGATGAACTCATCCCAGTCGTCTTGCATCTCTCCGATGTTCCACGTCGAGACCCCGAGCAGGAGGATGTCGAACTTCGACAGATCCTCGGGGTCGACGTCCTGGATCTTGTCGAGCCGGCTGACGCGGCTCCCGAGACGTTCGTTGATTTTGTTTGCTGCAAGCTCGGTGTTGCCCGTGCTGGAGCCGTAGAAGATTGCAATGGAGGGACTCATGGACGTGGTCTTGTCTTCAGGGTTCATTCGAAAAGCGCCAGGTAGCCGTAGGCGAGCACAAGCGCAGGAATGGAGGAGTACAGCGTCGCGATGAGGGCAGCCCTCGGCGCGAGCGCCAACATGGGGAACAGTGCGTCGCCGTCGTTGCTGAGGGCGTTGCCGATCTGTGCAGAGAGGGGGATCCCGCCCGCGAGGTATAGCGTCGTGATGACGATTTGCGGGCCGCAGCCGGGGAGCAGACCGACGGCCACGGCCACGGCTGGTAAGGCGAACCCGACGCCGGCCACCAGCTCCGACGCGTTCAGTCCGAGCGCCTGGATGGTCAGCTCGAACGCGAGCAGGGCAATCACGACCCAAGACGTGATGAAATTCGTATCTTCGGCGACCTTGCCGAACACAGTGCTGCCTGCGGCGCCAGCACCCGATGCTGTCCCGCCAAGACGCAGGTCGGAGAGCGACCACGCGAGCAAACACAAGATGGTTGCTCCCGCTCCAAGAAGCACCATGGTTTGTTCGTCGAGCGACAGCAGGTGGTCGAGGTTGAGCTGAAACGCCGCAAGGGTCGCCAGGGCTGCGCCAGGAATGAGCAGGACGGCCCAGAGCTGAGATTGGAGAGAGCCGCTCGTCGGTGTTGCATGCGGCCGATGCATGTCGACCTGGCGTGGACTCGGCCGGAGGAAGTGCTCCCCGTGGATCGCGTGGACGACGAGTCCACACAGAACGCCGGCACCCAGGCCGAGCCCGATGACGAGCAGGCCGGTTTGCACCTCACTGGCAAGGAGCAGGAATGCTGCGTCTCCCATTGTGGAGGTGAGTGCTGCGACGACGGCACCAAACGACACCTGTCCGGATACGAAGCGAGTCGTCACGACGATGGCCCCACCGCAGCCGGGTAGAACACCCAGGAACGACGCGACTGAGATCTCGAGGACGGGATGTCGACGAAGGGCAGTCTGGTTCGATCGACTTCCGTACCGGCTCGCGAGGACTTCGAAGATCGCCATCGTGAACGCGACGAAACAGGCCACCTGCCAGAAGACGTCGGCCAAGACCTGCAGCGTCACGGTTCTGGTCGCGCCGACGCTGAGCAGCCCGCACAAGAGGACGAGCAGCAAGAGCCGTCGTAGGTGCGGAACGGTGCTGGGGACCCACCCCCGGCCGCGCTGAACAGAGTCCTGCATCGAGTGCTTGACAAATACTGAAATCGATTTTCATAATCAACCGTGAGGTCCAACCTTTTGCGTCGGCGGCCTCCGCCAGCGCAGCGAAAAGCCGGAGCGCCCTCCCGCGTGTGTGAGGACGCGCCGGCGAGTCACTCATCGCTGGCCGCGGTGGCGGGCGATGAGTTCGGCTTGTACGTGCGCCGGGACGGGGGCGTAGTCGGCGAGCTGAAGGCTGTGCTCGCCCTTGCCCTCGGTGGCGCTGCGTAGCGCGGTGGCGTAGCCGAACATTTCGGCCAGAGGCACGGTGGCGGTGACCCGGGCCGCATCCGGACCGACTTGGCAGTCGAGGACGTGACCGCGTCGACGGACGAGGCCGGCCTGCACCGCACCGACGAAGGCCGACGGCGTGTCGACTTCGACGGTCATGACCGGCTCGAGCAGGACGGTGTCGCCGCGCCGGAGCGCGTCGGTGGCAGCGTCGCGGGCCGCGATGCGGAACGCGAGATCGCTAGAGTCCTTCTCGTGGGCCTTGCCGTCTTCGAGGACGACCTCGATGCCCGTGACCGGTGCGTCGAGCAGGGGC
Organism: Myxococcota bacterium; assembly: GCA_039024335.1. Lineage (GTDB taxonomy): Bacteria > Myxococcota_A > Polyangia > Nannocystales > Nannocystaceae > CAJXVA01. Next base: position 75,275 of record JBCCQM010000013.1, read on the forward strand.
CCCCGTTCGAACGCGTCTTGAAAGCCGGTGTCGCACGCCCCGATGTAGTCACGGGGAATGGCGCCACCTTTGACGCGATCGGTGAAGGCGTAGTCCTGCTCGGACGGACGGAGCTGACCGACGACCTTGCCGTATTGCCCGCTGCCGCCGTCCTGCTTCTTGTGCAGGTAGTCGAACGACACCGCGGCCGCCAAGGTCTCGCGGTAGCTCACCTGCGGTGCGCTTCGGAACAGGTCGATGCCGTGTTCGTCACGCAGGTGGTCGCAGGTGACCTCGAGATGCAGCTCCCCCATGCCGGCCAGAAGGGTCTGGCCGGTTTGCGGATCCTGGCGGACGCGCAGCGTGGGGTCTTCTCGGCACAGCCGGCCGAGCACGCGGGAGAACTTGTCGAGCATGGTCTTGTCCTTGGGCACGATGGCGTAGGCCACCACCGGTTCGGGTACGGTCATCGGCCGCATCGAAATCGATGCGCCGTCGCTGGTGAGCACCTCCGCGGTGCCGATCGAAGTGCCGAAGAGGGCGACGATGTCGCCAGCGTCGGCATGATCGATGTCGGTCATGGTGTCCGCGTGGACCCGGACGAGTCGGCCGACGCGGTGCTTTCGGCCGTCGACGTGGACGGTTTCACCGCGACGGAGCTGGCCTTGGTACACGCGGACCATCGTCAGCGTGCCGAAGCCGTTCTCGACCGTCTTGAAGGCGAGGGCGCGCAGTGGCGCATCGGTCGCGCACTGCAGCGCGACCGCCTCGTCGTCTTCGCCGTAGGCGTCGTTGCGAACCTCGCCCGGGTTGGGCAGGTACGCAGCCACGGCGTCGAGCAGCGGCTGCACGCCGATGTTGGCGCGAGCCGAGCCCACCAGGACCGGGGTAAAGCGGCGCGCAACGCAGGCGCGGCGCATGGCCTCGACGAGCGTATCGTCGTCGATTGCCTCCCCTTCGACGAAGCGCTCGAGGAGTGCCTCGTCGGTCTCGGCCACCGCTTCGACCAAGCGCTGCTTGGCGGTGCGGGCGGTGTCCTGCAGGTGCGCAGGGACGGGGCCTTCGGTGACGGTCTCACCGTGCTCTCCGTCGAAGCGGAGCGCGCGGTGGCCGATCACGTCGATGACGCCTTCGAGCTCGCGCTCGAGACCGATCGGCAGCGTGACGAGGGCGGCGTTGTGCCCGAGGGTTCGCAGCTCGCCGACGACGCGCTCATGGTCGGCACCCGCCAGGTCCATCTTGTTGATGAACGCGATGCACGGCACGCCGTAGCGCGCCATCTGCCGATCGACCGTACCGGTTTGCGCCTGCACGCCTGCAACCGCGCCGAGCACCAGGACCGCGCCGTCGAGGACGCGCAGGGATCGCTCGACCTCGATGGTGAAGTCGACGTGTCCGGGAGTGTCGATGAGGTTGATGCCGTACATGCCCCACTGCAGGCGAGTGGCAGCCGACTTGATCGTGATGCCGCGCCGCTGTTCGTCCGCACGGGCGTCCATGGTGGCGCCGCCGCCGGCCTTGTCGCGGACCTCCGCGATGCGGTGAATCCGGCCTGTGTAGAACAAGAATCGTTCGGCGAGGGTGGTCTTGCCTGCGTCGACGTGGGCAAGGATTCCAACGTTGCGAAGGGTCGTGAGCGTCATGAGTTCATTCCTCGAAGCGCGCCAGCGAGCGATCGCGGCGCGGAAAGTGGGCGTGTTCAGCCGACCCAACGCGGTCCAGGGACCACGCCGGAGGGCGAGACGAGGCAATGCGCGCGCGCGCACGCCGGATCGGACCGGCGCACGCGCGACTCAGGGCGCGCTCACGCGCTGAAGGGTTGTTGAATGGCCCTCAACGCGTTCACGCGCCCGCGCAAAAGCACAGCAAGACCTCCCGCGAGGCGGGACGACGCTGCGTGCGGCGAGTGAGCGTGAAACGGAGGGCCATTGGGTTCGTTCTCCGACGTTCGGCCGGAGCTCGCCATTCATGTAGCTCCGACCGGCGCGATGTCAAGCCGAGGGCTTGCGCATGCGGAGCGCGTAGGCGAGCGGCATGACGCCTTCGAGCCCGCGGAACTGGTATCGGTCCGGTGCGATCTTCACGGTGTCGGCGAAGCAGTCGTGCGGGGAGTAGTCGTACTCGTCGAACGCCTCCAGCACCATGCCGCGGCCGTGAAGCGCCCCGAACACCTCGGTGAAGGCGTGGTTCCAGCCCACTTCGGTCGACGCGTCCTTGGCATCACCGCTGTAGCTGGTCTCGTTGGTTTCGACGATCGCTTCGCGGTTGAAGTAGCTGTACTCGAACTTCGTGCGGGCATCGTCGAGCATCCACACCACGGGGTGGAACTCGGCGATGACGAAGCAGCCCCCGGGCGCGAGGAAGTGGTCGACGACGGCCGCCCAGCGCTCCAGGTCGGGTAGCCACCCGATCGTGCCCCACGAGGTGAAGACCACGTCGTAGGCCGCGGGCGCGTCGTGTCGCTCCGGCAGGCCGTACACGTCGCTGTTGACGAACGTGCCCTCGAGCTTGGCGAGGCCGGCGAGCTCGTTCGCACGCTCGATGGCGCGAGGCGACAGATCCACGCCCGTGACGGCGGCGCCGAGGCGCGCGAGGGAGAGCGTGTCCTGGCCGAAGTGGCACTGCAGGTGGAGCAGCCGCCGTCCCGAAAGATCTTTCGGAAGCATGTGCA
>JBCCQM010000014.1:0-77323 GCA_039024335.1 Myxococcota bacterium
CCGAGGGCGGTGAGCCCGGCGAGTCTCACGTGGGCGTCGACCTCGGTGATGTGGATCAGTGGGCCGACTCCCTCGCGGGCGGCAAGCGTCCTGCGATCGAGCCGCCTGCGGAGCTGAGTGAGCACGCCCCAACGTCGGTGGTGACCCCGGGCGTTCCGGTGGGCACCGACGCGCAACCGAGCGACGTTCTCGGCGAGCCCACCGACCCGGGCGTGCCCGAGGACGACTACGAGCGCATCGACAAGACCATGGTGACGCGGCCGTCGGGCGCGCCGTTGCCCGAGGCGTCGTTTCAGCCCGATGAATCGTCCGCCCCGACGCCCGCGGCGGACCCGATGCCCGCAGACGACGTCGACGTCTCGACGTTCCGCTCGGGCCCCAACCCCAAGCTCCTCATCGGAGGAGGAATCGCTGCCATGCTCTTGTTGGCCATCATCGTTGCCGTTGCGTCCGGATCGGACGAGCCCGAGTCCACGCCGGAGACCGCCGAGACCCCGGCCGCGGTCGAGGAATCGGAGACGCCGGAGCCCGAGGTGGACGCGGAGCCCGAGGCAGAGCCCGAGCCTGCGGCAGAGGACGAGCCCGAGGCGGACCCCGCCGACGCTGAGCCTGAGCCCGCGGCGGTTGCACAGGACGAGGCGCCCGAGGAAGACCCGAAGGCCGAGGTCGATGAGCAGCTCGCGGCGCTTGCTGCGATCGACACCGACGCGGCCGAGAAGTCGCTCGCCCACCGAAGCGTCGTCGACCCGGCGCTGCTCGACGAGCGGCCGCTGGACGCCGATGCGCGCGAGCAAAATGCGGCGATTGCCCAGGCGCTCAACGACCGCGAGCTGCGCTCCTGGAACGTCTTCCTCTTGGCAGGCGACGACGCGCCGTCGATGGCGTTCGGTGACGCAGAAACCTTCTGCAAGACGCTCAGCGTGGGAGACGTCACCGGGTGGCGATTGCCGTCGGTGGGAGAGCTGCTGTCGCTGTCGGGTGCCAAGATGCTCGACCGCAAGGCCGTCTTCTGGAGTGAGACCCCCGGAGATGCGTTCGGCGATACGCGCATCGTGGTCAACGCGAAGAAGGGCAGCACCTCGTCGGTGAAGACCGACTGGGACGGCGCGCGCCCGATCTGCGTCCGCGTGCGCGAGTGAGCCAGATCCCGCCGAGCGCGCCCCACCGCGCTTTGCACGAAACCGGCGGAGCTGACAAACTCGCCAAATCATGCGTTTCGCGCGAAGTGGGCTCCTCGTGGGCGCAGCCGTCGCTGCCGTCCTCCCCGCGTGTGGACGCTCGGAGCTGCTCGCGCTCGCAGCCGTGCCGATTCAGGGCACGACGACCGACATTGGTACGACCGGGGATGACACCACGACCGGGGACGATACGTCCTCGTCGACCTCGCTCGACCCCAGCACCACCACGTTTTTGCCGACCTCGACCGGCACGACGGGCACGGACACGGGAAGCACGGACTCCTCGGGCAGCTCTTCGAGCACTGGCAGCACCGGGTCGAGCTCGAGCACCGGGGGAGGGGACTGTGACAACGGCCCCTGGTCGGGGAGCGCAAGCGTGGTCGACCTCGCCGAGCTGGCCTCGCTCGAGGGCTACACGTCGATCCCAGGCGACCTGCTCCTGGTGGGGATCGACGGCGCCACCGACTTCGCGCCGCTGCGATGCCTCGAGTCGGTCGGCGGCGTGCTCGACATCCGCGAGAACCCCGATCTGATCGACCTCGGCGGCCTCGAGCGCGTGTCCTCGGTCGGGGGCTATGTCCACATCATCGGCAACCCGTCGCTTTCGACGACGTTCGGCCTCGATGACGTCGGCAGCGTGGGCGGATTTTTCTTCATCCAGAACAACCCCTCGCTCACCAGCGTACAGTCGTTCTCGTCCTTGAGCAGCGTGGCGGGGCGAGTTCGCCTGTGGAACAACGACGCCCTAGCGACGCTCGACGGCCTCGAAGGGCTCTCGGGGACCATTGGTGGTCTCGAGATCGGCGAGAACGCATCGCTCCAGAACGTCAACGCGCTGCTTGGCGTCGAGGCGCTCAACGGCTCGCTCATCGTGGCCGACAACGCATCGCTGGCGAACGTCGTCGGTCTCTCGGGCATCAACGGGTTCGTCTCCGCGCTGTGGGTGCAGCGCAATCCAGCGCTCGACGACGTGGACCCGATGTCGGGGATCACGAGCGTGGGCGCGTCGGGCCTGCGCGTCGAGGGCAACACCGCCCTGGCGACGGTGGCGGGCTTCTCCAACATCTCGTCGATCACGGGCAACCTGTGGATCGAAGGCAACGCCGTGCTCTCCTCGCTCGATGGCCTCGAGGGCGTGTCTTCGGTGGGCCAGTCGGTCGTGGTCCGCAGCAACGCGGCCCTGCTCGACGCGAGCAGCCTCGCGGGCCTCTCCGACGTCACGTTCTGGCTGGTGGTCGAAGGCAACGGCTCACTACAGGCGATCGACTTTCCGGTTCTGCAGAGCATCGGTGGCGTCTTGAGCCTGTCGTTCAACGGGTCACTTCAGTCGGTCGGAGGCTTCAACCAGCTGACCGACGTCGGCGGCGTCTTGCGCGTCATCGGCAACGGCAGCCTGACGAGCATCGACGGCTTCGGCGCCCTGGACACGCTCGAGGGCGAGCTTCGGATCGAGAACAATGCCGCGCTGCAGACGATGAACGGCTTCGGCGACCTGCTCGAGGTCGCGGGCATCATCTCGATTCAGAACAACGCCTCGCTGCTCAACGTCGACGGCCTCGCCAACCTGACGATCGCCGGTGACCGTCTCGTGTTCATCAACAATGACGGCATGGTCCGCATGGCGCTGCCTAGCCTCGAGACGGTGACGGACGGATTCCAGCTGCGGGACAGCGCGGTCATCTCCGAGATCTCGATGCCGTCGCTGACCTCGGTGGGCTCGTTCTTCTACTTGGGCAACAACCCGCAGCTCGGCGACGTCGGCAACCTCAGCTCGCTGAACACGGTGGGCGCGAGCTTCACCGTGACCGACCTGGCGTCGCTGAGCACGATGAACCAGATCGGCAGCCTGTCGTCGGTGGGCAACAACTTCACGATCACCGACAACCCCGCGCTGCCGACCTGCACTGCGCAGGGCGTCGAGACCCAAGTGACGATGGGTGCCGGCATCGGTGGCATCGCGACGATCAGCGGCAACCTGGCCGACGCCTGCGGGAGCTGACGCGTTGGCCGAATCACGCGCGTGGCTGCGTCCGCTGCTCGTGTTCGTGGCGACCGCGCTGCTCTTCGGCGTGCTTGCGGGCGACTCGCTGTGGAAGCCCAGCGCGAACAATCACTTCGTTCACCTTGCCCAGGGGTGGATGCAGGGCCGTCTGCATCACGAGGGAAAACCGCCGGGGTACTGCGATGCCAGGCGGCGGCGCGCCAAAAAATGCCGGTTCCACCAGTTCGACGATTGGGCGGTCCTCAAGACGCTCGAGCTCGAGGACGGCTCGCAGGTGCGGGCCTATCCCTGTCGGACCCAGGCCTGCGCCGAGGCGCGCAAGACCGAACGTCTCGAGACCTGGTACGTCGTCGGCCGGGGCTGGCAGTCGTTCGAGCGCGGCACCGTCCGCCGCAAGGGCGAGACCTGGTTCATCAGCTTTCCGCCTGGCCCCGCGGTCGCCATGCTCCCGTTCGTGGCTGTGTGGGGGCTCGGCACCCTGGACGTGCTGCTGACGGTCCTGCTCGGGGCGCTGCTGCCCGCCGTTTTGCTGGCGTTCCTGGATCGGACGCGGACCGAGACGGACGCCAGGCGGGAGAACCTGTGGCTGGCGCTCGCGGTCGGCGTTGGGTCTCCGGCGTGCTTCTTGGCCAGCAACGGCAGCGTTTGGTTCACGGCGCAGCTGTGCGGGGCGCTCGCGCTGACCGCCTACCTTTCCTGCGCGTGGTCGCTGCACCGGCCGACGTGGGCGGGTGTTTGGCTGGGCGTTGCGGTCGCATGCCGCCCGGACATGGCAGTGGCCGCGTTGTTCTTCGGCTGGGAGTGGTGGCGCCAGGGACGGTCGTGGCCGAAGATGGCGCGATTCGTGGGCCCCATCCTGCTCCTGGGCGCGGCGCTGATGGCCTACAACCTGGCGCGCTTCGAGGACCCCTTCGAGTTCGGACACCGCTTCTTGGAGATCCGCTGGCAGCCGCGGATCCAGCAGTACGGGCTGTTCCACCCGCGATACCTCGCGCGGAACCTGGAGTGCCTGCTGTGGCTGATGCCCCAGCAGGTGTGGCCGATGAAGGTCTCGCTGCACGGCTCGGCGGTGTGGCTCATGGCTCCTTGGACGCTGCTCGTCGTGCTCATCCGGCGCCGCGTCCCGCAAACGTGGGGGTTGGTGGCGACGCTGCTGGCGCTGATGCTGCCTGCGTTGCTGTACCAAAACAGCGGCCAGACGCAGCCGACGTACCGGTTCGCCATGCTTTGGCTGCCCGTCCTCGCGCTGCTGCTCGCGCACGGCCAGGCCCTGCGGGTTCGACGCCTCTTCATCCCGCTGGTCATCATTGCCATGCTCATGCAGAGCTGGGCGGCGTGGATGTTCGTGCGGCACAAGGGGCAGCTGTTCGTCACAGAACCGCTAGGATGGCCGTTCGAAGCCGAATTCGACGAAGACTGACGAACCGTCCCCAGCGGACAGGGCACGCGCCCGCGGATTTTGTGGTTGCCGTGGCTGCGCGCAGGATCAGACTGAGCGCCGAAAGGAGCCTATCCATGTCGCCTGCAAAACAGCGCGAAGACGCGACCCCGATTGTTCCGAGCCTGCTGCTCGGCGCGCGGTCGCCCATGGATACGCTCCTCGACTCCGGTTTCGGAGCGTAGCGACCCGCTTCACGTCGCGCGTCGTCGGTGTCTCGGCGCAGCGCGATGCAGCGAAACACAACGGATTCGAGGCCTGGCGGCTTCGGAAGACCGCCCGCTGTGGCGGTGACCCCAACCCATCAAGCTCGGGCGCTGGTCCGGGTTCGGAGGTGAGAGATGAACTGGACGAAGAACGAATACGACACGCTGACTACACGCCCGAACCGAGACGCACGGTTCTACCTGGAACGCCACATGCGGCGCCGGGGTCTGTGCACCGAAGACGGCGGTGGTCGTCTTGCTCGGTTCGGCAAAATCGCAAAGTACAAGCGAGTCTCGATTCGCGACGTCGTCGACGGTCGTCTGGACCGGGTCTTCGTGGCGGAGTACAACCACTACGTGTGGCGGGTAAAGCCGCACTGCGCCTACTGCAACGTCGAGCTGACGCGCAGCACGCTGACGCGTGACCACGTAGTGCCCCGGTCCGCCGGCGGTGGCGGCGGAGACAACCTGGTCCCCTGCTGTGGCCCCTGCAACCGCGCCAAAGGAAACCGCACGCTGCTCGAGTTCCTCGTGCGGCGGCGAGAACGAAACATGAACTGAGCTCACCGCGGTGATCTCAACGCCGCGCGGCGGTCGACTCCGGAGGGAGTGGGCCGCCGCGTTGCGGCTCCATCGCTAACAGGCGCTAGTAGGCGCCTTCGGTGATCTGCACGCTGTAGCTGACCACCATGCGGCTGCCGTCCCAGGTCGGAAACTGGGACTCGTACACCGAGCGCCGAGCACACGCGCGGACGATCGGCGCGTCGATCTCGGTCGAGGGCGTCACGGAGACGCCGGTCACCTTGCCGTCGGGCTCGAGCTCGAACTGGAAGTCGAGTTCGCCGGTCCCGTTGGCTTCGAGGTCGTAGCAGGCGGCGAGGTCGAGGCACTCGAAGAGCGCGCCTTGAACCGAGAGCAGGTGCTCGTGCAGCTCGTGGTCCTGCAGGAACCCTTGGCCTTCGTGTCGGTTGTCGCGGCGTCGACGGTCGCGCCGAAACTCGGGGATCTGCGAGTCGTCGAGCAGTGCGTCGACCGGCGGGATCTCGCTCTGCGCGAACGGACACTGCGCGGAGAGACGCTCGTTCGTGGTGCCCTCATTGAAGCTGTGTCGTGCGCTGGAGCGTCCGCCGGCGAGCGGGTCATCGCTGTCGTCGCAGATGCCCAGTTCGCACTCCTGTACGCCATCGCAGGCCCCGTTGGCGCACGGGTCCGTGCCGCGAGACCCGGCACAGCCGAGCACGAGTCCTGCCACCATCCATGCACCGACCACCTTCGAAGCTTCGAGCATCACGACACGCCTGGGTGCGCGGAGTTCTCGAAGGCCATCTTGCTGGGCACCACGCGAACTCGCGAACACGTCTTCAGCCTAACAGGTGCGCAGGTGCAGTCGCGGTCAGCAGCACCACCAACGCAACTTTCGTAGCAGGTTGTGCGTCGGGATCCGATCGCGTCCCCGAGATACCCACGTGTGCTCCTGTGTGGTGCATGGAGCACGTCGCGTCGGGGCTGCTACGATGCGCGGCCCGTGCAGGACGACTTCGAACTTCTCGAGCAGTGGCGTGGAGGCAGCACGGCCGCGGGAAGCCAGCTGCTCCAGCGCTACTTCGACAACCTCTACCGGTTCTTCTCGAGCAAGGTCGATGACGAGGTCGAGGACCTGATTCAGCTGACCATGCTGGCCTGTGTGCGATACCAGCGCTCCCTCGAAAGGGTGCAGAGCTTCCGCGCGTACCTGTTCACGGTCGCGCGGAACGAGCTCTTTCGGCACCTGCGAGGGCGCGCCAAGCGAGACGTGGTCGATTTCGGCACCGCGAGCGTGGTCGACCTCGGCATCTCGCCCACGTCGATCGTCGCCCGTCGACAGCAGCAGGCTCGACTGGTGACCGCGCTGCGCGGGTTGCCGGTCGAGCTTCAGCTGCTGCTCGAGCTCCACTACTGGGAAGGGCTCTCGACGTCCGAGCTCGCGGACGTCGTCGACGCCCCGCAGGGCACGGTAAAGAGCCGGCTCCGTCGCGCCAAGGCCCAGCTTGCGGAGCTGCTGGCGAGCGACGCCAACCCGGAGTTCGTCGACCCCCGCGGTGGCGACGCGGCGCTCGCCTCGTGGGTCAAGGCCATGCGCTTGACCGCCGGCCAGCTCGACGACGAAGCGTAGGGGGAACTTCTGCGGGGCCCGCGTGTCCTGCGGTCATGCCCCGACCCAAGAAGCGTCGGTCGATCCCCCCGATCGAGGTCGACCTGATCCCCGTCCTGAGCTGCATGTTTTTGCTCGTGCCCGCCTTGCTGCTGGCCATGGAAGCGGCCAACTGGGCTGTGGTCCCCGTGTCCCCGCCGCGCACCGTCTCGGCCGGCGCCGCGAACCAGGCCGAGCCCCTGCAAACGCTGTCGGTTCAGGTTCGCGGCGATGGGTTTGCGCTGTCCATGGGGCGAACCGAAGGGCAGCCGGCGCAAGAGGTGCTCCCCCTGGACTACGAGGCGTTGGCCGAGCGTGCCATCGCGGTCAAAGCAGCGCATCCCAGCGTGGACCAGGTTCGGCTCAGCGCCGAAGGCGACGTATCGCTGCAGTCGCTCGTCGACACGATGGACGCACTTCGGGGCCGAGACTGCTCGCTGAGCGTCGTCGGCCCCGAATCGGAGTGCCTGTTCTGGCGGGTCGAAATCGACGCGTGACGACCTACTCCACGACCCGGTCGATGTAGAGTCCGGCTGCCGCGTTCACGCCGTTTTGGTCGGCGGCGCCGCTGCGCTCGAACGTCGAGTATTCGCCATCGTCGTCGAGGTCGCCGAAGGCCTGCGAGGTGAACTGGCACGCGCCGTATCCGGTGTTGGAGTTGCTGGCGACGTAGTTGTAGTGAAAGTAGTGGCCCTGCTCCATGCCGAAGTTGAGGGCGTTCCACACGGTATTCGTGCCCCACTCGTCGATGTCGTAGTAGCCGGGGCCCGCTGCACCTTGACCGGGTACGCACCGCCCACCGGGTCCTTCGTTGCAGTTCACGGTCGGGGTGAAGCCGGCTTCGCCACCGCCGGGCGTCGCCGGGGGATGGGGACAGCGGTGCGTCGCGCCTTCGGCAACTTGCCCGCCGTTGCCGATCTGCTCCACCTCGCCACGGTCGACGCGGTCGCTGGTGAAGTAGGCCGTCGTGGCGTCGAAGATTTTGGCGAGCTGGCCGTTGGCCTCGGCCGTCTTTGCCCGGCGCAGGTACAGCGTCAGGGTTGGGATGGCGATCGCGGCCAAGATGCCGAGGATGGCGACGACAATCATCAGCTCGATGAGCGTGAATCCGCGTTGGCTTCGAGATCGCATGTCCAGTCTCCCTACGTAGGTGCGCGGTGACGCGCTCGGCTCTGGGCCGTGGCTCACCGGCCTCCTCTCGTAATGCACTCGGCCTGCCGTCCGAAAACAGCAATGATCCTCTGATGCGGACGGTCTGCGGTCCGTTCTGACACCCTCGATCGGCGACGATTTTCGGCGGCGGTGCCAAAACGCGGCATGTGACGTTCGGGAAGGTTCTGCAGAGGTTCCGCGACATTCTGCAGAAGTTGCCGAGCGGCCGACTGGCGGTGATTTCGGTGTAGGCTGCCGAGCGTTGGCAGACGAGAGTCCGAACACGCGCAGCGTCGCTTTGGAGGACACCGGGTGGGCGCGGCTGCTGTTCGCACTCCTGTCCCAGCGGTTCTCCGGGCGCATTCAGCTCGAGCAGGACGGGGAGACCCGGACGGTCGTGTTTCACGGCGGCTTCCCGATCCTGGCCGACTACGCGGTCGAGGGAACGGGCGTGTCGCAGATCCTGTGCTCCGCCGGCGTGCTCGATGACGCGGCCGCAGAAGCGATGCGGGAGGCTGCGCCCGACGATGGCCTCGATGCGTACCAACACGCCATCAGCACGTCGCTGGTCGATGACGACACGGCCGGAATGGCGCTGCGCGACCAGTGCGAGCAGCGGGTCGGCGCGATCGGGGGCCTGACGAGAGGGACGCTCACCCTCCTCGACGACACGGGCATTCCAGAGGAGACCGCGGCCACGCTCAGTGCCGCGCGGGTTTTGCGGGTCATCAACCGCTCGGTCCGAGAGTTTTGCTCGCCGCAGCGGGCTGAGGAGGCTCTCGGTCACTTCGAGGACCGACCGCTCCGCATCACGCCGTCGTTCGCGAAGTACCGCGACCGGTTCGGCTTCGACCAAACCGACAACGCGTCGATCACGACGCTGGTTGAGTACGGCGACTTCTGCCTCGAGGACCTCGCAAACTTTTCCATGCTCGATCCCGTTCGCGGGCTGCAGCTGCTGTACACGCTGTACGCCTGCAACATGCTGCGCGAGGCCGAGGAGGCGAGCGCCGAGGTCTCGGCGGTCACGGACCTGCGCGAGCAGATGGCCGCGGCGGACGGGGGCCAAGGGCGCAGCGAGATCTCGCTGGTGATCGAGCTTCTCGGCTCGAAGATTCAATCCGGCGCGCAGCCGTTCGACATTCTGGCGATTAGCGCGGACGCATCACTCGAGGAGATCGACGCCGCATACGAAGACCTGTGCGAGAAGGTTCGCCGCGGGGAAGCGGCTGCGCTCGAGGGCTCGCTGCGAGACGTTCGAGACGCAGCACGAGCACGCCGGGGCGTCACCGCGCGCGCGGCCGCCAAGAAAGCGCTGAAGGATCGCAGCTACAAGCGGGCACGGTCCGCGCTCAGGGATCTGGTCACGCTGGACGACGGCGACGTCGATGCGCGCGTCGACCTGGCGTGGGTCTCTTGGGAGACGTCTCCGAAGCACGCTGGGGCCGAAGGTGATCTCGAGGCCGCGCTGAACGACGCGGGAGACGAGCACGCCAAGGCGCTCTTCTATCTCGGTCAGCTGCGTAAGCACCAAGGCAAGACCGCCGGCGCGCTCGAGGCGTTCGACACCGCGGCGTCGTTGGATCCCAAGCTGATCGATGCGCAGCGGGAGGCTCGGGCGCTTCGTTCGGGCACGCGTGCCGGCAAGGACAGCAGCGCCAAGACCAGCCGTAGCGACGGTGCTGCTTTCAAGCCCAAGAGCAAGAAGAGCGGGCCCGCCTCCAAGTATTGGAGCGGGCCGTGGCCGACGATCTGGATCCTCTCGGGGATCCTTCTGGGCGGGATGCTGATCGCCCAAATCGTGCTGCGCCTCGACGCGGACTTCTAGAGAAACGAACCGTTTCTCACGCCGCTCAGCGGATGAAGTAGGCCATCGCGTTCGCGCCGCGATACGAGCTGCCGTTGATCGCAGCGGCGGCTGGCGTGGAGCAGACGTCGGGCTCCTGGTTGCCGAACATGTCGGCCACCGAGTTCGTGTACGAGAGCATCGGGTGCGGCTCGTTCCAGTAGCTGCCCTGGTAGCGAGGGCAGGTCGCACAGCAAGACCCGTAGAACCACGGCACCGCGTCCGAGTTGACGACGCAGCTCGTCGAGGGGCCGAGGTCGGTGGTGGAGAAGGCGGTACCGGAGATGATGCTGACGTCGCTGGTCAGGCCTTCGAGCGTGGTCCCGTCGTCGTTCACCGTAAGCACGCCGCCGGAGCCCTGATAAAACAGCGGGGCGCACGAGCCTCCGTCGGCGGCGACCCGAAGGTCGACCCGGAGTAGGTGGTCGTACTGCGACTGCAGGTCGTCCCAGAGGTCTCCGCGCAGCCGATACGCGCCACTGGAGCCGGGGTCGCCCACCGTGAGCGTTCGCCACTGCACGTAGGTCGTCTGCAGCGCGTCGGTGAGCGCTGGGTCCCAGACCGTGCGCTGGACCAGCGTCCACCCGCCGCCGGCGGTGTCTTGATCGCAATACACCTGGAGCGGCGCTTCGGGTCCCGCGTCCCCGTCGACGTCGATCGTGTACTGCCCGGTCTGCGTGCCTTGGCCGCCGGTGAGGAGCTCGACGCACGACGCACACACCGGAGGCAGCGCATCGTCACAATTGGTGTCGGCTGTTCCGCCACAGTACTCGGGGGCATTGGGGTAGGCGTCTGGGTCGTCGTCGTCGCAGTCGTCAGCGTTGGCAACCGCGTCCTCAGGCAGCACGGTGCACGCTTCGACGGGCGCAGCCGGGTCGCCGAATCCGTCGTCGTCGAGGTCGCGGTAGCCGCTGACGGTCACGCAGTCTCCCGTCGACGTCTCTGCGGCGTCGGTTCCGTCGGCGAGCGTCGTGCCGGGGTCGGCGGTCGTCGCAGAGGCGGTTGGAGGCGGCGCGGTCGTCGATGTCGTGCTCGCGGGCGGCGGCGTCGTCGTCGCAGCCCCCGAGGAGCTGCTGCCTTCGGCGAGGTTCGGCTGGTCGGTTTCTGCGACTTCGAGCGAGCCCTGCCCGCAGCCGGCCGCCAATGCGACCACCCATCCGCCGATCCCCATCCGCCCCACGAGCCACAGTGTAGCGCTCCGTGGCATCGGCCGCGGTATGGTGTGGGCATGGACTGGCGGGTGGTGTGTGCAGGTGCCGGAGTGTGGTGTTGCGTCGGCGCGGGCGGCTGCGTCGTCACGCTCGGCAGCGACGAGGGCGACACCGAGGGGTCCGACGGCTCGCAGTCTGCAACGGCCCCCGCCACGACCGCGTCTTCCGCCGGCGTCACCTCGCTCCCTTCGGACACCTCCGACGACACGGGCGCTCTGCCCGACGAGTGCGAAGAGAACCTGTTGGGCGACCCCGGGTTCGAGCTCGGCACGCCCAACCCGTCGTGGAATGAGGCGTCGGCGTTGTTCGGCACGCCGATCTGCGACGCAACCTGTACTGAAGACGTCGGAGCGGGGCCGCTGTCGGGGGCGTGGTGGGTGTGGTTTGGCGGCATCGAGATGCCGGACACGCCGAGCGTGTCTCAAGACGTGGTGGTTCCGGTCGGCGCGGCCGTGCTCTCGTTTGGCTTCTCGATCAACGCGGCGGCGGGCGGCGGCAACGACGTGTTCACCGTCATGCTCGACGAAGAAACGCTGTTCATCGCGACCGACGACGACATCGTCGACTACGGCGGCTGGCAGACGCTGCTGCTCGACGTCAGCGACTTCGCGGACGGGTCCGTTCACACGCTGCGGTTCTCGGGGTCCCTGACGGGGGCGGGCGTAACCAACTTTTTTGTCGACGATGTGGTCCTCGCGCCCTGCGACGCGTCGAGTGACACGAGCAGCACTTCGGGCGGAAGCAGCGACGGGTCGAGCAGCAGCTCGGGGAGCGTGGACAGCACCACGACGGGGGCCGACACCGACACCGACACCGACGGGACCTCGAGCAGCAGCAGCTCGAGCAGCAGCAGCTCGAGCGGGTCGAGTTCGAGTAGCAGCAGCAGCACCGGCGAAGCCGGGATGTCCGCCTGAGGGACTCAGTCCGAGGCGTGGACGAACGCCCGCCGCGCCCGCGCTTCGACGCGCGCGAGGTCCAGCGGGGACGCACCCTCGATGCGCTCGGGGATGTCCGCTGCGTCGAGCCACGCCGGCGGCTCCGCGTACGCCGGCGGTGGATTCTGCCGCGTCGCCTCGCGGGCGAGGCGAGCCCGATCGATGCGGCCGGTCTCCGCGTCGTACCAGCCGTAGCCGTGGACGCCCGCGGGCTTCGACGGCTTGGTTCCGGGGTGCCTCATTCGGGGTAGCCGGCGGGGAACTGCTGGTGCCAGTCCCAAGCGGTCTGCACGATCGACTGCAGGCTCGGGTACTTCGGTGTCCAGCCCAGCTCCGCCTTGATGGTGGTGCTGTCGGCGGACAGGGCGGGTGGGTCGCCCGGACGACGCTCGCCCATCACGTGCGGGATCGGGTGGCCGGTCACGGCGCGGGCGGTCTCGATGACCTCCATGACCGAGAATCCGGTGCCGTTGCCTAGGTTGTAGACCCGGCTGCGCTCGTCCAGAGCGCCCAGCGCGAGGATGTGCGCTTGGGCGAGGTCGATGACGTGGATGTAGTCGCGTAGGCACGTGCCATCGGGCGTGGGGTAGTCGTCTCCGAACACCGTGATCGCATCTCGGCGGCCTTGCGCGACCTGCAGGACGATTGGGATGAGGTGTGTCTCGGGGTCGTGGTGCTCGCCACGTTCCTCGCTCGCGCCCGCCGCGTTGAAGTAGCGCAAGAAGGCGTGCCGCATGCCGTGGACGCGCTCGGCCCAGACCAGGATGCGCTCGAGGATGTGCTTCGACTCGCCGTACGGGCTGCCCGGAATGATGCGCTCGGTCTCGGCGATCGGCACCGTCTGCGGCTCTGCGAACAAGGCGGCGGTCGACGAGAGGATGAACCGCTTCACGTCGTGCTCGACCATGCTCTCGATGAGGTTCAGGCCGTTGCGAACGTTGTCGCCCACAGAGAGGAACGGGTGCCGCATCGACTCGCCGACCTGGGACCGCGAGGCGAAGTGCATGACGGCATCGGGGCGGTGCTCGGCCATCAGAGCGTCGACGGCAGCGCGGTCGGCCAGATCGCCAACGACGAGCGTAGCGTAGGGGTGGACGGCGGCGCGGTGTCCCAGGGAGAGGTCGTCGAACACGACCACCTCGGCGCCCGTGGCCACGAGCTGCTCGACGGTGACGCTTCCGATGTATCCGGCTCCCCCAGTGACGACGACCTTCATTGCGCGGCATCGTACCGAGCCGTCTGGCGGCACGCTACGGACTCTTGGGGAAGGTCGCGGGGGGCTGCCAAAGCTCGATGCGGGTTCCATCGGGGTCGAGGACCCAGCCGAACGAGCCGAACTCGCCATCTTCGACGGTCTCGTCCACCGTGCATCCGGCGTCGCGAAGCTGCTGGAGCATCGCGTCGAGGTCGTCGACGATGAAGTTCACCATGAACTCCCGCGTCGAGGGGTCGAAGTACTTGGTCGATGGGCTGAACGGACTCCAGACCGTCATGGCGTCCGAGCCGTCTTCGCTGCGCTTCCAGTCGAAGCTCACGTATCCCTGCTCATCGAGCGGCACGCCGAGATGCTGTGCGTACCACCGCTTGAGCGCGTCGGGGTCTTTGGACTTGAAGAACACCCCTCCGATGCCGCGAACTTTTTCCATGCGTGAAGCGTATCGCGGTCGTACATGACCCGGCGGAGCAGCCGACGCGGGTCGATGCACACGCGCGCTCGAAACCGTCGACGCGTGCGCGGTGTCCAGCGGGTCGCAAGGGGGCCCCGCTCGTGGATCGGTGAAGCCCCCGTGAGGTCGCGCGCCGCACGGTGACCGCCGTGTGACAAATGCGTGGACCGGTACGGACACGCTTGAAGGGGGCAAAGCGCCGGGCTAAAGCCGCGCGGCATGTCTCGCTTCAATCGTTTGTCCTTGCTCGTGCTCTTGGCAGCCCCGGCGTGTGGTGACGACGTCACCAGCGACACCGACGCGGGGTCGACCGGCGGAGGTACGACGACCGCGGCCATCCCCATGGAGCCGAGCACCACGACGATCGACCCCTCGACGTCGGGCTCGTCCAGCACGAGCGCGGAGACCGTCGACCCCGACACCGGCAGCAGCTCGACCGGGGACGGCGACACCGACAGCACCACCGCGGGCGAAGACGACACCGGCAGCACCTCGACCGGGGAGGCGGAGACCGGCAGCACCTCGACCGGCGCGGCGGAAGACTGCGGCAACGAGATGCTCGACGAGGGCGAGGACTGCGAGGGCGATGACCTCGCCGGGGCGACGTGCGAGTCGCTCGGCTTCCTCTCCGGAGACCTGGCCTGCGCGAAGAACTGCAGCTTCGACACCTCCGCATGCGTCAGCTGTGGCGATGATGCCGTCGACGTTGGCGAAGTGTGTGACGGCGCCGACCTCAACGGAGCCGACTGCACGAGCATCGGCATGGGCTTCACCGGTGGCGCGCTCGCGTGCGCGGCCGACTGCGCCGCCTACGACACCATGGGCTGCACGGACTTTGCAGCGCCCATGACCGGCGAGGTGATCATCTCCGAGATCATGTCCAACCCCGACGTCATCCCCGACGCCGACGGTGAATGGTTCGAGCTCCACAACCCCAGCGCCGACACGACCTACCAGCTCGCGGGCTGCGAAATCTCGGGCGTGAAGGGCGAAGACGTCATCATGCTCGACGTCGACCTCACGATCGAGCCCGGCGGCTACCTGACGTTCGCGCCAGCGAGCGAGGCCGACATCGGCTTCGTACCCGACTACGAGTACGACGAGAACTACTTCATCGCCAACGGCGGCGACATCATCTCGCTGCGCTGCGACGGCATGGTCATCGACACCGTCGACTACAACGGCTTCCCGCTCGAGGGCGGCGTGAGCCTCAACCTCGACCCCGACTTCTTCAACGCCACCGACAACGACCTCGTAGCCAGCTGGTGCGGAGGCACGATGGAGTACGTCGCCGACAACGCCGGCACGCCTGGCGCGGCGAACACCGAGTGCGTCGAAGCGGTGACCTACGACATCGGCTTCTGCCGCCTGCAGTTCCCGCCCTCGATCGATGAGACGGTCGGGACCGACGTTGATGTGTTCGGTCGACTCTACGTCGAGGGGCTCACCGACATGACGACGGGCAACGACCTTGCGGACGAGGTCAGTGGACAGGTCGGCTATGGCCCAGACGCGTCGGACCCGGCAGTTGATGCGGGCTGGACTTGGATCGACGCAGTCCCGAATGCCGGTTACCCCGGTTTGGGGGCAGAGGCGAACAACGACGAGTACCAGGCCTCGCTGACCGTGCCGACACCCGGTGAGTACGACTACGCGTTCAGGTTCTCGGGGGACAGCGGCCTGACCTACACCTACTGCGACCTCAACGGTAGCGACGACGGCTACGCCGCGTCCGACGCAGGTCAAATGACGTCGAACAGCGCCGGCGGGGTTTTCGAGCTGTACTTCAGCGAATACGTGGAAGGCTCGAGCAACAACAAGGCGGTCGAGGTCTACAACGATGGTGCCGCCGATGTGGACCTGAGCGCTTGCTCGGTCAACTTCTACTTCAATGGCAACACGACGCCGGGTAACGAGATCGCACTGTCAGGGACGCTCGCGGCTGGAGACGTCTTCGTTGTGTGTGACGACGCCTTCAGCTCGCCCGAGCTGTGTGACCTGCTCGATGACGGCTCGTTCTACAACGGCGATGACGCGATCGAGCTCTCCTGTGATGGGACCGTGCTCGACGTGATCGGGCTGATCGGCGAAGACCCTGGAGCCGAGTGGTCGGCCGGCGGCGTCGGGACCCAGAACGAAACCATCCGTCGCAACTGCGATGCGGACGCCGACCCAGACGGAACGGACGCGTTCGACCCGTCGATCCAGTGGACGAGCTTCGCTCAGGACTCGTTCGACGACCTGGGCCAGTACATCTGCGAGTAGCACTGGCCGTGACGGCGCCCGCAGCTGGGCAGGCGGCTGCGGGCGGCTAGAGTCCCCGTAGATGCGCGCCTCGTACGCCTCAGCGTATGCGCTCCTCGTGGCGGCGTGCATGAAGGGCATTGTCAGGGCCTATCGTCGGGTCCAGAATCCCAGCATGCGTAGGTCGCTGCTGCTCGGCTCGCTGGCTCTGGCATCTTGCTTCAACCCCGACCCGGCTGACGTTGACACCGAGCCCGGTGGTGGTGAGAGTGCATCATCGGGCGGTACGAGCGACCTCCCGTCGACGACCCAAACGGCCACGACGACCTCGACGTCAGCCGGGACATCGACAACCGATTCGACCACCGACACGACCGAAGCGACTGCGACGTCTACCACCGAGTCCGCAGACACGACGCGGGGCGATGACTCGTCGAGTTCCACCACGTCGACGTGCGTCTCCGACTGCGACGGGCGCGTGTGCGGAGGCGACGGCTGCGGTGGGCAGTGCGGCTCGTGCAGCTTCAACGAGTCTTGTGAAGACGACGGTACAACGTGCGAGACCATCGTCGACGGCTGTGAAGACACCGGTGGCTACCAGCCCGGCTCACCGTGGCCCACGCTGGGCTACTGCGAGACGCGAATCTTCCGCAGCCCGCTCGACGGTCCGACCGACGAACCATCGGTGCTGTGGACCTACGACGTTGCGCAGCCGCTCAACGACATCGTCATTGCGGCCGATGGCACAATCTACGGCGGTACGAATGACGGCTCGCTTCATGCCATCGACGGCAGTGACGGGAGCGAGATCTGGGTGACGGCCCTCGGTCCGCAGCCCGCCAACGAAGCGCCCGCCATTGCTGCAGACGGCTCCATCTTCGTTCAGACCCGCAGTGCGACGACGCAAACGGGCGTCCTGTACAAGGTCAGCCCAGAAGGAGACGTCTTGTGGGACGTCTCCGCCGGGAGCGGACTCGAGGTTTCCAGCTCGCCGCTGATCGCCTCCGATGGCACCGTGTACGTGCTGAGCGGCTCAACCGTCCTCGGGTACGACGGAGGCGACGGAGCTGCGGTTTTCGAGAGCGACTTCCTCAACAGTGAATTCGGAACTGGCGGACTGGCACGAGGACCGGGCGGACGCTTTTACGTCGCCGGCGAAGACCGCCTCTACGGCATCGAGCCCAACGGATCCGACTTCTGGGAGTACTTGGTCGGCAATGACGCGTTCCTCCAATCGTATCCCGCGGTGACCGAGGACGGCGTCTACTTCACAGGCAGGGGCTTTGCCAACTACTTCGTGCTGCTCGAGGCCGACGATGGAAGCCTCGTCGCTGAGCGTAGCCCGGTCAGCGTCGATGACTCGTTTGCAGTGTCGGCAACCGGACGAGTGTTCTTCGGGACTACGGCCGAGTCCGTCGTGTCGGCGAATCCCAGCGGAACCATGCTGTTCGACAACTGGTCCGTTGGTGCTCCTACGCCGATTTCCGGCGAGCTTTTGGATTTCTGGACCGGGCGCATCACGCTCGACCGACTCGGTAACAGCTACCGCGGCTGGCTCGACGGCACCGTACTCGCCATTGGGCCCAACGGTACGCCGCTGTGGGACCTCTCCCTCGACGGGGATTTCACCGCCGCGGTTGTCGTAGCCGAGAATGAGACATTGCTGGTGCCCGGCGGCGATGGGCTCTACGCCTTGCGGGTGCAGTAGGGTCGCGTTGTTGCCCCGATGTACCGTCGAGTGTTCGCGCGCGCGTTTCCTCGGTCATCCTTGATTGAGGCTGTCGTTCATCTACGACGAGCGACGTGACCGAGCTGAGCTTCGAGCGTCTTGGGAGTCGCGGACCTCGCGTCCTGATGATCCAAGGCACGGGCGTCGCGGGGTGCGGCTGGTCTCCTCAGGTGGAGGGGCTGAAGAACGACTACCCACTCGCCTGGTTCGACAACCGCGGCATGGGCGACAGTCCCGGGCTCTCGAGCTCACTCGAGGGAATGGCCGACGACGCGATCTCCGTCCTCGACGCGCTTCAATGGCCGGACGCCCATGTCGTCGGGCATAGCCTTGGCGGCGTCATTGCCCAGGCGCTCGCCGTGGGTGCGCGTGAGCGCGTCACCTTGCTCGCGCTTCTGTGTACGTTGATCAATGGCCGCGCCTCCGTAGGTCTCAGCCCCCGGCGGGCGCTGGCGCAGTTCAAGACCGTCGTTGGCACCCGCGACATGCGACGGCGTGCCTTCTTCGACCTCGTGTACAACCCCGAGATCCCCGCCACTGAAGAGAACATGAGCGCCCTCGAGCACGTCTTTGGTCGCTCGCTGAAAGCCTTGCCTCGCGCCGCCAACCGCCAAGTTCAAATTCTGATGGGGACCAACATGAGTAAGGCGCTCGCCGACCTCACGAGCCCCGCCTTCATTCTCTCCGCCACCCATGACCTCATCGCCACCGTGGGACAGGGCCGCGCGCTCGCTGCAGCGCTGGACGCAGCGTTCGTCGAGGTCCCCGGTGGCCACGCTGTGGCCATTCATGGTGCCGCCCGAATCAACGCCGCATTCGCCCGCTTTTGGCGGCAGGTTGATGGCATCGTTTGGAGAGGCGAAGTGTGCAGCGCCCGCGCGCGCGACACCGCCGACACGCACCGCCGGTGGCGTCCCGCGGTCTCGCGGTCTGCGGCGCATTGAGCACGTGGTTCCTGAACGGGGCTATCGATACGGCACCGCAAACCTCACCGTGATGGAGCCCGCAGCCGGGCAGGCTGCGGGCGGCTACAGTCCCCGGAGATGCGCGCCTCGATCTTCGCCGCTTGTGTGCTCCTCGCGGGCTGCCTGACCGCGCCGCCGACGAAGTCGCAGGGACCGGGGACGGTTCCCGATGCGCCGGAGCAGGCCGCGGCGGTGGAGCTGGCGTGGCCGGGGGTGCCGGTGGCGTCGGCGTACCCGGTCGGCGAGACGCGGGCGTTCGAGTTCACGCAGGGCGGCCGGCGGATCGGTCGCTCGTGGGGGCGCTACGTCGGCGCACTCGAAGTGGACCCCTCTCATCATCGCTTCGAGACGCGTATCGAGCTCGAGCTGCCCGGCCGCGACCCGCTTCGCAGCGCCGGAGAGCTGGTGCTCGACGCGGACGGGGCCGTGGTCTCCGGGTTCGAGCGGAGCAACGCAGCGGAGCTGACCTTCCGGCGCGTCGAGGACACGCTCGAGATCAGCGACGGGCGCACGACCGAGTCGGTTGGGTACGCGCCCGAAGAGCGCCCCACGGGCGTGATGGCCCACTCGGCAATCCTGCACGAGGAGCTGCTGCTGCGGCTGCGTCCGCTCGAGGTCGGCACGACGCAGCTGCAGCTGTTGTCGCTCAGCGGCGGCATCCCGGCGCAGTGGACCGGAGACATTCGACGCAACGGAGACGTGGTCGTGGTGCAGACGAACCTCGGCGAGCGCATCACGCTGCGCGGCGGGGCGATCGAGACCATCGAGGTCGAGGCATCCGACCTGACGATCAGCACGGTGCAGGAGCCCTGGCCCACGTGGGAGATCGTGGGGCCGACGCGGCTGCGCTACGCGGTGCCCGAGGGCGCCACGTTCGAGATTCGGCCCGTGGAGATTCCCGGTCGCAAAGACAGCCCGACGCTCGCGGGCGAGGTACTGCTGCCCAAGGACGCCTCGGGACCCGCGCCCGCGGTGCTGTGGGTCGGCTCGACGGGTCGCGAGGACCGGCACGGGTTCGCCGGGCCACCGCCGGTCGACCTGGGCTCGCACGAGATCACCGACGCGCTCGCCAACGCCGGCTTCGCGGTGATGCGCTTCGACGAGCGCGGCCAAGGCGGAAGTGAGCCCGGCCCCCTCTCGTTCGTGGGGCAGGTCGACGACGCGAAGCGGGCCCTGGGGATGCTGCTCGTGCAGCCCGAGGTCGACCCGGATCGCGTGCTGCTGGTGGGCCACGGTGACGGCGGTCTGCGGGTGCTGGCGCTCGCCTCGGCGAACGGGCGCGGCCTGGCTGGCGTGGCGTTGTTGGCCAGCCCAGGCCGACCGTACAAAGAGGTGTTTGCACAGCAAGCGGCCGCCGCTCTCGCCGAGCTGCCCCCAGAGCTGCGGGCTGGGGCGCAGGCGCAGCAGGAGGCCATGGTGAAGGCGGTCGAGCGCGGCGGGGAGATGCCGCCGGAACTCGAGGGCGAGGCGCAGTGGCTCCGCGAGATGTTCGCCGTCCGCCCCGCGACGTTCATCGGCAGGCTGAAGGTCCCGCTGTGGGTCGGGCAGGGCGGCAAGGACTTCGAGGTGGACCCGAAGGCCGATCCCAAGGCGCTCCGGCGCGCCGCCCGAGCGAATAAGCTGGAGGTGACGGTGCACCGGTACCCGGACCTCGATCACCTGTTCAAGCCCGAGCCCGGAGAGTCGCGTCCGGGGAACTACCTCGCGCCCGGACGCCACGTCGACCCGCAGTTCCTCACCGACCTGGTCTCCTGGGCCTCGGCACGCGTCGGGCTGTAACCAAGGAAAACGCCGGCCCCCTCGGCTCGAAGCCGACCGGGAACCGGCGCTGTGGGCTCGCGGCTAGAAGTCCGCGAGGAGCTGCGCGCGCTTGGCCTTGTACTCCTCTTCGGTGAGGAGGTCGGCTTCGAACGCGGCCTTGAGCTTCATCAGCTTGGACTCGAGCGAGCCTTCGGCGGGTGCCGCAGGTGCTGCGGGCGCGGCGGCCTGCGGGGGTGCGCCCTGCTGCGGTGGGTAGCCCTGCTGCGGGTGCTGACCCTGCTGCGGGGGGTAGCCCGGGTGTTGGCCCTGTTGAGGCGGGTAGCCGGGGTGCTGTCCGTGCTGCGGGGGGTAGCCCTGCTGGGGCGGGTAGCCGTAGGGCGGCATGGCTTGGCCCATCATGCCGGCCATCATGTTGCCCATACCCATGCCCATGCCCATGCCCATGCCGGCCTGCATCACGCCAGAGCCGCCGCCGGGCTGCTTGGCAGCGTCGCGCATGGCCTGCATGCCTTCCCAGGCGAGCGTGTTGTCGACGCCGCGCGCCGACTGGGCGGCCGCTGCATCGAGCGCCTTCTCGATCTCGGCGGGCAGCGAGATGTTCTCGACCACGAACGAGGTGAGCTCGATGCCGATGCTCTTGACGTCCTCGTTGATCCCCGCGAGCACGCCTTTGGCCAGCACGTCGTAGTGGGCGGCCATGTCGGCGACCGAGAGCTCGCTCGAGGCGGCGGCCTTGGTGAAGCCCTGCAGCAGGCGGCTGCGCACGTAGCCTTCGATGTCGTCGCTGGACATGAAGCCCTGCGTGCCGACGACCTCGTCGAAGAACAGGCGCGGGTCGGTGATGCGGAAGTTGTAGCTACCGAACGCCCGGATGCGGACGCGACCGGGGCGGTTGCCCACCGCGAACTCGGGGTCGCGGATCAGGACCGGCTTCGGCGTACCCCACTTCTGATCGAGGTACTGCTTGAGGTTGATGAAGTAGACTTCGGCCTTGTAGGGGCTGTTGAAGCCGTACTTCCAGCCCTTGAGGCGTGAGAGAATGGGGATGTTCTCGGTGGACAGGGTGTGGGTACCCGGTCCGAACACGTCGGCAGCTTTGCCTTCGTTGACGAGAATGCAGGCCTGACCGTTGCGGCAGACGAGCTGCGCCCCGTTCTTGATCTCGTGGTCGTCGTCGGGGAATCGCCAAACGAGCGTGTAGTTGGTGTCGTCGAGCCACTCGATGATCTCGATGAACTGGCCCTTGATGAAACTCATGAGTCCCATGCGTCTGCTCCTCTTCCGTGGGTGTGTGGGGCGAAAATCGAACCGTTCCGCGTCCGCCGCTATTCCAGCGACGCGCGGGCGGCTTCCTGCTCGAGGTCTCCGAACTCGGCGTTGCTCAAGCCGAACGCGTCGGCCACTTCACCGAGCGCGTGACGCTCGGCCGAGCTGAACTCGCCGTCGGCCTTGATCATCGCGATCGAAGCCATGATGAACATGCGGCGGTGAAAGCTGGTCTCGAGCACCATCGCGGCTTCCGCCATCGAGAAGCCGCCTTCGCCGAGGTCCTCGAACTTCAGCATCGAGCCGGACTCGCTGATGAAGTCTCGCAGGAGCGTTTCCTCGCGTGCTTCGATGCCATCGACATTGGCGAGGTAGTAGAGCCCTCGCGCGAACAGGTCGGCCGTTTCGGGGGACAGCCCGCCCATCGTGGATTCCGTCATCGTCGAGCAGCATGCTACGACACCGCTGCGGCGATCGGCGGGGCAATCGGCAACGCCCGCGGCCTCCTGCGCGAGGAGACGGCGGGCGTGGGTGCGCGTCGCAGGCGACGGAGGCTCAGGAGCCGACGACGAACTCGCGATGGAAGAGAACGTGGGGCTCGGCGGTGCGGGACTCGCCCGGGCTGGGCTCAGCGATCACCTCGACCTCCCAGTGGCCGGTCTGCTCGGGCAGGATCTCGAAGCGAGCCCCAAGCGACATGGCGTTGCTCGCCTCGAGCGTGCCCGGCACCTCGGCCGTGAAGTCGCCGTGGCGCCACCGGTAGGTGACGCGGCGACTCGCGAGGAGCCCGTCCGCCCGCACGTGGAGGTAGACGGTGCCGACGCTGGCGTCGAACTGGGCGCGGTCCTCGAGCGGGCCTTCGGCCTGGGGCGCGAGGACAGCAGAGACGTGGACCGCCTGCGCGACCTCGCCCTGCTCGGCAGCAAGCGCTTGCTGCATGCCACCGCCGGCGTATCCGCCGCGGAGCGAGCCGTCGGCTTGAAGCTGGTCCGCCGTGATCGGCGCGTCGACGCAGCCGAGGGTCAGCAGCGCGAGTGCCGCAGCAGCGATCGAACCGAGAGTTGGGAGGGTTGAGCCTCGCACGACGCCGCCGATCCAGCACGTTCCATGCCAGGGGCGGGGACGCACCGGATCAGCGCGTTACCCCGGGATCGGATCCGTGAAAGATTGTTTTGGTGTCGTAAATGACATCAAGGATCGCACGCGCAAGCGAGCGCCCCGCGCGTTATGCTGCGGGCGCATGCTCTGCCTTCTGCGTCGTGCGGTGGTGGGCGCTCTCGGGCTGTTGCTCGTGACCGCCGCCTGCAACCGTACAGACGATTCGAGCCCCGCCCAAGATTCCCGCAAATCCGAGGCGGCCAGCACCGGGGCGGAATCGCCCCCGCCTCCCCCCGACCTCGCGGATCGCGCGTTCCCGCTCCTCGCGTGGTCGGTTCACATGCTGCAAAGCGAGTACTTCGACAGCACGCGGTTCGAGCCGACGGCCCAGCTCGTGGCGGCTCTGGACGCGCTGGGCATGCACACGCCCGAGTTCTTCGCGGAGCGAACCGCGGATGGAACTGCGGTCGCGGTCCGGGTCCGGGCCGCGAAGACCACGTTCTCGCTCGACGACCTCGAGACGCTCGACGCCGCGGCCCGACGCTTGGAAGAGGTGCTGGTCTACGCGCAGACGCATCTCGATCTCGACCCCGAGCCGCTGCACGAGATGGAGTACGCCGCGATCAACGGGCTGCTCTCTCCGCTGGACCCGCACACGATTCTGCTCACCCCTGAGGAGCACGCCGACCTGGGCGAGCGGACGCGCGGGTCGTTCGGCGGCATCGGAGCCGAGATCCGTGCTGAGCGCCGCGCTATCGTGATCGTCCGCGTGCTGCCCGACATGCCGGCAGAACGCGCGGGCATCGAGCCCGGCGACGTCATCATTCGAATTGGCGATCGCTCGACCGTGAGCATGGGGGTCTCCGAGGCGCAGGGGCTGCTGCGTGGGCCGGTGGGCACGACGGTGGGCGTGAAGGTGCGCCGCAAGAACGAGTCGCTCGACATCGACATCGAGCGCGCGGTCATTCGCCTCGACAGCGTCCGCGCGATCCCGCTTCCCGGCAACGTCGAGTACGTCCGCGTCACCCACTTTCAAGAGGACACAGCGGCCAAGCTCGCCGAAGCCATCGAAGCCGCAAAGAAGGAAGACCGCCTGGGCGGCCTCGTCCTCGACCTGCGCGGCAACGGCGGGGGGCTGCTCGTCCAGGCCACGGCGATCGTCGACCTCTTCGTGCGTAAGGGTGCGCTCGTCATCGTCCGCAGCGCCTACGGTCGCGAGGTCGACGAAGCCGAGGAGGCGACGACGGTGCCGGCCGACGTCCCCGTGGTGGTGCTGGTTGATGAAGAAGCCGCGAGCGCGGCGGAGATCGTCAGCGGCGGCCTGCAGGCGCTGGGCCGGGCGACGGTCATCGGGCGCTCGACGTTCGGCAAGGGCTCGGTCCAAGTGGTGCGGCCGGCGACGCCGTATGGTCGCGAGCTCGCGCTCAAGCTGACGATCGCGGAGTACCTCGTCGCGGGCGACCAGCGCATTCAGGCGCGCGGCGTCGTGCCCGACCTGGAGCTTCTCCCGGTCGAGCCGACGGGGCTCGATCACGTCGTCCGCTACTACGACCTGGAGCGGTTCGAGCGGGCGCGGGAGCGGGCCCGCATGGCGAACCATCCTTCGGCGAAGCACGAGCTCATCGCCGAGGGCTCGAGCGAGTCTCCGCTCAAGCTCCGCTACCTCGCGACGACGGCGGTTCCTGAGGAACTCTCGACGGTGAAGGACCTGCCCGAGGTGATCCTCGATCCGGAGGTGCGCATCGCGTCCACGCTCGCGCAGACGCTGCCTGGAGCCGTCGACGCCGAAGCCCGCGCGGCCGCCGTCGCAAAGGCGCTGGCCGGTCTGCAGGGCGCAGAGGACACGCGCATCGATGCCGCGCTCGCCGAGGCGGACGTGACGTGGGGCGACGAGGGCGAGCACGACGTCCCGCTCGAGGTTCGGGCGACGATCAAAACGCCGCTCCCGATCCTGGCCGGCGAGGCGTTCACGCTGGAGGTTGCGGTGACGAACCCCTCCACGCAGACGGTCCAGCGCGTTCATGCGATCACCGACTGTGAGCGCGAGCGACTCGATGGGATCGAGGTGCTCTTTGGGGACATCGCCCCGGGCAAGACGGTCACGCGGACGGTCGAGCTCCACGTGATGCCATGGTACAGCGACTTCGTCGGCGACCTCGACCTCGAGGTCCACAGCGGGGAGCCGGACGCCAAGCCTGACGCGCGGGCACGTGCGGTCTTCGAGACGCGGGCGCTGCCGCAGCCTTCGCTCTCGTACGACGTGTGGATCGTCGACGACCCCGCGCTGGTCGACGTGGCGCCCCAGCGACCCGAGTCCGAGCCCGTGCCGGGCCTGCCCTCGTTCTCGGTGCAGGGCAACGGGGACGGCATGCTTCAGCCCGGGGAGCGGGTCCTGCTCGCGTTCCGGGCGTACAACGACGGAGACGGGGACAGCCCCGATCTGCGGGCGTTCTTGCGGAACCTCAGCGGCGAACAGGGACTGCTCGAAGAAGGATTCGTCGCGCTGGGCCCGGTGAAGGCTGGCGCATCGGCGACGGGCGCGTTCGGGATTTGGGTGAACGAAAAGGCCGACCCGACGCGACCACTCTTGCTGGACCTCACGGTGGGCGACGCCCAGCTCCGCGTGGCCGCCAGCGACGAACTCTCGCTGCGGGTGCTCGCCGACGCGCCAGCGCTCGAGGAGGGGCCGGGCGTGTTCACCGTCGAAGGGGATACGGTGCAGCTTCGCGCCGGGGCCGGTCCCTCGGCGGCGGTCGTCGCGACGGCGCCCGCGGGTGCCTCGCTGGCCGTGCGCGGGACGGCGGGCAAGTGGCGCTGGCTGACGGATCCCGCGGATGAGAGCCGTCGCTGGTTCGTGCCCGCGGACTTGAAGAGCCTCGTCCCGTCGACCGGAGCCGCGAAGACGACCGGCGTCGTCGCGCGGCGGTCGGTTCAACCGCCGACGCTCACGTTCGAGTCGGTTCCATCTCAGACCAACGCCGAGCGCATCACGCTGCGTGGGGTCGCATCCCACCCCGAGCGCGTACGCGACGTGGTGGTGATGGTGCGTCCACCCGGGTCGGCCCAGGCGGACAAGAAGGTCGACTACTTTGCGGCGGCGAAGGACACGACCGCGCTGTCGTTCGAGGCGTCCCTCCCGCTCCAGCCTGGGGTCAACCGCATTTTCGTGCTCGCGCGCAGCGGTGAGGTTCAAGCGCCGCGCGAGATGTGGGTCTACCGAGCGTCCGACTCGGCGGGCGGACCCTGAGCGGCCATCGTCTCGGGATTGGGCGTCGCGAGCTCTCGTGCCGCGTCCGTGATCATGCGGTCGAAGGTCTCGGGCCGAGGTGCCACCGGGTCGAGCGCGCGGGCTCGGCCGGACAGGGTGAGTCGCACCCGCGCATCCTGACCGGAGGCGACGGCTTTGGCGGGCAGCGCTTCGAGTCGCCACGCTGCAATGCCGCGGTCCTCGAGCGCCCCGCGAAGCGCAGCGCTGCGAGCGTCGGCGAGCGCCCGGTCTTTGTCGTCGTCCTCGGTCTGCGGCACGTACACCGAGAGCTGCAGGCGTTCGATCCACGGGTTGAGCCGAAGAAGCTCGGCGAGCGTGTCGAGCTCGGCGGCCATCTGCGGGTTGATGTCGACGCTGCCGTCCGCGAAGCGCAGCGGCGGCAGGAAGCGTCGGGCGTCGAACGACTCGAAGGTCTGACCGCCTCCGTCGGCGAGCCGGCGGTCGGGGCAGCCGTCGAAGTCGCGGTAGCCGTTGATGATCTCGGGCGCGCGCGGGCACAGGTCGACCGAGTCGCGCAGTCCGTCTCGGTCATCGTCGAGCTCGGGGCAGCCGTCTCCGTCCTGCATGCCGTCGAGGTCTTCGGGAACGGAGGGGCACAGGTCCGCCTGCGCCAGCACGCCGTCACCGTCGGGGTCGTCGGGGCGCTCGATGACGTCCTTGGGCTGCACGCTGAGGGCCGCGAGCGTTCGGTCGTAGCCCCGCGCAAGGGCGACGGCGCTGGTGCGCTCGTTCTCGCGGAAGGCCGGGTCGGTCTTCGTGCGCCGAATGGGGGCGAAGGCGGCGGTGAGGCCGAGCTGCATGGTGGGCAAGCCGAGCGCGTCGATCACCGCGCCACCGCCCCACAGGCCCATCACCAGGCCGCCGCGCGTGCTCCAGCGAAACCCGCCGCGGGCGGCCAGCGGCGTGCCGGCGCCCTGCAGCATGGAGACCGCGCCGTCGAGCTCGCCGAACAGCGCGAACTGCTCGCGAGGCGCGACGGGAATGCGGGCGGCGACCCGGTACACCACCGCGTCTCCACCGAGTTCGTTCGCGACGTTGACCTCGGGGCGCAAGGCGTAGCCGGCGTTGGCCGAGACCAAGACCCCGCGCGCAAACCGGTACTCGGCCGCGAGGGCAGGGGTGAAGGTGGCGCCGCCGTGGGAGGTCAGGGCGGAGCTCGAGCCGCTGGGCAGCGTCGCGTCGAAGAGCACGCCGAGGCCGAACCCACGTCGCGGCGTTCGAAGCAGCGTGCCCTTCGCCCCGAGCCGGACGTCGCCGAGCGCCGCGGACGGCAGCTCGACGAACGAGCCCTGCTCGTAGGTCTGTCCGCGTTGGTGGATCGTCACCGGGATCGAGGCGTCGAGCTGGGCCCAGCCCGCGATGCCGAAGGCAAGGCCCAGATGGGATTGCAGCCGGGCGTCGATGATGAGATCTCCAGGCTGCGACGCGCCGACCTGACGCAGGTACGTCGTGGCGAGCGAGGCCGAGGGGGTCCACTTCGGGAGCACCTGGCTGGACTCGGTGGCGACGTGGCCGTTGACCGCCGCGGTTTGACGCAGCGCCTCACCGGGTGCCGCGGACGCCAGGCCCGGGAGCCCGAGCAGGCCGAGGCTGATCGAGACGACGCGCGCGGATCGGCGGAGATGGACCACGGGGCGGTCATCGCCAGGGTCTGCCGGGGTCTTGAGCCGCCGGGCCGTTGCGGCCCAGGCCGGTCCAGTGCGGGAGTCGCGCGGAACCGCACGGGCCGCTCGGAACCTTTCGGCGGCGCGGCGGTCTGACCTCATGCAAGATCCCATGCGAGGTTCCGTGAGCGAGTCCGAGAAGCCCCCCGAAGACCCAAAGCATGACGACGACCCCGCTGCGGAGGGTGCCGTGCTCGAGGGCGAGGACCTGGACGACGACGACGATGGTGACGACCTCTCCGATCTCGACGAGCTGGGCATCGACGGCGTCGTCGCCCAGATGACCGGGGACGACCTGCCGCGACGTGGCGGGCGCCGTCGTCCACCCTGGGTCTCCGCGGTCGTGATGCTGGCCTGCCTCTATCCGCTGATGAGCATGTGGGGCGACTTCCGGTACTGGCTGCGAAGCCCAGAGCCCGAGGTCCTCGGCGACGCCGCCGTGCTGTTCGCCGATGGTGCGGATCCCTCGGGGCTCGACAACCGCTACGTCACCATCGAGGGCACGCCCGACGTCCAGTGGGCGACCGTGCTCACCCGCAAGAGCGGCGCAAAGGTCAGCTACCTGCGGGTGCTCGAGGGCCGTGGCCGTCTCTTCGCCGCGGTGCCGCGCCCGGAGGGCAAAGCAGGCAAGACGCCCGAGTACCCAAGCACCTTCACGGGGCGGGTCTCTCGGTTCGGCGACGCTGGGGCGTTCGATTGGATCTCGCGCCTGTACGCCCAGGAGGCCGTCTCGGAAATCTACGACGCGAGCGGACCGGCCCTGGTCGGCGCGCTCCAGGCCGGCGATGCAGACCTGCGGATGTCGGTCGACGGACGGTCGATCGTCGCGGTCCCCACCGACACGATCCGGCTCGTGGTCAAACCCGACGACGCGCGGGTCCTGCTCGGCGTCGAGTCGTTTCCCAGCGAGAAAGACGCCGAGGCCGCAATCGCAGCGCTCGGGTACCCCTATCTCTCGCAGGGAGAAGGGCGCACCGACCTGCGGCGGTACGTCGTGCGCATCCCGGCCGCGAAGCGCGAGGCGGCTCGCACCGCGCTGCTGGCCAAGGTCGCCAAGCCCGTCGACGACAGCGACCCGAAGGAAGGCGTCTCGGTGTTCCCGCTGACGTCGACCTTCACCACGCCTGCCGCGGACCTTTCGCTCGAAGGCGACGCGGTGGCGTTTCCCTATGGCGACAACACCACCGCTCCGGGCTACGTCGAAAAGGATGGGGCGCTGGTCGAGGCGTCGATCGAGGGTGGGCGCATGCGCGTGCCCACCGCTCAGCTCTCGGCGGTTCGGGTCGAGAAGCCGGTCTTCGTGGACCCGCAGGGCTACCTCATCGAGGCCGGCGCGACTCCGGCATCGCAGCTCAAGTGGGCGATCGCGTGGCTGCTGGTCCTCGCCGTTGCGCTGACGAACGGCTTCATCCTCTTCAACAGCCTGCGCCGACGCGCAGGGTGAACGCTGCGCGGGTCCTGCGATTGGCCTCGCGGATGGCGCTGCGGGGCCAAATGCGGGAGCGCGCACCGACTTTTGGACCCAACAGCGCAGGATGGGCTACCGTCGGTAGGCCGAACCGTGGGCGACGTCTCAGACATCACGCTGCAGTTCTTGGGCGCCGGAGGTGCGTTCTCACGAACGTACGGCACGACGTGCTCGGTGCTGACGATCGGCGGCGAGCGCTGGTTGATCGACTGCGGCCGCCAGGCGCCGGACCAGCTGCACGCCGCCGGCATCGCCTGGCACGACATCAGCGGTCAACTGATCACCCACGTGCATGGGGACCATACGTACGGACTCGAGGACTTCGCGTTCTCTCGGTTCTTCTATGCGCATGGCGACATCGGTGCGGTGCGTCAAGGCGGCCCGCGGCCCACGCTGGTCTGTCACAGCGCCGTCCGTGAAGAGCTGTGGGAGTCGCTGCGTTCGTCGCTGCGCTACGTGCCCCCGCCGCTGCCGCCCAAGTCGGGCTCGCTGTCCACCTACTTCAACACGGTCGACGCGACGGCTACGGAGCCGCCGCGCGACAATCCTTGGGCGCATGCCGAGTCGTTCGAGGCCGGGCCACTGCGGGTTCAGGCGACCGAGACCGAGCACGTTCCCGGCAAGCCGTCGACGGCACTGACGATCGACGTCGGGGACGGTGAGGTGGCGTGGTGGAGCGGGGACAGTACCGTCGACGCCGACCTGCTCGTGGCGCTGGAGCCTCGCACGACGGTGTTCTTTCACGACTGCACGTTCGTGGAATATCCGGGCCAGGTTCACGGCTCATTCGCCGCGCTCGAGCAGCTTCCCGAGTCCGTCCGCGCCAAGGTGGTGCTGATGCATCACGAGGACGACCTCGAGGGAAACCGGGACCGAGCGCAGGCGCTGGGCTTCCGGATCGCCATGCCGGGACAGCGCTGGAACCTGCGCACTGGCCAAAAAGAGCCCGCGCTCGTCTGAGTGGGGACCTACAGCCGGTCGAAGAGCATGACGAAGTTGCACGGCTTGTGCCGTGCGTCGAGCTGCTGAATCAGGATGCGGTCCATCGCGGTCTTCACCGCGCCCGTCGAACCCGGCAGCACGAACACGAACGTGCGGCCGCACAGGCCGGCGGTGACCCGGCTTTGAATCGTGGACGTGCCGATCTCCTCGTAGCTGAGCATGCGGAACAGCTCGCCGAAGCCCGGGATCGTCTTGGTGATGAGGGGCTCGAGCGCTTCGGGCGTGATGTCGCGGCGGGTGAGCCCCGTCCCGCCGGTGGTGATGAGGACGTCGACCGCATCGTCGTCGATCGCGGCCTTCATCTGCGCACGGACCGTCTCGAGGTCGTCCGGCACGATCCGTTTCCACGCGACAGCGTGGCCAGCGGTTTCGAGGCGCTCGACCGCGATGCGCCCCGAGGAGTCGGTCTCTTCGGTGCGGGTGTCGGAGACCGTGAGGACGGCGACGCGGACCGGAACGAAGGCATCCGAAGCCATGCGGTCGCACGATAGCAGCGGGGCAGGGGCGCGGCATGACATCGCTGTCAGTCCGAGCCTTGCGACCACGCCGTCGCTGTCAGGCTCGCCGCGGCATACTGAGGGGCAATCCGAGATTTCCGAACAAGATCAGGCTCCTGTATCCTGGCATCCCTCGTGCTTATACGAAGCGCGTCGGCGGACCAAAGCCTGGGGGAGGCGAAGGGCGCGGTTGCCGACAGCTTGACGATGGAGGGCCCCCGAGCCCGTGCTTTTGGAGAAATCGATGAAACGACTTGTTGCTGGTTCGATGATGAGTGTTCTCGCGGGTGCCGTGCTGCTCGGCGCGCCCCAAGACGCGGAAGCCTGCGGTGGCTTCTTCTGCGACGGCGGCCCTCAGCCGATGCCCGTCGACCAGACCGGCGAAGACATCCTCTTCGTGATGGATGACGCAGGCGTCGAGGTCCACATTCGGGTCGAGTACGACGGCGAAGCCGAGAACTTTGCGTGGATCATCCCGGTCTCGTCGGTGCCGACCGACTTCAACGTCGGTTCCGAGGCCCTCATCGACGCCGTCAAGGCAGCCAGCGTTCCGACGTATGGCATCACCAACACCGCCGACGACTGCAGTCTCGACGACGCGGAAGGGTTCGGGGACACGGACGCCTCTCCTGGTGAGGGCGGCTTCGGCACCTCCGGTGCGACCGGTGGCGACAGCGGCGACGGCGATGACGGCGGCGGTCCGGTCGTCCTGGCCGAGGAAACGGTCGGTGCGTTCGACATCACGGTCATCGGCGAGGGCGAAGGCCAGGAACTCACCGCGCAGCAGGTGTTCGACTGGCTGGGTGAGAACGGCTACCAGCAGGACGAAGCGGCCCTGCCGATCATCGAGGAGTACCTGCAGGAGGACCACTCGTTTGCCGCCATCAAGCTCAATGGCAGCGCCGGCGTGGACGAGCTGCACCCGATCGCGCTGAAGTTCGACCACGCCGCACCGTGCGTACCCCTGCGTCTGACTCGCATCGCCGCGTCGGATGACATGGACGTCCGCGCGTACTTCCTCGCCGACGACCGCGTGGTGCCCCAGACGTACAAGCACGTCCTGGTCAACCCGCTGAAGATCGACTGGATCAACCAAGCGGCGAACTACAAAGAGGTCATCACGAAGGCGGTCGATGCCGAGAGCGCCGAGGGCCGCGCGTTCGTCACCGAATACGCCGGCGGCAGCGAGGTCATCGATACGTGGCAGCTGTACCAAGAGCAGTGGGATGCGTCCGCATTCGAGGGGCTCGCGGCGATCGACGTCATCAACACCCTGCAGAGCCAGGGGCTGTTCTCGTGTCAGTACGACTGGGAGCTCGACGACGACGTCTGCTTCGGCACGCACGCCCTGATCGAAGGCCTGCTGATCGAGTTCTTGGTGCCCGAGGGCATGGACCCGCGCGAGTTCTACAACGACCCTGCGGCGTTCCAGGACGCCATCGACCTCGAGCGCTGGAACAACGGTGCCGACTTCGCGCAGCGCATGCGGGAGCGGATCATCGAGCCCGGCCTGAACGCGCGGGACCTCGTGCGCAATCACGACTACCTGACGCGGATGTACACCACCATCTCGCCCAGCGAGATGACCAAGGACCCGATGTTCTTCGTGAAGCCGGACCTCGAAGAGGTGCCGAACATCCGCACCGCCACGAACCGCAGCCTGTGCAACGGCGACAACGTTTGGACGCTTCCCGACGGTCGCGAGGTGTACGTGCCGCTCGGCGAGAGCTGGCCCGACATCGGTGGCGACGAGTTCTGGGAAGAGGAGGTCGACGAGATGTCCGACCAAGGCGCTCCGATGATCCTCGTCGACAACTCGCAGGCCATCAACGAGCAGCTGCGCGCCTACAACACCGCGCAGGGCTGGGACGGTTCGGGGGAGAACGGTGGCGTCGAGGGTGGTGATGCCGCCGACGACGAAGACGCGTTGGCGCGGGGCGGCTGTGGCTGCACGACCTCCGACCCCGTCTCGGGCGCGGTGTGGAGCCTGGGCTTCCTGGTCGGATTCGGCGTCATCGGTCGCCGTCGTCGCCGTCGCTAGGCTGCGCGCACGCGAACCCGTCGGGACCACGGTCTCGGCGGGTTCCGCATTTAAACTGAGCCGATTCGGGGTGCTGTGCCCGTCGTATCTGGGGGATGGACCGGATCGACACCGTTCGCTCGGCCGCTGCAGCGGCGGCCCTCGTGCTCATGCTTGCCCCGCGCGCTGCGGAGGCTTGTGGGGGCTTCTTCTGCGACGGCGGGCCACAGCCGATGCCCGTGGATCAGACCGGAGAGGACATCCTCTTCGTCATGGACGAGGGCCGCGTCGCGGTTCACGTGCGGATCGAATACGAGGGGGCCGCGGAGAACTTTGCGTGGCTCGTCCCGGTGCTGTCGGTTCCAACCGACTTCTCCGTCGGGTCCGAGGCGCTCTTCGACCGCGTCAAGGCGGGATCCGTTCCGCAGTATGGGGTGTCCGTGACCTCGGACGACTGTGACCTGATGGGGTCGGTGTCGCTGTCTGGCGGCGACACGAACGCTGGTGGCGATGAGGGGGGCGTGAAGCTCGACCTGGGCGGAGGCCCCGTCGTCCTGGCCGAAGAGCAGGTCGGCGCGTACGAAATCGTGGTCATCGGTGGCAACCCGGACGGGACGACGACCGCCCAGGAGGTGTTCGACTGGCTCGGGGAGAACGGCTACCAGCAGGACGAAGCCGCGCTGCCGATCCTTGGTGACTACCTCGACGAAGGGCACGCCTTCGCGGCGCTTCGTTTACAGGCCGGTGCTGGGGTCGACGCGCTCCATCCCGTCGTGTTCGAGTTCGATCACCCCGAGCCGTGCGTACCGCTGCGACTGACGGCCATCGCGGCGAGCGATGACATGCCGGTGCGGACGTACTTTCTGTCCGAACACCGCGTGGTGCCGCAGACGTACAAGCACGTGCTGGTCAACCCGCTGAAGATCGACTGGCCGCAGCAGGGGTCGAACTACGCCGAGGTGGTGACCAAGGCCGTGGATGCGGACGTCGCGAACGGGCGGGCGTTCGTCACCGAGTACGCGGGAACGAGCGGCGTCGTCGATGTGGCTGGCTTGGTCGACCCCCGCTGGGATCCGCAGGCGTTCGTCGGCCTCGGGTCCACGCAGGTCCTGGACGAGCTGATCGCGCAGGGGCTCGTCGCTTGTGCGTTCGACGGGGTCGACTGTGGCCCCCAGCATCCCCTGCTCGATGCGCTGCTGCGGGAAACGCTGCTTCCGGACGACGTTTCGGTGGCCGACCTCTACGCCGACCCCGACGCGTACGCCGACCTCCTCGACGCGACGCTGTGGGGCGATGGCACGGCGTTCTCGCAGGGCCTGGCCGAGCGCGTCGTCGCGCCAGCGCTCGACGCGCTCGACATCGTGCAGGGACACCCCACGCTCACCCGTATGTTCACGATCATTTCGCCCCACGAGATGACCGCGGACCCGATGTTTCACGAGAACCCCGACCTCGACGACGTCACCAACGTTCGGACCGGCATCGACCGGCGGCTGTGCAACGGCGACAGCGTGTGGACGCTGCCCGACGGGCGCGAGGTCTACATCCCGCTCGGGGATGCCTGGCCGGATCTGGGCGGCGACATGTTCTGGGAAGAGGAGGTCGAAGAGGTGCCGGATGCCGGCCCGCCCATCGTGCTGGTCGACAACGCCGCGGCGATCAACGAGGTGCTTCGGGCGTACAACGCAGCGCGCGGCTGGGATGGCTCGGGTGAGAACGGCGGCGTCGAAGGGGGCGCGGCCGCGGACGCCGAGCAAGAGGACGCACGAGGAGGCTGTGGCTGCCGCAGCGGCTCGGGCGGCGCGTGGGCGTGGATGCTGCTCGTGGCGCTCGGGCTGCGGTCGCGCCGGCTACACGCGGCCCGGCGGTAGCGCGGCCGTACGCTCGGCCTGATCTTCGGCTTCCAGAAGCGCCTGGGATGCAATCGCCTGCGCTCGTGCGGCACCGCTGCGCAGCTTGGCCAGGTTGCGCACGATGAGTGCTGCGCCGATCGCCCCGACGCTGAGGCCACCGAACAGCAATGTCGTCGCTCCGAAGAGCCAGCCCAGCGCGAGCATGGTGACCGTGACTCCGGTGACGCCCGTCGCTGCGAGCTGCTGAACCCCGCGTCCGGCGGAGGTGTCGACGTCGACGCGCACGAGGGCTCCGTCCGCGCCGTCCGAGGTCGCGCGGACCTTGTAGGTCAGGCCGATGTCTCCATCGACCACGTCAGCCTGCCCTTCTCCCTGGCCGTGACCGGTTTTGCCGGTCTGGCGCTCGAGCGAGGTCCGGACGGCATGTAGTGCCTGCGGTGGCGGTGCGACGACGCGGCCCTCGACATGTCCGGAGGAGACGCCACGGGTCAGGGCACCGACTGCGCTCGCGGCGTCGGTCGTGGCCGGCAGGTTTCCCTCGCGCTCGGCGAGCGCGACTCGAAGCTCCTGCGGCGAGATTCCAGCCTCGGCAGCGGCTTCGCGCAGCTCGTCTTCGCTGAGGTTCGCCATCGCTCGCAGACTACCCCCATCCGGGGCGATCCGCAGGCGCCGGCACAACGCGTCCTCAGCGGGGCGGGAGCGGGACCGGCCCGCAGACGCGGTTTCGGCCCGAGCGCTTGGCCTCGTAGAGGTAGCGGTCGGAGTCTTCGATCAACTCTGCGCCCGAGTTGTGCTGGCTGGCATCGAACGCGGCCACGCCGAGGGACATCGTGACCGGGATCTCTTTTCCGCTGTAGACGAACCGGGTCGCCTCGATGAGCTGGCGCAAGCGGTCGGCGAGGACCATCGCCTCGGGGCCATGGCAATCGCGCATGATGATGCCGAACTCTTCGCCGCCCATGCGGCAGAAGGCGTCTTCGGCTCGCAAGGAGCCCATCACGGCGGCGGCCAGCCGCTGCAGCACGTGGTCGCCTGCGGGGTGACCGTGCGTGTCGTTGATGTTCTTGAAGTGGTCGACGTCCATGATCACGAGCGACAGGCCGAGCCCGTGTCGCGACGCGTGGCGGAAGTCTTTTTCCATCTGCTCCGAGAAGAAGCGCTTGTTGTAGGCCTGCGTGAGCGGGTCCCTCGTGGCGCTCTCATAGAGCTGCTGCTGGAACTGCTCTTCGAGCGAGTCCTGGTAGGAGAACTTGAGGATGGTGACCGAACCAACCTGGATGCGGTCGCCGTCGGAGAGCTCCATCTGGCTGACCCGCGTTCCGTTGACGTAGGTGCCGTTGGTCGAGCCGCGGTCGTGCAGCATGACCGTGCCGTCATCGCGACGGACCATCGACGCGTGGTTGCGCGAGACGCCTTCGTCTTCGAGGCGAACGTCCGCTTCCAGCGAGCGACCCAGGTTCACCTGACCCACGGGCACCTTGAACATCTTTCCGACCGAACGCCCGGAGAGGACGATCAGATAAGCGTTCACTTCGCTGGACGCCCAGCCCTCCACAGGCTGCCGACGTCGGATGACGGTTTGTTCCTCGTTCACCCTTTGCGTCATCGTAGAACAGTCTTCCGTCGCGGGCCAGAGGCGTTTGCGAACGGCTCTGCGTGCAGGTGCGTCGAAAAGAGACGTGCGCGATCGTGGTATATGACCCTCCGTGCAGCCCGAAGCGCTCGCCCGTCGCTTGCAGGAATTCGAGGCGCAGGGCGTCGAGATCGTCGATCCACGCCAAACGTTCATCGGCGAGGAGGTGCGCCTGGATCGGGTGCGACCGGGTGCGACACTGCACCCGGGCACGCGTTTGCACGGTGCGCGGACGCTGATCGCGTCGGGGGCCGCGGTGGGCGTCGAGGGGCCCGCGACGCTTCGAGACGCGGTCTTCGGTCCCGGGGCAAGCATCGCGTCGGGCTACGTTGAGGGCGCCGTTCTGCTTGCCGGTGCCAGCATCGGGTTCGGCGGTCACGTGCGACCGGGGACCCTGATGGAGGAGGAGTCCTCGACCGCTCACTGCGTCGGGCTGAAGCACACGATCCTGATGAGCTTCGTGACGCTGGGGTCGCTGATCAACTTCTGCGACTGCCTCATGGCGGGCGGCACCTCGCGGCGCGATCACTCCGAGGTCGGCAGCGGGTTCATCCACTTCAACTACACGCCCTGGGGCGCGAAGGGGGACAAGGCGACCCCGTCACTCATCGGTGACGTGCCGCGAGGCGTATTCTTGCGGGAGCGCCGGATCTTCTTGGGTGGGACCAGCGGCCTCGTCGGCCCCGGCCGCGTCGGGTACGGCGCCATCACGGGCGCGGGGCAGGTCGTTCGCAAGCCCGTCGGTGAGGGACGCCTGAGTCTGCAGCCGATCCGGGACCTGGACGTCGAGCGTTCGGTAGACCACCTCGACAAGCCGCAGCCGCGTGGGGACAAGAACGTCGCCTACATCGGCAACCTCGTCGCGCTGCGCCGCTGGTATCAGGACGTTCGGCTCGCGCGCGCGACGGATGCGATTGAGCGCGAGGTGCTGGTCGCGGCCGTCGAAACGCTGGACCTGTGCATCGCCGAGCGCGTGAAGCGGCTTGGGGCATTTTTGGCCGAACGCGGCGTCGAGGCTCCCACGCTGAATCTGCAGCCCGTCGCTGCGTGCCCGCTCGACGTCCAGCCGACCGACGCCCCGCACGTGGCGTGGGTGCAAGGTCTGGATGACGCGACTGCAACCGCTGGCGTGAACTGGCTGCAGGGCCTCGTGACCGCTGTGGCCGGTTGAGCGTCGCCCCGAGCATAGGGGGGCCAGCCGATCTCCAGGCTGGCTCGGGACGCAACGCCGCGGACCGAATCCGGACGAGCAATCGCAAGCACGGTACCCCTTGGGACTGGCGAGCGTCGCGACCCGCCGCACGTGCTTCTCACGGTCAAGGACGAACCATGAGACGACACACCGCACTGATTTTCCTCTCCGCCGCGTGGCTGACTGCGGGCTGCGGAGACGACACCACTTCTTCAGGATCGAACAAGGTCGACCCGGAGGAGCAGGAGATGACGCTCGATCCCGATGGGGACGGCGTTGCCGAGGCTCAGGAGGACGGTGAGCGCGCCTCGATGGCGTTCGAGCTCTCCGACCCCCTGCCCGAGATTGCTGGAAGCGAGCTCGAAGAGGACGCTGCCTGGGGGCACCGCGCCTTCGACGGCACCGAAGACGCCGCGCTGCAGAGCATCGCCGAAGCGCTCGAGGTCACGGTCTCGAGCCCGCGCACGGGCGTGACGGTCTCGCTGACGGCCGACGGCATGTTGGTCCCGTCGCCCCCCAGTGGCCCCGGAGAATGGAGCATCACGCTCAACGACGAACGCACCGAGATCACCCTCGATTGGTACAACGAAGTTTCGGGTGGCGCGCGAGTCTCCGCGGGACAGCCGTACGACGTCGTGTACTCCCTGGGCTCCAACTGCTGCCTCGCTAGCGTCGAAGATACCGCTATCGAGTTCATGCTTGGCGGCTGATCGTGCGCTGGGGGTTCGCCATCGCGACCCTGCTCGGCGCCGCGTTGAGCAGCAGCCCAGCGTGCGCCACCAAACCGGCCCGTTCCGATCGAGTCCACCCGGACTTGGGACCGGTTCGTTACCGGGACCCTGCCTCGCGCCGCGAGGTGTGGCTGGGGCTCGACGTCGGCGGTGTGGCGGTGCCACGCCGGCTCGGCCTCTACGAAGATCGGATCTGGACCGCCCGCGTCTCCCCGACGTGGGCGGTCGCCCTGGTTCCCGGCCTCGCCGTCGGGGGGCGTCACAGCATGACGCTGTACGACGTGACCGGGGGGAGTTCTTCGGTTCGTCTGCGCCAGCACGCGCACCAGCTGGAGGTCTCCGGCAGCCCGCTGCATGCGCTCCGCGGCACGCGGGCACGCGACCGCCTGTTCGTCGGCGTGCAGACCCACGTCATCCCGTACATGCGGGTCGATGACGTCGAGGTGCGCGTTGGAGGCGTCCGGGACACCATCGTCGATGTCGGCTACGGCATGTCGCATCCGTTCGCGTCCCGCTGGCGCTTCGACTGGCGCGTTGCGGCACGACATGCCTGGGTGTTTCTCGACCAGCAGACGCAGCTGCACGCTTCCGCACGGCTGGTCGTTCAGCCGCGGCCGGGGCACGTGCTGTGGGCGGAGGCGGGAGCCTACGCCGTGGGGCGCGACGAGGGCGGGGCGCAGCGCAGCGTCTACGGGCGCCGGACCGTACACGGCGTCTTTGCAGGACAGTACGCGTGGATGAGCCGGTTTGGGGTGGGACCCTTCGTCCGCGGAGACATCGCAACGCACTTCGCGGCGGGCTCGATGCCCGTCTTCGAAACGCGCAACGCGGCGCTCGACTCGGCGTATGCCGACGTCACCGTCGGCGTGCGCGTCGCGTGGTGAGCGGCACGTTCAGGCGGCTTTGAGGGTCTCGGGGCGTCCGCTCGCCGTCGGGCGATGCATGTCGCTGCCAACCTCGTCGACCCAGCCGCGCGCCTGCAGCGTGCTGATGAACGCGCTGCGTGGGTTGCTGCGAGCCTTGCCGCGCGCCGCAGGGGTGCGGTTGACCTGGAACTTCGCCCCGGCCGCCCGAAGGTCCTCGAGAAGCTCCGCGCCGGCTTCGTTGCGGAGGTAGCGGTAGCGCTCGACGTGGGCCATCAGCGGCGTGTAGCCGCGGTCGACCAGGGCGAAGCAGACGTCGAGCAGCTGCTCGGGCGTCTGGCTACCCGTCGGGGTCTCGAACAAGACGTACCGCTCGGCACCGAAGGC
The DNA here is from genome assembly GCA_039024335.1 of Myxococcota bacterium. Taxonomy (GTDB): domain Bacteria; phylum Myxococcota_A; class Polyangia; order Nannocystales; family Nannocystaceae; genus CAJXVA01. The sequence goes on from JBCCQM010000014.1 coordinate 39,447, forward strand.
GAGCAGGTCGTTCGCCTCGACGCGGGGCAGGAGGGCATCGTCGAGGTAGTGCTCCGCGCCCAGCTCGAGGGTGGGGAGGTCGCCGTGACCGTCCGCCTGCTCCTGCAGCCCGTCGAAGGCGCGCCGCAGCGGATCCGTCTCGTTGTCGAAGCGGCCCGGGTAGATGTGCGGCGTCGCGATGACATGCGTCGCCCCCTGCTCGCCGAGCATGCGGAGCATCTGAAGCGACTCGTCCATGGTGCGGCTGCCGTCGTCTACCCCGGGAATGACGTGGGAGTGGCAGTCGCGAGGGCGCAGCGCGACGGTCCCATCGTGGGACGGGCGCGCCTTCTTGCGGAACAAGCCGAACATGAGAACTCCCTAACGTCGTCGCGCGCGCGCGCCAGGGGCTGGCAGCCTGTGGTGTCATCCGTGACGGTTGCACCACCGGGCTGCTAGGGGACCGGTGAAATCGCTGCGGCCTGCGTGGCTGCGTTGGCACCACCTTGGGCCGCCAGACCGAGCGCCTGCGCGCCGACCAGGAACGGCAGCAGCTGCTGCATGTACCGGCTCGACGTGGACAGGCCCGTGGGCGCCACGATGACGCGGTCGCCCGGCTTGAGCTGAATCTGGTGGTCGACCAGGAGCGCGTCTTCGAGGTTGATGCGATAGACGACCGGTTCGGCAAAACCACCGCGAAGCACCGCGAGCTCCCGCCGCGCGCGGGCAGGGGTGGGGCCTCCAGCGCTCGCGAGGGCCTCGGCCAGCGAGATCGCGCCGTCCCGAACCGGGACCGGCGTCGGGGTTTGCACCTCGCCGAGCACGAACACTTTTCGGGACGCGGCGTCGGGCACGTAGACCAGGTCACCCTTGCGCATGAACACGTTGCGCGACACGTCGCCGCCTTTGACGAGCGATGCGAGGTCGATCGGCAGGATTGCCCCGTCGCGCACGACGGTGGCGCCTTCCAGGCTGCCCTCATCGCCGACGCCCCCGGCCATCGTGAGGGCTTCGAGCAGGGTCGTATCGCCGTCGACCGCGAACGTTCCCGGCGCGCGCACGTGGCCGAGCACGTGGAACTTCTGCGATGCGTGCGAGAGGATCTCGACGGTGACCTGGGGGTCCACCACGTACTTGGCAGCCGCGGTTTTGAGCGTGACCTCGAACTCGGTGAGCGTGAGCCCATCGGCCTTTATCTTGCCGATGACGGGCAGATAGACGTGCCCGTCCTTGCGAATCGTCGTGCCCGAAAGCTCCCCGAGGTTGACCCGCTGCGAGCTCATTTCGGGGTGCTCCATCACGAAGATGTTGAGCACGTCGTTGCTGCCCAGGCGGTACTCGTCGCGCTCGCTGGTGAAGTCGTAGTGAACGCTGGAGCGCTCGACGCCGGGCCCGGCACCGTCGGCGACGAGGTCCTCGAGGTCGCGCAGGTCGACGCCGTCTTCGAGCTTGTCGTACCGAAACGTGCCGGTCGCACATCCTCCCAAGAGAGGCTGGCCGGCCAACGCGATCGCCAAGGCGGTCCCGATGCGGACCGTGGCCCGCATGCGGCCGGAAAAACGTTGGCAGACCGGGCCCTGCCCGTTGCCGGCAACGGGTGGCAGCTCTACGTGATGGAGGCCTTGGTGGCGATGCGAACAGGACTTCTTCATGACGGCCGTGCAGACTTCATTGAGAACTGACCCCGCCCCCGCAAGTGCGCCGACTACATCTTCGAAAGAGGCTGCGCGGCACGGACTCCCCACGCTGCGCGGCACCCTTTCGGTGAAGCTTGCGCTCGATGCTGTGGGCCTGACGGTTGCCTCGGCGGTGGCGCTGGCGATGTCGACCGGGCAAGTCGTTCTCGGCGTTGCCCTTGCCATCGCGGCCGCGCGGGTGACCGTCCTCGCCATGCGCGGTGCCTACATCCACAGCTGGCGCCAGACCTCTCTGCGCGACGTGTTCATCCTCGCGCCGGCGCTGCTGGGGCCCTCGTTCGTTCTTGGTGTGGTCGGGACCTGGATGGGAGCCGCGGACGTTGCGGTGACGGTCGCGCTGGAAGGCTTGCTGGCGACGGCGGCCGCGCTCTCGGCCCGGGTCGGGGTGCGCTGGCTCGACGAGCGGCGTGCCCGGGCGCAGTGCCGGTCGAGTGAAGCGACGCCGGCCCGGCGGGTGCTGCTGGTGGGCGCGGGCCGAGCAGGAAGCCTCGCCGCACGTGAGCTCCGCCAGCGCCCCGATCTGGGCTATACCGCCGTCGGATTTCTCGATGACGACGCGACGCTGCGCGGCCGCTGCATCGAAGGGCTCGAAGTGTTCGGGACCACCGAGGACGCGGAATCCATTGCCGCGACGCTCGGGGTCGACTGCATCATCCTGACGCTACCCTCGGCCACGCGGGCACAGCGACGGGCCGCGGTCGCCCGCTGTAGCGCCGCGAGCCTGGAAGTCCGCACGGTCCCTGGCTACTTCGACCTTCTCGCGGGCAATGTCGAACTGACGAAGATCCGCCCGGTGAAGATCGAGGACCTGCTCGGACGCAGCGTGGTCGAGGTGGACCCCGCGCGATGGTCGGCCATCGTAGGCTCGGTCGCGGGCAAGCGGGTTTTGGTCACCGGCGCGGGCGGGTCGATCGGCTCGGAGCTGTGCCGGCAGATCGCCGACCTCGGTCCGGAGCGACTCATCCTGCTCGAAGCCAACGAGAACAACCTGTTCGAGATCGAGGGCGAAGTTCGAAAGACGCTCGACCGCCGGGCCGTGCCGTGTCTGGCCGACATCCGCGACGAAGAGCGCATGCGCCGAGTGTTCGCCCACCACCGCCCGCAGGTGGTCTTTCACGCCGCTGCGTTCAAGCACGTGCCGATGATGGAGCTGCACCCGCACGCCGCCATCGACAACAACGTCTTCGGCACCCGCTCCGTCGTGGAGGCCGCGGAGTCCGTCGGCGTGGAGCGCTTCTTGTTCGTCTCCACGGACAAGGCGGTCAACCCCGCCAACGTGATGGGGGCGTCCAAGCGCATGGCCGAGATGGTCGTGCAGGCCCACGCCGCCCAGAGCGAGACCGGTCGCTACTGCTGCGTCCGCTTCGGCAACGTGCTCGGCTCTCGAGGGTCCGTGCTGCACACGTTCCGTCGTCAGATCGAGTCCGGCGGCCCCGTTACGGTCACGCACCCCGACGTCACCCGCTTCTTCATGACCATCCCCGAGGCGGTGCGGCTGCTCATCCAAGGCAACGCGGTGCAGGAGGGCGGAGAGGTCTTCCTGCTCGACATGGGCGAGCCCGTGAAGATCGTGGACCTGGCCAAGCAGATGATTCAGCTCTCCGGGTTGGAGCTCGACGACATCCCGATCTCTTTCTGTGGCCTTCGTCCGGGCGAGAAGCTCTACGAAGAGCTGCTCCGTGACGAAGAGGGGGCGCTGCCCTCGACCGTGGAGGGCATCTTCCACGCCCGCCTCGCCGAGGTCAGTCCCGAGGCGCTCCACACGTGGCTGCGACCGCTGGGCTCCGCGGCGGCGTCCCACGACGAGCCCACGATTCGCAAGATCCTCGCCATTGCGGCGGCCTACCGCCCCGACCCGGCCGCGGCGCCCGTGCCCCCCTCGCTGCCCGCGGTCCAACCCGGAACGAAAGCGGCTTGATGATGAAAGTCCTCTACCTCCACCAGTACTTCGTCTCCCCCAACGGCGCCGGCGGGACGCGCTCGTACGAGCTCGCCCGACGCCTCGTCCAGCGCGGACACGACGTCACCATCGTCACGTCGAATGCCTTCATGCCTGAGCTGTCGCACATCCGCGAGCGACACGAGATGCAGATCGAGGGCGTCGACGTGGTCGTGCTGCCGGTCGCCTACACGCAGAGCATGTCGTACCTAAAGCGGACGAAGGCGTTCTTTTCGTTCGCGGCCGCCGCGGCGGTCGAATGTCGTCGACATCGTGCGGACGTGGTGTTCGCCACGTCCACGCCGCTGACGATCGCGCTGCCGGGCCTGGTCGCACGGGCGATGACGGGGGCGCCGATGGTCTTCGAGGTCCGCGACCTGTGGCCGGAGCTGCCGATCGCGATGGGGGCGCTGGAGAACCCGCTCGCCAAGGCGGCCGCGCGTACGCTCGAGTGGGTCGCGTATCACGGCAGCACGTCGGTGGTGGCGCTGTCGCCAGGCATGGCGCGCGGCGTCGTCGCGCGGGGGATCACGCCCGAACGCGTCACGGTCATTCCCAACGGATGCGACGTCGATCAGGACCAGGTCTCTCGGCGCGACATCATGGCGATGCGGCGCTCGATGTTTCCCAAGCTTCGCGATGACCAGCCGCTGGTGATCTACGGCGGGTCGATGGGCGTCATCCACGACCCGGGCTGGCTCGTCGACGTGGCGGCCCACATGCGCGCGGTCGACCCCGACGTACGCTTTGCGCTGGTGGGCAAGGGGGCCATTGCGCAAGAGGTCGAGGCGAAGGCCCGACACGCGGGCGTGCTCGACGAAAACCTCTACTTCCGCGGGCCCGTACCCAAGGCCGACGTGCCCACGATGCTTCGAGGCGCGCAGTTCGCGACGTCTACCTTCGCGCCGATCCGCGCGATGGAGGACAACTCGGCGAACAAGTTCTTCGACGCGCTCGCGAACGGCGTGCCGGTGGCGCTCAACTACGGCGGGTGGCAGGCGGACCTGGTGCGCGAGTATGGGGCTGGCGTCGTGCTGCCGCAGCCTCGCCCCATGGATGCCGCGGCCGAGCTGTCGAGTGCGCTGCGGGACCTGACCGGCATGTCGAAGATGCGCGCGGGCGCGGCCAAGCTCGCCCGGGAGCATTTCGATCGTGAATCGCTGACCACGCGGCTCGAGGGCGTGCTCGTGCAGGCCGCGGCCTGAGCCGGCCCAACTCGGTCCGTGGGCGCGGTGGCAACGGCCCATGCACCACCCCATGAAGGTGGTGGCGGCCGAGACCGAACGGCCCAAGGAGACCGACCGTGGACGCAGCTTTCGACCTGAACACGTTGGCCATCGATGGGGGCGCCCCCGTCCGCAGCACGGCCTGGCCCGCGTGGCCCACCTTTCCGGCGGACGAAATCGCGGCGGCGACCGAGGTGCTCACCTCGGGCAAGGTGAACTACTGGACCGGCACCGTCGGGCGCACGTTCGAGAAGGAGTTCGCCGAGCAGTTCGGGGTGCCGTACGCGATCGCGTGCAGCAACGGCACGGTGGCGCTGGAGCTGTGCCTGCACGGCATCGGGCTCGAGCACGGCGACGGCGTGGTCGTGACCTCGCGGACCTTCGTCGCGACGGCCCACGCGGTCGTGCTGTGCGGTGGCACCCCGCAATTCGCCGACGTATGCCCCGACAGCGGCAACATGACGCCACAGAGCATCGAGGCCGCCGCGGGTCCAAACACTCGCGCGGTCATCGTGGTCCACGTCGCGGGGTGGCCGGCGGACATGCCGGGCATTCGCGCGCTGTGTGAGCGCCGCGGTTGGGCGCTCATCGAAGACTGCGCCCAAGCCCACGACGCGCGCATCGACGGCCGCTGCGTCGGGAGCTTTGGCGACGCGGCCGCGTTCTCGTTCTGTCAGGACAAGATCATGACCACCGGTGGCGAGGGGGGCATGGTCACCACCGGCGACCGCGAGGTGTGGTCGCGCATGTGGAGCCGCAAGGATCACGGCAAAAGCTGGAATGCGGTCTACGAGCGCGAGCACGCCCCGGGGTTCCGGTGGCTTCACGAGTCGGTCGGCACCAACGGGCGCATGACCGAGATGCAGTCGGCGATCGGGCGGCGGCAGCTCGCCAAGCTGTCCGGGTGGGTCGACACTCGCCGCGCCAACGCGCATCGACTCATCGAGACGCTCACGACGCTGCCAGCCCTGCGCACGCCGACGCCGCGCCCGGGCATTCGCCACGCATACTACCGCCTGTACAGCTACGTCCGCCCCGAGGCGCTGCGCGAGGGCTGGACTCGCGACCGGATCATGGCCGCGATGCAGGCCGAGGGCGTGCCGTGTCAGAGCGGGAGCTGCTCGGAGATCTATCGCGAGAAGGCGTTCCCCGAGTCATGGCGCCCGCAGGCGCGACACAGCATCGCCCGCACCCTGGGCGAGACGTCCCTATGCTTCTTGGTGCATCACACCGTGGCGCCGAGCGACATCGACGACGTCGCCCGGGCCATCGAACGCGTGATGCGAGCCGCTACGCGTTGACCGACGGGGTCAGCAGCGGGAGCGCGCGGGCGGGCGTCATGATCGCCAGCAGCGTGCTCATCTTCGGCCCGCGGTCGCGACCGAGCAGCAGGTCGTAGACGACCGGGAAGAACGCCTTCATGTCGACGCCGCTCTTCGACATCGCCTTCATCTGCTCGCCGATGCTGGTCTCGGTGGCGTTGGGATCTGCCTCGAGCACCTCGACGAGCCGCTTCAGCGGGGCCTGCTGGGCCTCGGGGATCTCGCGGACGACCGCCTCGGTGCGGATGCGGTAGCGGAAGTCCTCGGGTGCGTACTGTTCGACCCAGTTCCACACGCACTGCGCGCGCTGTTCGAAGCGGGCGCGGTCGGCTTCGGTCGACAGCTCCCCGGCGCGCGCGAAGTAGTCGCCGGTGGCCTTGATGTCGCCGTCGTAGGTCTGCAGCACGGTGCTGAGGTGGCGGAAGCCGATCAGCGTGGGCGCCTGCGAGCCGGCTTCGATGCGACGCCGCGGGACCGAAGCGAGCTCGAGCGTGCGCCGGGCCGTGGCCCGCTTCTTGTCCTTCTTGCCGCCGTCTTCAGCCTCGTGGGCCAGCCGAACGGTGCGGTCGTAGTCCTCGTACAGCTTGATGACGTCGAGGTCGAACGAGATCGCGAACTCGGTGTTGGGACGGTAGCCGGCGAACAGCCACCGCAGCACCTCGGGCTCGTACACCTGCAGGCAGGTGGTCACGTCGACCACGCCTCCCTTGGACGAGCTGAGCTTGCCGCCTTGACCCTTGGCACAGACGAAGTCGTAGCCGACGTACTCGGGCGCGACCCAGTCGTAGACCTCGCGCACGATGTCCTTGGCGGTGTCGTAGCTGCCGCCGGCCGAGCTGTGGTCCTTGCCGCCGGGCTCGAAGCAGACCTTCTCGAAGCCCCACCGCATCGGCCAGTCGACGCGCCACGCCAGCTTGAGGTTGCCGCCGTTGCGCAGGTCGACGTCCTCGACGTGCCCGCAGCTCTTGCAGGTGACGCGGACGGTCCACTCGCCGTCGAAGGCGAACTCGAGGTCGTCCTTGCCGCAGCCGCTGCAGAAGCCGGCCAGCGGCAGCCAGTCGTTGGCGAGCCGGTTGCGTGCGCCGGTCTTCTCGCGCGAGGCGTTGATCAGGTCACGAATGGTGGCCGCGTTCTGCACCGCGGCGCGAATGCCCTCGGCGTACTTGCCCGCGCGGTACATCGCGTGCTGCCGAATGAACTCGGGTGCAATGCCCAGCGGCGTGATGCTGTCTTCGAACCGGGCGATGTTGTGCGCGGCGTAGCTTTCGTGGGTGCCCCACGGGTCGGGCACGTCGGCGATGCTCTTGCCGAGCTGCTCGGTCAGCATCTCCTGCTGCGGCGCGTCCTTGGGAACCTTGCGGAAGACGTCGAAGTCGTCCCACGAGTAGATGAACCGCACGTCGACGCCGCGGTCTTCGAGCGCGCGGGCGACGAGGTCGACCGTGATCACCTCGCGGAAGTTTCCGATGTGGACGACGCCCGAGGGGGTGATGCCCGCGGCCACGACGATCTGTTTGGCGTCCGGGTGCGCGCGCAGGGTCTTGTCTGCGGCGAGGTCGGCCCAGTGGTTCAGATAGGGATCTCGCGGACGGCGTTCGCCGGACATCGCCGGGTTCTACCACCGGTCCGGCGACGGGGCATCGAGGCCCGGGCGTGAGATCGGCAATTGCAAAACCGCCCACGCGAGACGCGGACGGGCGGCTGGGCGGCGTCGAGCCGACGCGCTACTTGCACTTGAAGTCGGCGGCGAGTCGGCGCGACCCCTCGGCGAGGAAGTCCGAGACGCCTGCCTTGGTGAAGTGGTCGACCGACGCCTTGGCGTGCGTGCAGATGCCGGGCTTGTCGCCCTGGTAGCGGGAGATCGCCGCCAGGCCTTCTTCGACGCGGCCCATCAGGGCGTCGGACTCTTTGCCGGCTTTGGCGACCGCAGCCGCGTCGGCGTAGGCTTTTTTGCCCGCCTCGAGGTCCTCGGGGTTTTCGACCTTCTCGCTCGCCGAGGTACCGAAGGCGCTGTTGATGAGTGCCTCACCGCGCAGGATGTTGGCGAGGGCGCCCGCGACCGACTCGGGCGCGGCGGAGGCGGCGGTCCCGAAGGCGGCGGTCGCCGCGGGGTAGTCCTCGTTGCCCAGCAGCATCGCGCCGTGGGCGAGCTGCGCGACGGCCTTCACCTCGGGGTCCGCGGTGCGATCGGCCATCGCGAGCGCGTGCGTGCTGGGCTCCTGGCCATTCTCGAATACGATCTGCGCGTGGGCGAGCGCGAGCCACCCGCCGGCAAGGCCGCTGGCCCGGTACTGCTTGCGCTCTTTGAGGTCGGTGTACAGCGGCTGCAGCAGGTCGATGGCCTCTTGGTAGTGGCCGAGCAGGTACTGGTGCGCGCCCTCGGCGATCTGCGGAGGATCGGGTTCCTGCGGGACGTCGGGCTCGATGGGCTCGGGCGGCGTCTCGGTGGCTGCGCCGGTGTCGGCTGCGTCACCGTCGGTCACGGCGGCAGTGCCGTCCTCGGGAGAGGTGGTCGGCTTCTTGTCCTTACCGCAGGCGAGGGGAGCGAGGAGAGCGAGGCTGAGGGCGAGGCGTTTCATGGCTGCGCGGATTCGGTGGCGGTGTCGTCGGGGACTTCGTCTTCGGGCTCCGGCGTGGGGACCGGGCGGTCGAGCAGGCGAATGTCCAGGCCGTCGGCGAACGTGAGGGTACCGTAGACCCGGTCGCGTGGGGTGGACTCGGCGCCGGTGGGGGGCTCGAGCGTGGCGTGCCCAAACACTTCGACCCGGTCGCCCAGATAGAGCGAAACGTTCTCGTGGTGGAACGTGTGCTTCTCCGCGGGGGCGATGACGTAGGCGCGTTCGAGGTCTTCGATGCTGACGGAACCCGTGTCGTCCTGGAGGAGCACCATCTCGGCACCCACGGCCGAGGCCGCGCTCGCGCCGGCCCGATTCCGCCAGACACACTCGCGCCCCGGCACGCCGCCAAGGTTCTCCGAGGCCGTGGTCAGGATGCCCTGAAGGCGAACGGGTCCGGCCTCGAGTGCGTCGGCAGCCGTGGGCTCGGCGGCCTCGAGCCGCTTGACCGTCGCGCGCCATCGGTCGCTGCGCTTGCGGGGGGCGTCGAGCAGCACGCGGCCGCGGGGGCGCAGCGCCGACGTGCCGCGGACCTTCGAGACGCGGCGGGAGCCGACGAAGAAGACCATCACCGCCACCGGGATGAGCAGCGCGAGCAAGAAGAGAGGCCCGCCCGCGTCGGCGAGCATCGCGAAGGGATCGTCGTTCTCGGGGACACCCACCGTGGGCGTCGGCGCAGGGACGCTCACCAGTACGCCTCGGCGAGGCCGAGCTTGAAGTGCCCCTTGGACTTGCCGCGCGCGCCGCTGCTGACCTTGCCTTTGACCAGCGCCTGCCCGACCTCACCCGGTGCAATCTCGTCGATGGTGGCGCCGAGCAGGGTGGGTCCGTCGGTGAAGCGGACGCTCGGTACGACGTCGCGAATGGGCACCGTGCTTCGGTTGCGAACGTTGATGACCCAGTGCACGCGGTCGCCCCACATCTCGGCGGTGCCCTCGACCTTGAGCTCGACCATCGGCCCGATGTCGTAGGCGCGGTTGGGTCGGGTCTCGCTCGCCCGCGGGACGAGCAGCATGCGGCCGCCCTTGAAGTCGATGCGCGCGAGGAAGCGGCGCATCACGTTCTGACCGAGCAGACCGGTGTGCCGCAGGTTGATGCACTTGTCGCAGACGGAGACGAGCAGGCCCTCGATGCGAACCTGGCCGAGCCGAATCGCCGGCAGGTAGACCATCCGGCTCTCGCGGCGGCCCTTGGCCGTGTCGAACGACAGGACGGGCGCATCGGCAGGGATCTCGATGCCGAGCTCGTTGGCGGCCTGCGTGCTGATCGTCGTGTACGACGCGCCCGTGTCGAAGAGGTACGTCTGCTTCGCGTGGCGGCCCCCGTAGCCTTCGAGGCCCACGTCGACGAAGATCGCGGTGCCCTGCTCTTCGAGGGGAACGCTGATCGCCTTGGAGAGGTCGACGTCGTCGTCTTCCTCGGTGAGCGCTGCAGCGCCGCGCGTAGGCAGGCTCGGAGCGGGCTCGGGGTCGACCGCGTCGGCGGCGTGATGACCCAGGGCCGACATGACCCGCGTCGCGGAGTGGGAGTCGCCGAGGCTGTCCGACGCAACCCAGGCTCCTTGCCCGCGCAGCGCGGCGCCCACGATGTCGTGAACGAGCTGCGAGGCGATGAGCAGGCCCAGCGTGTTCCAGGCCATCGGAAGCCACGCCATCGTCAGGCTGATCTGTCGCGGGCGGTGCTGGTGCTTCCAGGCCGCGAGCGCGAAGGGGAGCACCAGCGTGAGGGTGATCGCGATCAGCCAGTGCCCGAGCGGGCTGCCGGCGCCCTCGGACGCGGCGCGGGACAGCGACAGCACGACCCATAGGGCGACGACCGCGCTCGCGAGCGAGCCGAGGCCAAGCACGACCCACAGCAGCGCAAAGAACACCGACTTCACCGTGCTTGTCGGTTCCGGGCGCACTCGGTTCCGCGCGGCCTTGGGGCGGCGGCGGGCGGCGGGTTCGGCCGGCTTCACTGCGCGAGAGTGTAGAGGAACGGCCTCGCGCTCGCACGGTGCGGACGGGTGCGCGCCCTCGCCGCCAGGACTGTGCGGTACCGCGCGTACAAACGTGCGTTCTGTAGCGTTCGGGATTTGAACCACTGGCGAGAAAAAACGTACGATGCCTTACGAGGCGCGTGGCGGAAGCGGAACAGCACGATGCGGCCCAGGCAGGGTCAACCCCGACGTTCGGCGTTCGATTCGAATCCCGAGACGACTTCTTGGTGGAGTACACCGACTCCCTCCGGCATGGCCGGATTCGGCTGCCGGTGGAGCCACCGTTGCAGCCCGGAACACTCGTTCGCTTGAAGGTGTGTTTGCCGGACGATGCCGTGCTGTACCTGCGCGGCGCCGTCGAGGCGGATCCGGGTCGCCCGGACGGCACGACGGTTGGGCTCGAGGCGTTGACTCCGGCGCAGCGCGAGGCGCTCGAGAGTTGTGTCGACGGCGTCGTCGGCCACACCGAAGAGGCGACCACCAGCCCGTACGCGCTGGGCCCCGAGGGCGACCCGTTACAGGTGTTGGTCGTCGACGACTCGGTGAGCCATCGGATCGAACTCGGCGACGTGCTTCGCGCTCGCGGGATGCGGGTGCGCGTGGCGGAGAACGGCCTGCTCGGGCTGTCTGCTGCGCTGAAGAAGGTCCCGGACGTGATCCTCACCGACGTCGAGATGCCGCAGATGGACGGTTGGTCCTTGCTGCGATCGGTGCGTCAGCGGAAGCGACTTCGCGGGGTGCCGGTCGTGTTCCTCACCCGGCTGTCGGACGAACTGTCTCGGCTTCGCGGCTACCGGATGGGCGCCGACGACTTCTTGCCCAAGGACATGGCACCCGACGAGATCGCGGCGCGGCTGCTCGGTGCGGTCACCCGGCGGCGTCAGCTGCCAGCGATCCCAGACGCCCAGGGCCTGCGAGGCGAACTCGAGCACGTACGCCTGGGCAGTCTGCTCGCGTTCCTCGAGTCCGAGCGTCGAAGCGGCTCGCTGCATCTTCGCCACGGCGCTGACGCGGCGACGCTGCACCTGCGCAACGGCGCGCTCGCGCGGGTCGAGCAGCTCGGCACCAACGCGCACCCCCACGACCGCGTGTTCGAACTGCTCGGCTGGGCGCGGGGGGAGTTCGACTTTCAGGCCGTGGGGGGGACCGAAGGGGAGCCGCTCCCCGGACCCGCCAATGACGGCGCCGTCACGGCGCTGTCGTACCTGTTGATGGAGCACGCGCGACGCGAGGACGAGCGCAACTCCACCTGAGCCGGGCCTTCGAAGGGCCCAGACCCCGCAAAAACGCCGAGCCTCTCGAAGGGGCTCGGCGTTTTTCGTGAGGAGGCTGGTCTACTCCGTAGCGGCGTCGTCGCTGGCATCGGCGGCGGCGAAGACGGCACACACGCCGTCGATGTTCCAGGTGCCGCCGGACTCGTACGGCTCGACGTTGAGCACGTACAGCTCGCCGCCTTCACGACCGCACTGGTTCTTGGCGACGTCCATCGCTTCCTTCACGGTGGGCGCGCGCCCGCGATAGATGCCCAGCTCGGTGTAGGCGCTGACGAGGTCGTCCTTGCTCTTGACGACTTTCACCTCGGCGGCGGGGACGGCTTGGGTCTCCGTGTCGAAGTTGGTCTGGCGGTACGACGACTTGTAGGCGCAGCCGGCGAGGCCCATCGAGGCGATGAGGGCGAGGGAGATGGCGGAACCGAAACGTTTGCGAGAGGACATGGCAGAGTCGTGCGGACCCCGGCTGGGGCGGCGCGGGTTCGACGAGGCCGAGGACGCCGACATTCGACGCGAGAGCCCCGCGGGTGTGAACGGGCTGTAATTACCCCGAGTTCGAGGCTGTTTGACCCGCCGGCAGGGTGACACGAAACACCGCGCCGGGGAACTCTGCCCCGTCCAGGGGCGTGCGCGCGCCCTCGGGACGCAGCGAGAGGCTGCCCTCCATGGATTCGACGAGGCCCTGGCAGATCGGCAAACCCAGTCCTGTGCCTTCGCCGGCTTTGGCGGTGGTGAAAAAGGGCTCGAAGAGGCGGGCACGGGCCTCGCTCGGAACCCCGGGGCCCGAGTCCTGCACGTCGAGGTGCGTCCGCTCGCCGGCGGCGGTGACGAACACCGTGACGCGGTGCGGCGCGTCGCCATCCAGACTGGCGCGGGCGCCGTTGACGACGAGGTTGCGCAAGACCTGGTCGAGCAGTCCCGGGTCGGCGTACAGCGTCGCCGAGGCGTCGCCGCGAACCGAGAGCGTCACGTTGGTGCAGCGCGGGTCGTGCTTGAGCAGCGCGCACAGCTGCTGCGTCGCGTGGACGGCCTCGATCGTCTGCGGCTGCTGCTGGTTGGGTCGCGCGTAGTCCAGGAGCTGCGTGACGATGCCTTGGATGCGCTCGATCTGGGTACGGCTGCGCTCGAGCATGTCGCGCTGCGTCTCGTCGAGGCCGGGCTCGGAGCGGGGGTCGAGCAGCAGCTCGACGTAACCGAGCACGGCGGCGAGCGGGTTGCCGACCTCGTGGGCGATGCCCGCGGAGATCTGGCCGACGGAGGCGAGCTGTTCGGCGCGAACGAGCCGCGCCCGCTGACGTTCGATCTGCTCGATGCGGGCGCGCAGGGCCCCGGTCATCTGGTTGAAGGATCCGGCCAACGACTGCAGCTCGGCCGGACCATCTTCGGGAACGCGAGCATCGAGGTTGCCCTCGGCCACCTGGCCGACCGCGTCTCGTACGTGACCCAGCGGGCGCAGCACCTGCATCTCGATCAGTCCGATGCCGAGCACCAGCATCACCGCGCCGACGCCGACCGCCAGCACCACGATCTCGGTCCAGTCCTGCGAACGGGTCCACGGGACGGGACGCGCGACCACCCGCAGCACGAGGTCGCCGGACGCGTTTGCACCCCCAAAGGTTCGCAGCGGTCGGTCCACGATGACGAGCCCGTCGGCGACCGACTCTGCGTCGGCGGCCGGTGCCGGGAGCGGAGGCGCGAGTCCGACGGCGATTCGAGGCGCTTCGTCGGTGCGCCCGGTCAGGCGATGGACCTCGATTGCTTCGATGCCCAGCGTGCCGAGGTTCGAGCGCAGGACGGGCTCGAGCTGACCGCGGCCTGCGGCGGCCAAGGCTCCGCTGCCGAGCTGTGGGGTGATCAACGCGGCGAGCCCCTGGACGTGTTCGGCAAGCTGCCGCTTCTGCTCGGCGTCGTGTCGACGACGCCCCAGAACTTCACTGGCGAGGGAGAGCGAGACGACCGCCATCATCAGAACGACGGCGAGCGTGGCCACCAGCTCCCAGCGCAGGGAGCGTCGTCGTCCGGACGCGGGCTCCGTCACGAGCGCAGTACCGGCAGGCGGCGGCGAACCGGGGTGGACGGAGGCGCTGCCGCGTCACAGCCCGCGCAGGTCGAGGTGCGGGCGGGGCGTCTCCATCGCCAGATCAACCACGCAGCCGAGGTCGCCACCGCGATGGGTGGGACGACCTCTTGCAGCAACCCGATCGCGCTCACAGCGGCCTACTTCTTCGCGGCCTTCGCGGCCTCGGCTTCTTGTCCGGGGCAGGAGCCGCCCTTGATGCCGCGTGCGCGGGGGCACAGTCCGTAGAGCTCGTGCCGGTGACGAATCACGTTGAAGCCGAAGCTTCGCGCGACCCGCTCTTGTTCCTTTTCGATCGCCTCGTTGTGGAACTCGAGCACGTGTCCGCACTCGGTGCAGATGAGGTGGTCGTGGTGCTCGGTGTCGCCGGCGGTCTCGTAGGTGGTTTGGCCTTCGCCAAAGCGGCGCTCGGCGGCCAGCCCACACTCGGTGAGCAGCTTGAGCGTGCGGTAGACGGTGGCGTAGCCGACCTTCGGAGCGTCTTCGCGGGCCAGCGCCAGGAGCTCCTCGATGCTGGTATGGCCGTGAGTTGCGAAGAAGCGCTCGGCGATGACGTCGCGCTGCCGCGTCGACTTGAGGCCCTGCTTGGTGAGGTAGGCACGGAACTGCTCCATCAGCCCCTCCACATCCACCTCGCGCTCGGCAGCGTCCGACATTGCTCGGCAAGCTATCCTGCATCCAGCAGCGCCGCAAGCGTCCAACGCGCCGGCGGCGGTCCGTGAGCTGGCCCCGCGTTGCGGGGCGGTCGAACGCGCTCCTATACTCCGCGCCGCCCATGGCGCGAGCGACCAAGAACAAGGCCTCGAAGGCGGACTCCGGGTCCGAGGCTCCGGCGAGCATCGACGACACGCTCGACGGTCTCGAGGCGGTGGTCGCCGAGCTCGAATCCGGGGATCTTCCGCTGGAGGAGGCCCTCAAGAAGTTTGAGGACGGCGTCCGTCTGGCGCGCCAAGGCGAGAAGGTGTTGGAGCAGGTCGAAGAGCGCATCGAAGCGCTGCTTGCCGACGCCGACGGTACGGAGCCCTTCGAGGCTCACGAAGAGGAAACGCAATGAGCACCTTCGATCTCGAGTCCTACCTCGCCCCCCGTCGGGAGCGGGTCGACGCCACCCTCAGCGCGCTGCTGCCCGAGCCGACGGGCGATGACCCCGGCAAGCTCCGCGAAGCCATGCGGTACGCGGTGCTGCTCGGCGGCAAGCGGATGCGTCCGCTGATGGCGGTCGCGGCGGCCGAAGCCGTCGGCGCGACCGCCGAGACCGCGATGCCGGCAGCCTGCGCCATCGAGCTGGTCCACGCCTACTCGCTGGTCCATGACGATCTCCCCGCCATGGACGACGACGCCGAGCGTCGCGGCCAGCCCACGGTCCACGTCGCCTTCGGCGAGGACAAGGCCATCCTCGTTGGCGACGCGCTGCTGACGATGGCGTTCGGCGTGCTCGCTGGCGGCGTGCAGGGGCGTCCGGCCGGCGGCCGCGTGGGCGATGCCGTTGCCAAGCTCGCCCTGCACGCGGGCATCGATGGCATGGTTGGTGGGCAAGCCCTCGACCTCGTCGCGGGCCAGGACATTCACGACCTCGAGCTGCTCGAGCGCGTGCACGCCCTGAAGACCGGTGGTCTTTACGCGGCCAGTGCGGCCATGGCCGGCCTGCTCGCGGGCAAGGACGACGACGTCGTCGCGCGGCTCGAGAAGTATGGCCTTCTGTTCGGCATCGCGTTCCAGCACGCCGACGACGTCCTCGACGACGATCAGCCCGCACTTCGCCAGAAGGCGCTCGCACGCACCGACGCCCTGGTCGCGCAGTGCATCGACGCGGTCGAGCCGTTCGGCGAGGCCGCCGAGCCCCTGCGGGCCATCGCTCGCTGGGTCGGCGCTCGCGCCCATCAAGCCGCAGGCGCCTGAGCACCGCGCAACAAAAACGCCGCCTCGCGGGCTTCGGCCCGGGGCGGCGTTTTTGCATCTGTGTGATGCGGAGACCTATTCGTCGTCCGAAGCGACCCGATTGATGGTGACCTCGTCCGTGACGAGGTCGAGGTCTTCGCCTTCGGCGGCCTTCGAGAAGGGCGCATGATCGTTCTGCCGCAGCACGGCGGTGATCGTGGCGGTGGCCTCCGGCGAAAGAGGAAGCGCCGCGGCGGTGTCGGTGATGCGGAGATCCCCTTCTCCTGGGCTCGGGGCGACGACAGCGATGTAGGCTTCGTCGCATTCCATATCTCCGGCGCACTGCGGGAACGGGAACTCGGAGTCGTAGTAAACGTGAACGTGGCCGAAGCCCTCCTCGGGCTCGGTGTCCGAGACGCTCAGCTCGAAGTTGAGAACCGCGACTTCGAAGTCGACCAGAGGCGTCTCGAGGTCGAACTCCTGCCCAGGCCATGGCTGGGTGATCGCGACGTGCGGGTTGCCGTCGTCGATCCAAAAGAGGCGGGTGGCCAGCGCGCTCTCGTTGGTGAACGGCGTACCGTCTGCGCGAAAAGCTTGGGCGGAGATGCGATGCCCACCGGGGTCGGGGGAAACCTCCAGCTGGCTCACGGTGATACCGCCGCTGAGCGTGCCCGAGCTGATGTCGACCGACTGGCCGTCCATCGTGACGCGGACGAAGCCCTCCGTCGGGTCATCTTCGTCGGTGCCCAGCGTCAGGCCCGTTCCGCTGAAGCGGATGCTGACGTTGGCCGGGTCGGTGAACGATTGCCCGAAGTCGATGTCCTCCGGCGAAACGATGGTGATCGTAGGGACCTCGCTCACGCACACGCGTCCGTCGCACACGAGGTCGCCCGGGCAGTCTTGGTCAGGCGCATCCGCGTCGCTGATCTCGCACGTGAAGACACCCTCAATCGCGGGGTCGAGCTCCGCCGAGTAGCACGCGGTGAGCAGAGGAATCAGGAGGAGCCAGGGGGTGCGCGACATCTAGAAGCGTCCTTGTAGGGAGAAGCCGGCGGAGCGACCTGTAAACGTTGGCACGAGGACGGCCTGGGATCCGCTGCGAGCGTTCTTTCGGCGCTTGAGCCCGATCGCGAGCATGGCGACCCCACCGATGGCTACCGCGGCGCCGGCGGCGGCCGTCACGATCTGCAGGGTCTCGAAGCGCCGGCCTTCGTCATCGAGGGCTTCGGCATCGGCGAAGGTGCTGTCGTTGGGGTTGCCCCCGGTCTGAATGGCGTCGAGATCGTCGGAGCGTGAGCTCGCAGCGACGCCGAAGCCCAGGCCGCCGCCGAGTGCGATGGCAGCACCCAGGCCCGTGAGGGCGGCGCCGCCGATGATCAGGCCGCGGCCCTTCGTCGTATCGACGGGCTCGGGCTCAGGATCGGGTTGCGGTGCCGGTTCGGGAGCCGGGCCTGCCTCGCCGCTCTCTTCGGCGAGCTGCTTCTCCAGCGTGAAGATCCTGTCCTCGACGTTGGCGCGGTCGGGGGCGTTCGGCTTGGCGCGCAGGTACGTCTTGTACGCGCGGACCGCCTCCTCGGGCTTGCCGAGCCGTTCGTAGCAAAGGCCGATGTTGTACTGGAAATCCGGCGAGGCGTAGAGCGTAGCGGCCTCTTGGAAGTGCCCCAGCGCGTCCTCGTACCGCGCGGCGTTGTAGGCCTGGGTTCCGAGCTCGTAGGACTCCATGGCCCGGCTGAGCTGCGGATCTTCCCGCATCTCGGTTTCGGCCTCGGCGGGAGCCTCGGACTCGGTTGCAGGGGCTTCAGCGGCGGGCTGCGCCATCGCGAGGGCGGCCGTTGGGCTGCCGGCGAGCGTCAGCGCCAGGGAAACGGACATGAGCTGGGATGCGTAGGACATCAGCGGGGCGTGAGGGCGGAGGCGCGAGGCGACTATACGCTTGCTTGCCGCGTTGTTGCCAGAAGTCCGCCGTCGCTACTACGATGGCACACAGCATGTCGAAGACCACGATACGACTCGAACCCGACGGCCTGGATCGGGCCCGGGGCGGCAAGAAGCGGGCGTTCGTGGTGGTGTTGTCCGGGGACCGGATGGGCGAGATGTTTCCGCTGAAGGAAACGGCGCGGACCACCATCGGGCGGGGCCTGCAAACCGACGTGCGGATCAACGACGAGGGAATCTCCCGGACCCACGCGGCCGTAGAGGAGGACGAAGGTGGCTACTACCTGCTCGATGCGGGCTCCACCAACGGAACCTACGCGAACGGCAAGAAAGTGGACCGGTACGAACTCCAAGAGGGCGACAAGATCCAAATCGGAGCGCAGAGCGTCCTGAAGTTCACCTATCACGACGACTTCGATGAGGACTTCCAGCGGAACCTCTATGAGTCGGCCCTCCGGGATCGGCTCACGGGCGTGTTCAATCGCGGGTATTTCAACAACCGGCTGGAAAGTGACGTGGCGTTTGCGCTCCGCCACGGCAAGCCGCTGTCGCTCGTCCTGTTTGATATCGATCACTTCAAGAACGTGAACGACACGCTCGGGCACCCCGCAGGTGATCAGGTGCTCAAGTCCTTGGCCGACCGCGTGGCGGGCACGACCCGCAGCGAGGACATCTTCGCCCGCTACGGCGGTGAGGAGTTCGCGCTGATCTGTCGCGACGTCGACGCCCTGCGGGCCGCGCGGGCGGCGTACCGGATCATGGAGACGGTCAACCGCAAGCCGTTCCCCATCGACGAGCAGACGCTCCCGGTGACGGTCAGCCTCGGCGTTGCCGATCTGGGCATGCTCGTCGAGCCCACCGCGGACGCGCTGATCGAAGCGGCCGACGCCGCGCTGTACGTCGCGAAGCGGAACGGCCGCAACCGCGTCGAAATCTACGACCCCGAGAGCGAGCCCACCCGCCTGGTATGAGCGCCCGACGCCCGACGATCGCGAACTTCCTTCTGCTGCTCGCGGTCGTCGCGGGGGGCTGCAAGACCGACGGACCTTCCGCCACCATTTCCGCGGCCGGGGACGACGCTGCCGAGGCGGTGCCGGCTGCGGCCGAGCCGAGTGCGCAGGTGCCGTCGGCGGATGCACCCGAAGCGACCGAGCGCGCATTGTGGTTCGACGAGGGCTTGGGGCGGCAGGCAATCCTTGCCCGCGAGCGTCGCGATCACGCTGAGGCGACCCGACTGCTCGACGCGCTGCTCGCCGAGGACCTCTCCGCCGACGAGCGGGGCGGAGCACAGTGGCTGCGCGCGCTCGAGGACGTCGACGCCGAGCGATATGCGGCGGCAGCCGATCGCTTCGCCGAGGCCGCCAAGGCGCCCGCGCTTGCGCCGGTTCGGGTTCGACTCACGCGCTTGCAGGCGCAGGCGCGGCTCGATGCGGGGCAGCCCGACGCCGCCCTGACCTTGGTGCGCGACGTGTCGAAGGCGGACCGCGAAGATGCCGGTTTGGCCGAGGCCTTTGCGGTGCTCGAGGCGGACGCCCTGCTTCGGACCAAGGCGCGGGAGCAGGCGCGGGCCGCTTATGGTGCGTACCTCGATGCATATCCCAAGGGGTCTCGCCGTCTGGGCGTGACCATCAAGCTCGCCCGCATGCTCTCCCACGAGGACGACCCCACGTCGAAGGCCCGCGCGGTGGAGCTCTACGAGCGCGTGCTTCTTCAGACGCCGCTGTCGGACTACGGGGAGGAGGCGGCACGCGTGCTCCCGGCGCTTCGCAAGCAGGCCGGCGTGACGCGGTCGGCCAAGGCTCGCACCGCGTTCGAGCGAGACCTCGCGATCGCCAAGATGGACGCGCAGCTGGGCAGCCGGCGGTACACCGCGGCCACGAAGGCGGCGGACGGCTTGCTGCGCAAAGGGGTCGATGCCAAGACGCGCTGCCGAGCGCTGTACGTCAAGGGCTCCGCGATCTTCAAAAAGCGCAAGCGGGCCGAGGCGCGGCCGGTGTTCGAAAAGGCCGCGACGGCGTGCAAGGGCGCCGCGGGCATGACCACCTATGAGGTCAAGTCTCGCTACCAGGGCGCGCGGGGGCTGTACGCCGAAGGCAAGTACGCGAAGGCGGCCGAGACGTTCTCGCAGCTCGCCAAGGACCACGCCAAGAACAGCTATGCCGACGATGCGTGGGTGCTGGCGGGGGAGTCGTGGTCTGAGCACGGCGACGACGACAAGGCCCGCTCCGCCTTCGCGGCCGGCCTGGCGGTCAAGGGCGACATGCAGGACGAAGCTCGCCGCCGGCTTCTGCTGCTCGCGTTCGCGGACGGCAACGCGAACGAGGCGCTCCGGCTGTGTGACGACGCGCTCGAGGGACGCATCGCGCACCCGGCCGCGGAGGCCAAACTTCATTACTTCAGGGGCAAGGCGCTCGGCCAGCTCGGCAAGGCCGATGCCGCGACGTCGTCGTGGGTCGACGCGGTCGAGGCCGACCCCTTGGGCTGGTCGTCGGCCCAGGCCATGTCACGGCTGCACGAACAGGGGCCCGAGGCGTTCGAGCGAGGTCTCGCCATGCTGCAGCGAGAGACACCCAAAGCAGCGGCGCCCGAGGTTGGTGGTGCTGCGCAGCGGGCTGTCTTGCTGGCGCGGCTGGGGCTTGGAGAAGACGCGCGCGAGGAGCTGGGGACCGCGGGCGTCAGCGGCTGGCCTGCGATCGCCGTGCTCAATCAGGCGGGGCTTTACGCCGAAGGACAGCGGACGCTCGCGAACCTGGGCAGCGCGTGGCGGCGAACCCCGCCGGGTGAGGCCAATCTGCCGCGCTGGAAGCTTGCGCACCCGCTGCCGTTCACCGCGATCATCGAGGGGTACGAGCAGACCCATGATGTCCCCGACCTGCTGGCCTACGCGGTGATGCAGACGGAGAGCCGCTTCAACCCTGGCGCGACATCGTGGGCCGGGGCTCGCGGGCTCATCCAGCTCATGCCCAGTACGGCGAAGGGGCAGGCGAAGAAGGCCGGCGTGACGCTGAGCGAGGGCAGCCTCTACGACCCCGCGACGAACCTGAACCTGGGCATGCAGTACCTCGGCGGGCTCGTCGGGCGCTACGGCGGTGGACCCGGGGCGGTCGCGCTGGCGGTGCCCAGCTACAACGCGGGGGCGGGCGCGGTGGACAAATGGCTCGCCAAGCGTGGTCGCTGGGACCTCGACCTGTTCGTCGAGGCCATCCCGTACGACGAGACGCGCAAGTACACCCAGTCGGTGGTGGGGCGCTGGTGGGCGTACCGGTGGATCTACGGCGCGGGCGCGCCGGCCGAGCGCATTCCGTTGTTGCCCAAGGCCACCCCCAAAAAGGTGTGATGCGGGTCGGGCTTCAGGCGCCCGGCGACGCTCAGTTGCGGTGACGGCCCTTGGAGAACTTACGCTTGTGCGGTCGTCCGCCGGGACGTCGTCCGCCTCGGTCCCAGCGGCGTCCGGTGCCGCGCCGGTCATCGTTGCGCGGTGGTTCGGGCTCGAGGGCTCGCGCCAACATGGGCTCGCGCGGCAGTCGAGGCTCGGCCATCTGCAGCAGCGTCGCGACGAGCAGCGTCGGGTCGCGCTTCTCGAGGATCGACGCGGCGTAGACCATCGTCTTCTCGTCGGGGGTCTCGTCTGCGTCCATCCGGGCGTGAAGGTCACGGCGGACGTTCTTGGTGATCGTCTTGCGGACCTTGGACGGGGAGGGGACCGACTGCCACGAAGGCTCGACTTTCGCCGCGCGGAGTAGCTGGCGGACGAAGTGCTGGGCGCGGGGCGGCACGAGCAGCAGGCTGCGCCCCGTTCGACCGGCGCGACCGGTACGGCCGGAGCGGTGCGTGTAGTCGTCGGGGTCTTGCGGCGGCGTCATGTGCACGACCATCGCGATGTCGGGCACGTCGATACCCCGCGCGGCCACGTCGGTGCTGACGAGCACTTGGATGGTGCCGTTGCGAAACGCGCTGAGCGTTCGCGTGCGCTGGGCCTGGCTAAGGTCGCCGCTGAAGGGCAGCGCTGCAAACCCGTCTTCGCTCAGTTCTTCCGCGAGCTCGCTCGCGCCGATGCGCTTGTTGACGAAGACGAGGACCTGCTCGCCGAGCGTGAGCAGCAGCGCGTTGACCAGGGCCTCGTACCGCTGGTTGTAGTCGACGAGCTGGACGACGTGCTCGATGTCCTCGTTGGCACGGCCAAGCTGGGTGCCCTCGACGTGGGCGGCATCCTGCTGGAAGCGGTCCGCGATCTTGAGGACCTGGCCGGCGAAGGTGGCCGACACGAGGTGGCTGCGACGCTGGGGCGGCAGCGCGTCGATGATGGACTCGAGTTCCTCGCGAAAGCCCATGTCGAGCATGCGGTCGGCTTCGTCGAGGGCGACCGTGTGCACTTCGGCGCAGGACAGCGACTCGGTGCGGATGTGGTCGAGCATGCGGCCGGGCGTGCCGACCAGTACCGCAGGCGGGTTGCGGAGCATGCGGTGGTCACCCCGCATGTCGGTTCCGCCGACGACGCACTCCACGCGAACGCCTTGGATTTCGGCGAGCAGCCAGGAGAGCTCGTCGCGGACCTGCGTGGCCAGCTCGCGCGTCGGCGCGATGACGATGGCGCGGGGTCCATCGAGCCGGCGAGGCAGCCGGCCGTGGCTGTCGTCGAGGAATGCCTGCCCGAGCGCGAGCCCCAGCGCCACGGTTTTGCCGGACCCGGTCTGGGAGCTGATCCGCAAGTCGCGCCCGACGCCATCCTGCGCGAGGACGGCTTGCTGCACGGCGGTCAGGCTGGTGAAGCCACGCTTCTCGAGCGCCGTGCGAACGGGCGCGGGAACGCCTTCGAAGGGGTCCGCCGGCGCTTCGGGGGCCTGCGGGGCCGCCTCGGTGGCGGGGACTTCGTTGGCGTCGGATTCGGACATCGGCATCTCCACCGGTCGCCCGGCGAAGGGTGCCCATAACACCCTTTTGCGCGATGTGCAGGTCGGCAGCCCGAACGGGATCCGCGTTGGATCACGTGGCGACGGGCTCGCCCGGGCCAAACCACTGCTGGAGCCTCGACACGCGCGGTTCGTCGACCTGCACGGCTCCTTCGGCGCGCCGAGCGGGGTCCTTCCATTCCCGCACGATGCGGTACAGGCCGTGGTCGAAGGGGATGCCCGGCGCGGGTGCGACCGGCTCGATGCGCTCGCGCTGTTCGAGGCGGTCGAGTTCGAGGGCGCGGTGATGACAGAACGGGTTGTTGCCCGGGCGCCCCATCAACGGCTCGGCCGTGGCCGTACAGCCGCCGCGGCACGTATCGGCGTAGTAGCAGGTCGCGCAGTAGCCCCACAGCGCGTCGGTGGTGCGCTCGCGGATGTAGGCCAGCTCGGTCGCGCGGGTCCACAGGTCGGCGAGGCTGTGCTCGCGCACGTTGCCGCCGACGTTCTCCGGCCCGCCGAGGCTCGGGCAGCCCTTCACGTCACCGTGCGCTTCGAGCCCAATCTGGAACCTGCCCGCAACGCAGCCTTTGTAGTGGCGCTTCTGTGCGCTGCGAAGCGTGCCCTCCAGCGGGCCGAAGTAGCCGAGGTTGTTGCCCGGCCAGATCTTGATGCCCAGCGCGTTCGCCCGGGCCAGCACGCCGCGCAGCGTGTCGAACACCTCGAGCATCATGTACGGCTGCAGCAGAATCTCGGGGTGGTCGGCGGCGTTGCCGAACGGCGAGGTGATCTGCAGCTGCCACCCGAACGCGCCCGCGTCGGCGATGCGCTCGAGCAGGCGCGGCAGGTCGGCCATCGTGCGCCGGTTGATCTGCGTGTTGACGGCGACCGGAATGCTCGCGGTCGCCAGCCGGCGCAGGGCGTCGAAGGCTCGGGTGTAGCTCCCAGGCACGCCTCGAAGCTCGTCGTGGGCGGCCTGGAGCCCGTCGATCGAGATCGACGCCGAACGAAGGCCGGCCTGGGCGAGCGCCTCGACGCGCGCGTCGTTCAGGTTGAGTCCGCCCGTGGTCAGCGTGACCGACATGCCGCGCGCGCGGATCTCGTTGACGATGAGGATGAGGTCGTTGCGCAGATAGGCTTCACCGCCGACGAGCGTCACCTCTCCGACCCCCAGGTCCGCGAGCTGATGCACCACGTCGAGGCACTCTTGCGTGCTCAGCTCGTCTTTGCGGGCTTTGCCGGCGCGTGAGCCACAGTGAATGCATCGCTGGTCGCAGGCGAGGGTGATTTCCCAGATCGCGTAGCGAGGCGTGGGGATTTGGCCCTCGACCGTGTCGCGCAGGGCTCGGCTGTCGGGGGCGGGCAGATCCTGCAGCACCCGAAGCCGCCGCTTGGCGTCGTCGAGCTTCATGCCGGGGCGCAGGACCCGAGC
Source organism: Myxococcota bacterium (assembly GCA_039024335.1). GTDB lineage: Bacteria > Myxococcota_A > Polyangia > Nannocystales > Nannocystaceae > CAJXVA01. Next base: position 63,685 of record JBCCQM010000014.1, read on the forward strand.
GTGGGTTGACCCGGCAGCGGCGTGCAGACGAGGCCTTCTCCACACGCGTCGGCGGCGGGGTCACACTGCGCGGCGCAGCAGAAATCCCAGCCACAGTCCGGGGCCTGCGCTTGGTCCACGCAAACCGCCCCGGTCTCGCATCCTCCGTAGGGAATGCAGTCCGTGCCGACCGGAAAGGAGCCGTTCCAGACGCACGCGGACCCGGCCTCGGTTGGGAGGCAGGTCTGTCCTTGCGGGCATTCGTCCAGCTCCGGATCGCAGGCTGCCATGCACGTCGGGACCCACCCATAGTGGAGCAGGCATGTCCCCTCGGTGCAGGTCGGGTTTTCGAGCGACCCCGAACACAGCGCGACACACGTGCCTTCGAGCGATTCAGGGTCGACGCCGACGCACATTGCGGCGGCTTCACAGTCGTCGATGCCTGAGAACGGGGAGCCTTCGACCGTGCACGGCGCGCCCACGCCGACAGGCGATGGGTCTACAGGCACGCAGCGGCTGGCGTTGAAGTACTCGCCGCCATCGTTGCCCCACGGGATGCACTTTTCGTCGCGGTCGCAGTCTTGCTCCCACACGTCGCATTCGTAGGAGACACCGGGGTTGTCGGTGGGGCATCCGCCGTAGAAGCCGCCGCACGTGTCGAAGGTGTCGTCGTCCCAGGTCGTGCTGCCGCCGCCCATCGTGGTCGAGCCGGTCTCCCGCATGCCGGTGGTCGAGCTGGTGGGTGGCGCGCTGGTCTGGCCGGGTCCGTCGGTCGTGCCGGGTGCGGTCGTGCCGGGTGCCGTCGTCGAGGTCGTGTCGTCATCGCTGGCCGTGGTGCCCTCGATCGTGTCGCCCATGCCCGTCGATGCCGGTCCGCAGGCTGCGAGCACGGCCCCCACGGCGATGACGATCACCGGCCGCGCCAGAAACGCTGGAGCCGTGGACCGCAGCGTGGCGCCGCAGAACGGACATGCCTGCTCCGCGGGGTGAACGTGACGGGCACAGGACGGGCACGGCAGCATGCAAAGATGATAGCTTTGTTGGAGTTGGTTTTGATGGATCTCAGCCGACGGCGCCCGCCACACTGGGCGGGAACGCCGTCCGTGAAAACGCGTGAACGCCGCAGCACTCGCTGGCCCCGGGCGGCCGGTCGCGTTCGTCCACGGTTTCAGCTCGGCCGCTGACCCCTCCGCCGACGCCAGCCTCGCTTCTCGATCGGCCGGACGTTGGCGACCGGACCGAGCGTGTGGAGGTAGGTCGCGAGCCGCGGCAGCTCGTCGTCGGCGGGGTCGCCGATGAACGGCGCCACCGCGACGAGGTTCGAGTAGCTCCGCACGATCTTCTCCGGCGAATCGTCGACGTAGAGCACGCGCTCCTTCCGGAAGCCTGCACGCCGAAGCTTGGTCAGTGGCTTGAGCCAGACGGTTTCGTCGTGCTCCCGATCGTAGTGGTACGTGCAGCGCTCGCGACCCCAAACGAACGCGAGGCGGCGGCGGTCGACGAGGTGGTCGAGCACCGGGAGCGCATACGGCAGCGTGGATGCCGTCCACACGCCGACGGACTCGAACGCGTCGAGGACGTCCTCGAGGAACGCGGAAACATGAGGTCGGCGATAGACGACGAAGGGGCCGACGGAGAACTCCGGCGCGCGCTCCAGAGGGACGCGCCGGGCATGCACGAGCGTTTCGTCCAGATCGAGGACGAGCAGCTTGTCGTACGCAGGCATGCGTTCGGCGTAGCGCCGCGGCGCCCGAACGCAACGGGACGCGCGTGATCAGTCCAGCGGGGTGGCTTCGAGGCGGCTGATTGCGATGTCGGGCTGGGTGGCGCGCAGCAGGACGTTGAGGCCGGGGACGCCGCCTTGGTAGTCGAAGCGGTCGGCGTTCAGTTCGACCGAGGTCCGCATCCATCGCACGGTGCCTTCGTCGTCACGCGTGGCGGGCAGCGAGCCCAGCGGCCGTCGGCGCCGCAGTTGGCGGTGTGCACCTCGTGCCCGCGCAGCGATCGAGCCAGCGCGGACGCGAGCAGGGCTTCGTCGTCGATGATGAGCACCTTGAGCTGGCGGTCTTCGGTGGGGGTGGGTTCATGGACCGCGATCGAATGCTCGCCGCTCTCACAGGTCGGCAGCGAGCGGGGCAGTCGTACGGCCGCACGCGTACCCCCGCCGACGATCGGGCTCAGCGAAATGCTCCCGCCCAGCGACTCGACGATGCTGCGGCACACGTACAAGCCCAGGCCCGTACCCTCGCCGGCCTGCTTGGTGGTGACGAACGGCTCGAACATGCGGCCGACGTCTTCGGGGGCGATGCCCGAGCCGCTGTCGCAGATCTCGATCAGGACCTCTTCACGCACGCTCCGGGTGCGAATGACGATTTCGTTGTCTTGCGGGGCACCAGGCTCGATCGCCTGCACCGCGTTGACGAGCAGGTTCAAGAACACCTGACCGAGCTGCGCCTCGTTGGCGGACACCAGCGGCGCCTTGCCGTACTCGCAGCGAATCCGCGTGCGGCCGCGGGCTTCGCCTTCGGTGATGCGCACGGCGGCGTCGAGGGCCGCGTGCACGTCCACGCTGACCCGCGCGTCGCTGTAGCCGGGATGGGAGAAGTTGCGAAGGTCTTTGACGATCTTCGCGACGCGGCGCGCACCGTCTTCTGCATCGCCGATCCAAAGCGTGAGGTCATCACCGGCGGGCGTGCGGAGCGGGTCTCGATCGATCCGGTCCCGGAGGAGGTCGAGGTTCGTCAGCACGTACGACAGCGGGTTGTTGATCTCGTGCGCCACCGTGGCCGCGAGCGTGCCCAGTGCCGCGAGGCGATCCGCGCGGAGCAGCATCGACTGCAGGCGGGCCATGTCGTCTCGCGTGCGCGCCATCCAAACGAAGCGCGCATAGACGAACGACGCGAGGGTGGTCAGCGCGAGCAGGAGTGCGACGGCCACGAGCGCGTACAGAGAGTCCCACAGACGCCCCAGCTCGACCGAGCGTACGGCGGTCTGAGCCCGAAGCGCGGGCACGAGGGGGTCGAGGGCGTCGCGAATGACGGCCGGGGCGTGCTCGTGCTCGACCGCGTGCAGACCCGCCAGCAGCTGCTCGACGGCTGCCGCGAGCACCGGGTCTTGCCGGGAGGCCGCTTGCAACGCGGGGACCTCTGCGTCGAGGGCCGACACCGCTTGGTCGAACGCTGGATCCGGACCCGCCGAGGCCCCGGTCTGAACGCGGCGGGCAACCTGCATCCAATGGACACGTTCGGCCACCTCGGTTCTCAGCCGCGTGACGTCGCGGATCAGCCCAACGCACCATAGTCCAAAGACCAACAAGCCCACGGAGGCGAGCACCATCGCTCCCGTGAAGGCGACCTCCCTACGCGTCCTGCGTCCAACCCCCACGACTCCCAGTGTCCACGATCGTTCACCGAGCGGTCGGACCACCTCGGGACGGCGGGGATGTGGGAGGTTCAGCCTTGCTGCGGTTTGGGAGGCGGCAGCGCCTGCGGACCGGAGCCACCTGCGGGCAGCGCCTCTTTGGCCATCTTCCGCTCCATGCTGCGAAGCTTCGCGGTGAAGAACGCTTCAGCGCCGGCGTAGAGGCAGACGAACGTCCACACCGGAGACAGGTGGGTGATCCACGCAAGGCTCCACACAGCGAACACCAGCGAGGCGCGGCCGACGTCGCCGTTGAGCAGCTGGCCGGTGCCGGGCAGGAACAAGCTGAGCAAGCCGGCGGTGACCGGGAGCCGCGGCTCTTCGGGGTCGTCATCGTAGACCGCGAGCGCGTCCTCTTCGATCGGCGCGAGCACGCCCTGTTCCCCGAGCTCGAGCGCGGCCTCGCGGAACATCGACTCGAGTCGCTGCTTTTCCGCATGGGGAACGCGGAAGCGCCGCGACGCGTCACCGCGCTCGATCAGCTCGCCGGATTGGACGAGCGCCGCGATGACGGTCTCGACGTCGGCCCGCGGAGCCTCGAGCACCCGCGCCGCGGACTCGATGGTGATCCACTGGACGCGAGGGTCGGCAAAGAGACTGATGAGCTGCGCGCGCAGGCTGCTGCTGCCGTGCCCGTCCTGCCCGTCGAAGCGTTGACGCAGCGCAGGCGGCCCGGCGGTGTGATCCCATCCGCCGCTGCCGAATCCCGGCGACGGAGCCGACGAGCTGGCGGACGGATCGGCGGGCGCCTCGGGCAGCGCTCGGGCGTCGCGGGGAGCAGGAGATGGTTCGGGGCGCGTGCCCTCGAGCCGCCCACGCCGGATCTTGCCCAGCATGCGTCGCCCGCGGTTGCCTCTCGAACTCACCCTCCATTCGTAGCGCAGGGCGTGAAGGTGGTCCACCCTGCGACCCGCTGCGGTCCGGTGTGGTCGCCGAACTGCCCTCGGGCGGGCGGATGGGCAGGACCGGCCCGCAGGCGTGCCGAGCGCACCCCGGGGGGCGCGGCGGTGGTGAACGAGCCTCAGACGGAGACGTCGAAGGTCCGCAGCGCGTCGTTGAGCGACGTCCGCTGGTCGGTCGATGCCTTGCGGTGCCCGATGATGAGCGCGCAGGCCACCTCGTACTCGCCGGCGGGGAACTGCTTCTTGCGGGTGCCGGGGATCACGACCGACCGGGCGGGGACGCGGCCTTTGAGGGTGATGGGCTCGCTGCCGCTGACGTCGATGATCGGGGTGGAGGCGGTCAGCACGACGTTGGCCCCCAGCACCGCTTCCTTTTCGACGCGCACGCCCTCGACCACGATGGCGCGCGACCCGATGAAGGCACCGTCTTCGATGATGACGGGGGAGGCTCCGGCGGGCTCGAGGACGCCACCGATGCCGACACCGCCCGAGAGGTGGACGCCGCGACCGATCTGCGCGCAGCTGCCGACCGTGGCCCACGTGTCGACCATGCTGCCGCTGCCGACCCAAGCGCCGATGTTCACGTAGCTGGGCATCAGGATCGCACCGCGCTCGATGAACGCACCGAAGCGCGCGGTCGCAGGCGGCACGACGCGCACGCCCGCATCGGCCCAGTCCCGCTTGAGGGGGATCTTGTCGTGGTACTGAAACGGGCCGACGTCTTCGACCCGCATCTCCTGCACGACGAAGTACAGGACGATGGCCTGCTTGACCCACGCGTTGACGGTCCAGTCGGTGCCTTCGCCTTCAGGCGGATTGGCGACCCGGAGCGTGCCGTCGTCGACCAGGGCCACGGTGTGCCGAACGGCGGTGCGGTGGTCGGCGTTGTCGAGGAGCTCGCGGTTCTCCCAGGCGGCTTCGACGAGCGGGCGAAGCTGCGAGGGGTCGGCGTCACGGTGGGTGCTCATGCGCACTCCTTCCCACACGCCTGGGGGAAGAACAAGGGCGTTCAGGCAGCGCAGCGCTCGCGATGCTCGACGGCGAGCTCGACGGCCAACTCCACCGTCGCGACCGCAAACGTCACGCTGATCGTGGCGCCCGGGTCGAGCTCCATGCCGATCGCGGAGACGGGCTTGCGCGCGTGCAGTCCGCCGACGAGCGCGCGAACGCTCGCCCAGGCGACCGGCACGAAGACGGCTGGGGGCTCGAGCCCTTGGCCCCGGCGCCACGGACCTTGCCAGGTGGTTGGGAGCAGGTCGCCGAGCATTCGGGTCATCGCGTCGTCGGCGATCGGCCAGGTGGCGTCGGGGCCGAGCGCCGTTTCGAGGGCGGCCGCAAACACGCGGGCGCTCGCGAGCGGCAGGTGCTGCAGCGGGCCGCCGAGCAGCAGCGCTTGCTCGGGTGCCAGCCGGGGCAGGTTCGGCTCGGGTCGTTCTCCGAGCGCTCGGGCCGGACGGGACGAGAAGATCCCGAACCCCGCCGGCCAGTCGATGCCGGGCTGCTCCAGCGCGCCACCCAGCCGTGCTTCAAAGCCTTCATACAAGCAACGGCTGGCATCGGTCCGGGCATGGGCCCGCATGCTCATCAGGCCCATGAGGCATCGCGGCGCGCTCGCCAGCGCATCGAACAGGGCAGGCCAGCGGTCGTGCCGCTGCGTCCATTGGGCACGAATCCCGGCGGAGGCGGCAGGAAACGCTGATTCGAGCGGTGCTCCCATTATGTGGGCATCGCCGGTGTGCCCGCTTCCTTTAGGAAGGTGGGGCGCAGCCGATGGTCCATCTCGGGACGGTCGAGGCGAGGGGGCGCCGATTTCGAGGCGCCGTCAGGGTGGGGTGCACCAAAAAGTCGACAAAAGTCGGCCTCAGGGGTTGCACCGCGATTCCGACCTCACAATAGACCGTTTTGAGCGAGGAACTTCCCAATGCAGGCCGCCGATCTTGCCCAGTCATTTCCCGAATCCATTGCCGAAAGCCGTCTGAAGAGCGCCCCACCCACGTTTCGGGGCCATTCTCCGGCTGCCCGTCGCGTCCAGTCGATGATTCATCGCGCGGTTCGGACCAACCTCCCCGTACTCCTCGTGGGTGCGAAGGGGTCGGGAAAGGAAACCATTGCACGCATCCTTCACCACTTCGGTGGCGGCGAAGTGCCCAACGTCGAGGTCGTCAACGCCAAGGAGCAGGGCCGGCTCGTCAGCCTGGGTGCCTTCACCTACCTCTCGAATCTCGAGGACCTGAGCCTCGAAGAGCAGGCGCGCATCCCCGCGCTGACCGGTCTGGGCCGGGTCGTCATCGGCACCGAGCTCAAGCCTGAGAGCGAAGCGGGCCGACAGCGGCTGCACCCGCAGATCGTCCGCTGGGCCTGTGGCGTTCGCATCGACGTGCCGACGCTCGCCGAGCGCATCGAAGACCTCGAGATGGTCGCAATGGACATCATCTCCAAGACGCCCACCCGCCGCCCGATCGGTGGCATCGCCGACAACGCGCTCGACTGCCTCCGGTCGTACCGCTGGCCGGGCAACATGGACGAGCTCGAAGAGGTCATCCGCCAGGCCGTGACCAGCGGCGCCACCGAGCAGATCGAACTTCGCGACCTGCCGGCCAAGCTTCGCGTCCGCGATGTCCACTACGCGCGCACCGAGTCGCCCGAGCGTCAGCTGTGCCTCGAAGAGGCCGAGAAGCAGGCCATCCGTCGCGCGCTGAACTACGCCCGCGGCAACAAGCGCAAGGCCGCCCGTCTGCTGCACATCGGCAAGACGACCCTGTACCGCAAGCTCAAGCAGTACGACCTGGAATAAGACCGACGTCGCTCACGCGACTCGGCGGTCGCACCAAGCGTCCTTGGACACCCTCGCGGGTGGCCCGAGGGCGCTTCGCCGCTTTAAGGGCAGCCTCTCAGGTGATGATCTCGCCCGAGACAGCGTGACGCGCTCGCCGAGCCCGCCGTTGGGCCTGCGCGTCGCGGTCGTCGGCATCCAGCTCGACCTGTGCCCGCAGTCGCTTCATCACCCGGCGCAGCCGCGCCTCTTCGTCAGCATCCATGGCGACGTCATCCTGCTCGATGTGTGCCTCCTCGCACAGCATGTCGAGCCACGAAAGTCCCTGCACCACGTCCTTCAAGTTGCACGAGCACCCCGATTGGTTCCCGGGCGCCGTCGCGCTTGCAATGAGGTCCCCGCAGAGGTTTGCTGCTCTCGTTGAGCGCCGAACGCACTGACTCCGCGAGCCTGGGGGCAAAGGTCCCCACGACGCCCACATCCGACGCGGACGACATCCTCGAGCGCTTCCTTGCCTGGGTCGCCGAGATCGGCATCGAGCCGTACGAAGCCCAGGAGGAGGCGTTCTTGGAGGTCATGGGCGGGCGTCACGTCATCCTCAATACGCCGACGGGGTCGGGGAAGTCGCTCGTGGCCCTGAGCATGCACTTCAAGGCGGTGTGCGAGGGGAAGCGGGCGTTTTACACCAGCCCGATCAAGGCGCTGGTGAGCGAGAAGTTCTTCGATCTCTGTCGATCGCTGGGTGCCGAGCGCGTCGGCATGATGACCGGCGACGCGAGCATCAACCCCACTGCGCCGATCATCTGCTGCACCGCCGAGGTCCTCTCGAACCTGGCGCTACGCGATGGCGAGAGCGCCGACGTTCACTACGTCGTGATGGACGAGTTCCACTACTTCTCCGACGCCGAGCGGGGGATTGCGTGGCAGCTCCCGCTCATCACGCTGCCCCACGTGCAGTTTCTGCTCATGTCGGCCACGCTCGGCGACGTCGGTGTGTTCGAGCAGCGCATCCCGGAGTACACCGGGCGCGAGCTGGTGGTGGTGAAGAGCGCGACCCGCCCGGTCCCTCTCGACTTCGCGTACCGCGAGACCACGATTCACGACACCGTCACCACGCTGGGCGACGACGGGCGCACGCCGATCTACGTCGTCAACTTCTCCCAGCGCGAGGCCGCCGAGCAGGCGCAGAACATGATGAGCGTGAACCTGTGCTCCAAGGAGGAGAAGCGGGCGATCACGGCCGAGATCGGCGACTTCCGGTTCGACACCGTCTACGGCAAGGACGTGCAGCGCTTCGTCAAGCATGGCATCGGCGTTCACCATGCCGGGCTGCTGCCCAAGTATCGCACGCTTGTCGAGCGCTTGGCCCAGCGCGGTCATCTCAAGCTCATCTCGGGTACCGACACCCTCGGCGTCGGGGTGAACGTTCCGATTCGGACGGTGGTCTTCAGCAAGCTCTGCAAGTTCGACGGCGAGAAGGTCGGCATCTTGTCGGTGCGGGACTTCAAGCAGATCGCCGGCCGGGCGGGGCGGAAGGGCTTCGACGACGCGGGCAGCGTCATCGCGCAGGCGCCCGAGCACGTCGTCGAGAACAAGAAGCTCGAGGCCAAGGCCCTGATGGCCAAGAAGAAGAAGTTCACGCGCAAGAAGCCGCCCGAGCGCGGCTACGTGCCGTGGGACGAGAAGACGCTGGAGAAGCTGCGTACGTCGGAGCCCGAGCCGCTCGTCTCGTCCATGCACCTCTCGCACGGGCTGCTGCTGACCGTGCTGCAGCGTGACGCGGGGGACTACGACGCGCCCGGAGGCTACGCGCGCCTGTTGGAGATCATCGACCGCTCCTACGAGCGTGAAGGGCGGCGCGAACGCCTGCGCCAGGAGGCAGCGCAGCTGTTCGAGGACCTCGAGAACGCGGGCATCGTCGAGGTGCTGGAGCGGACCGACGCGGGGCCCCGGGTCGTGCAGGTCGCCGAGGGGCTTCAGCGGGATTTCTCGCTGCACCAGACCCTGTCCTTGTTCTTGCTCGAAGCCCTCGAGGCGCTCGACCCCGATGCGGAGACCTACCCGCTCGACGTCGTGTCGATGGTGGAGTCCATCCTCGAGAACCCGTTCGCGGTGCTCAAGCAGCAGGTCGCGACCGCCAAGACCGAGCTGGTCGCCAAGCTCAAGGCCGAAGGCGTCGAGTACGAGCAGCGCATGGAAGCGCTGGAGAAGGTCGACTTTCCCAAGCCGTGCGCCAACTTCATCTACGGGGTCTACGATCGCTTCCGAACCACGCATCCGTGGCTGCGGGGTGAGAACGTGCGGCCGAAGTCGATCGTGCGCGACATGTACGAGCGCTTCGCGAGCTTCAACGAGTACGTCAAGCAGTACGGTCTTGGCCGCAGTGAAGGCGTCCTGCTCCGGTACCTGTCCCAAGCGTACAAGGTGCTGCTGCAGACGGTGCCCGAGACGTATCGCGACGACCGGGTCGAGGAGATCATCGCCTACCTGCGGGCGACCTTGGCTCGCGCCGACTCTTCGCTGGTGCGCGAGTGGGAAGCCATGATGGGCAAGCCGGCCGCGCCCGATCCCGAGCTGCCCGAGGTGGAGCTGCCGCCGCCCGATCCCGCGGCCGACCCCAAGAGCTTCCGTGCCCGGCTTCGCGCCGAGATGCAGTCGCTGGTCAAAGCCCTGGCGGCCGGGGACTTCGAGGAGGCCGCGTTGTCCTCGCGAAGCACGGAGCCGGCGTGGACGAGCGACCGATTCGAGGAGGCGCTGGCGCCCTGCCTGGAGGAGATCGGCTCGCTCGTGTTCGACCACCGCGCGCGCATGAGTCACCTGACGCACGTCGACGCCGTGAGCGAGCGGATCTGGGTCGTACAGCAAACGCTGTGCAACGAGGACGGGGACACGATGTGGATGGTCGAGGCGCAGGTCGACCTGCCCGTGCCCACCCACGATGCGCCGGTTCCGGACGGACCGCTCATCGCGCTGACCCGCGTCGGTTGTTGAAACGCACGGATGTGCGCGCTTGCGCGCGTTGCCGCCGGGGTCGTGCCGTGTCAGGTTACGTACCGGTCGGTATATGACGGCTGGCGCAAAAACCGCATGCCTCGGTGAGGCCCCACGGGACGGGCTCGCCGCTCGAATCCTCGACGAGGCGATTCGCATGTTCGCCTCGCGCGGCTATGCGTCCACGTCCGTACGCGAGGTGGTCGAGGCCTCCGGCTGCACCAAGCCGGCGCTGTACTACCACTTCACCAACAAGGTCGGCTTGTACCGCGCGGCGATGGGCGCGGTGGTCGCCCGCATGCAGCACGTCCAGGTGCCGCTGGAGGGCAACAACAACTTCGCCGAAGCCCTCGGGGAGTCGCTCGCGCGGCTGCGTGCCCACGCCGAGCGGTACCCCGACGACCTGCGGCTGATGTTCCGCGCCGAGAGCGAGGCGACGATCGACCCCGAGCTGCTCGACATCCGCACCCTGCGGGCCCAGGACCTCGCGATGGTCGAGTCGATGATCGCCCTCGGCGTCGAGCGGGGGGAGCTGCGGGCCGATCTCCCCGTGTCGATGGCGGCCATCGCCTTGGTCGGAGCCATCCACGTCCAGCTTCAACTGTGGCTCGACGGCCACCCCCTCGATTCGGATTTCGAGCGCAACCTCGTGTCCCTGTTCATGAACGGAGTCTCCCGATGAGGCCGATGCTTCTTGCCCTGAGCCTGCTCGCGGTCGCCTGCAACGGTGCCGCTCAGGCCGAATCGCCGCCCCCCGCCCAAGATGCCGAGGCATCGACGCCTGCCGCCCGCGCCACGTGGATCGAAGCGGCCACCATCGCGCGCTCGTCCGCGTCGCTCCAGCTGACCCTGCCTGGCGAGGTGGAGGGCTCCAAGGACGCGCTGCTGGCTTCGTCGCAGGGAGGGTATGTCGAAGCCGCGCTGGTCGAGGTCGGCGACACGGTGAAGAAAGGCGACCCGCTCTTTCACATCGATCGCGGGTTGTATCAGGCCCGCATCGCCCAGATTCAGGCCGAAGTGAAGGCCGCGCGCAGGGAGCTCGACCGCGCCAAGCGGTTGGGCAGCGCGATCGCCAGCGCCGAGGTGGATGCGGCGCACGACCGGCTCGTCAGCGCGCAGGCTTCCGCGCGCGTGGCCAAGATTCAGCTCAACCGCGCCACGGTGCGGGCGCCCTTCGACGGTGCGCTAGCGGCCGTGTCGCTCGAGGTCGGCGAGGTGGCCGGACCGGGCACGCCGGCGGCGCGGCTGGTCGTGCTCGACCCGGTCAAGGTCACCATCTCGGTCGCCGACCGGGACGTGGGGCTGCTCGAAGCGGGGACCGAGGTCCGCGTGGCCGTGGACGCGCTCGCGGAACCGCGGGTCGGGACCATTGCACGCATCCTTCCCGCAGCAGACATCGACACCCGCGCGTTCTTCGTGGAGATCGAAGTCCCCAACGAAGACGCCGCGCTGCTTCCAGGGATGATTGCGCGCGTTTCGGTCGAGCAGAGCCTTCGCGAGGACGCGATCCTCATCCCGCAGGGCTTCTTGGTCACGCAGCGCGAGTCCAACGGTGTGTTCGTGGTCGAAGACGGCGTGGCGCGGTGGCGTCCGCTGCAGCTGGGTCCGCTCGTGCGCGACCAGGTCGTCATCGAAGGCGGCCTGGAGGTCGGCGAGAACATCGTGGTCGTGGGGCAGCGGGCCCTCGCCGACGGTGACGCGGTCATTCTTTCCCGCCAAGGCACGTGCTGCACGCAAGGGCGGCCGAAGTTCGGATCATGATCGCTGGACTGGTACGACGCGGCGCCACCGTCTTCTTGCTGACGGTGTGCATTCTGATCTTCGGGCTGCAGACGTACAACACGCTGCCGCGCGAGGCGTCTCCGGACGTCGAGATTCCCGTGGTCATGGTGACGACGCCCTACGTCGGGGTGTCGCCCGAGGACATCGAGTCCTTGGTGACCAACCCGATCGAGGACGAGCTTGCCGGGCTCAAAGATCTCAAGAAGATGAGCAGCACCTCGGCCGAGGGCATCAGCCTCATCACGCGGGAGTTCGAGCCCGAGGTCGTCATCGAGGACGCAATGCAAAAGGCGCGCGACCGGGTCAGCCGCGCGCGCCCACAGCTGCCCGAGGACACCGAAGAAACCTCGATCACCGAGGTCTCCTTCAGCGACTTTCCGATCGTCATCGTCACGATCGCGGGACCCGTCGATCAAGAAGACCTCAAAAAGCTCGGCGAGGACCTGCAAGAAGACGTCAAGGAACTCTCCGGCGTTCTCGATGCCAAGCTCACCGGCGGGCGCACGCGAGAGGTCCAGGTGCAGATCGACCCGGTGCGGCTCGATCACTACGGCCTCGCGCTGACCGACGTCATCGGGGCGATCGGCGACGAGAACGTCAACGTCCCCGGCGGCGACGTGACGGCCGGACAGGCCAGCGTGCTGCTGCGGGTGCCGGGCGAGTTCAAGGACCCCGCCGAAATCGAGAGCGTCGCCATCAAGCGCAAGGGCGACCGCCCGGTGTTCATTCGTGACGTGGCGCGCGTGGTCGATGGCTACGAAGAGCGCGATACCTACGCCCGCATGAACGGCCAGCCGGCGGTGTCGCTGGCGGTTTCCAAGCGCAGCGGCGCGAACATCCTCGAGGTTGCGCAGGCGGTGCGCGTGCTCGCCGAAGAGCACCAGGAGCGCTGGCCCGACGGCGTCACCTTCCGAACGCTCGGCGATCAGTCCGAGATGATCTCCTCGATGGTGAGCGACCTCGAAAACGGCATCGTCACGGCGCTGCTGCTCGTGGTCGGCGTGCTCATCATCTTCATGGGCGTGCGCAGCAGCCTGTTCGTGGCCGTGTCCATTCCGCTGTCGATGCTGCTGGCCATGGTCGTGGTCTCGGCGTTCGACATGACGCTGAACATGATCGTGCTGTTCTCGCTCATCCTCGCGCTGGGCATGCTCGTGGACAACGCGATCGTGCTCGTCGAGAACATCTACCGCCACGCGGAGATGGGAAAGAGCAAGCGGCAGGCAGCGATCGACGGCACGCGGGAAGTCGCCATCCCGGTGGCGGCGTCCACGGCCACGACCGTGGCTGCGTTCGCACCGCTGGTGTTCTGGACCGGCGTGATGGGCCAGTTCATGGGCTACATGCCCAAGACGGTCATCATCGTGCTCGTCGCCTCGCTCGTCGTGGCGATCGGCATCCTGCCCGTCGCGACCGCGCGGCTGCTGCCGTCCTCGATGGGCACCAAGACCGCGGCCGAGACCGGCCCGAACCGGTGGATGAGGGCCTATCAGGGGGTGCTGCGGTGGTCGATTCGGCACCGCTACGTGTCGGCGATGGCCGGCGTCGTCGCGCTGGTCGGGACGGTAGCGATCTACGCGGGCAACAACCACGGCATGGAGTTCTTCCCCGAGACGGACCCCAACCGCGCGACGATCAGCGTGCGCGCGCCCGAGGATGGCCTCGATCTGCCGAACGATCGCGTCCGTGGCGTCGAGGTCGGTTCCGTCGGGCGCGCGCACGCTGATCGTCGCGCGGTTGGGGTCCGTCTCGGGGAAGAACTCCATGCCGTGGTTGTTGCCCGCGTAGATCG
>JBCCQM010000015.1:0-73029 GCA_039024335.1 Myxococcota bacterium
CCGAACCGGCACCCGAGCCCGAAGCCGCCAAGCCGCGCCGCGCACCGCACTCGGTCGAGCGCGAGCCGCCACGCTCGGCACCGCTGCCCGCGGCCGACGAGCTCGCCGCCGCAGACGCCAATCTCGATGCAGCGGCGAAGCCCAGCTCGAACCCGCTCGGTACCGCCGTCGTCGGGCTTCTGCTCATCATCACGCTCGGCCTCGTCGGCGCGAGTTTGGCGATGAAGCAGACGGCCGACCCCCGTCCGCTGCTCGTGGACCTCTACAAGCAGTACATGCAGTAGCCGCGGCCCGGGTTCGGTGAAAGACTCACCGGGTGGGGGACACACCGTCGAAGCAGGATGAGCCACGCGTCGTCGCGCGTCGGCTCGCCGCGCTTCCGGACCGCCGCATGCGAGCCGCCAAGCTCGGCGAGATCGTGACGGCCCTGCCTCCCGACGCTGCCGCCTGGCTGCTCGATACGCTAGCCACGGCCGGGCGCGCGGGCGGCCCTCCGTTCGACGTCAGCCTGCTTGCCGCCGTCGACCTCACCTCCGGGGACGGACTCGCGTACGACACCCGCAAGCAGATCTACGCCATCGCGGACGCGCACCAGCTGCTGGCCTGCAAAGAGCTGCTGTTCACCGACACCGTCGACACCACCCGCGACGGCGCCGCGCCACGCCCTCTGGTGCCGGGGACTCGCCCGCTGACCCTCGGCGAACGCAAGGCGCTCGCGCGCTCGAACGACCGCAGCGTGCTGGAACGCCTCGTCGTCGACCCGCACGCCGACGTCGTGGCCTTGCTGCTGGGCAATCCCCACGTGACCGAAGAGGACATCCTGCGCATCGCGACGTCACGCCGAAGCTCTGCGCCCGTCCTCGGACTCGTCCTCGATGCACGCCGATTCGGCACCCGCCCTCGGGTCCGTCGCGCGTTGATGCGCAACCCGAACCTCCCGCTGGGCACCGCCCTGCGCCTCGTCGGCCTGCTTAACCGAGCCGAGCAGCGCGAGCTGGCCCGCGATCCCTCGCTTCCTGCTCCGCTGCTCGATGCGGTGCGCCGACGTCTCGCGCCGACAATCTGATCTGATGGCCTGAATGGGTCAGGCCGGCTTCTTGTCGCCGTCGAGCTCTCCCTTGGGCGTGACGTCGATCTCTCCGGGGCTCTCTTCGGCCGCCTCGGCAACCTTGTCCTCTTCCATCGACTTCATTTCCTTTTTGAAGCCGCGGAGCATCTTGCCGACGCCCTCACCGAGCTGCGGGAGCTTCGACGGACCGAAGACCAAGAGCACAACGATCAAAATCACCCCGATCTCGAGGGCGCCGATGCCGAGTCCGACCAGAGCGAGCGTCATGCTCGAAAGGTAGTCGTCTTTTTGTGCCTTTGCTAGCGTGCTCCCATGTTTGTGCGTCCTTCTGAGGGGTGCCCGAGGGCCGTGTTCGCGGCGTTTGTGGGCGCAACGACGCGCCAAACCGCTCGCTGGGCTCGGTTCTGCGCCGTGTGCACGGCGCTCGTCGTCCTCGCTCCGGCGCCTGCGGCTGCCGCGGCCCGGCCAGATGGGGAGGATCGCGTCCGGATCGGACCGCTGAAGGTCTCCGAGACGCGACGTCGCCGCGTCCGCGGTGGTCGCCCCGACGGCGCCTCCGTTCACGTCGCGTGGGCGGCGGGGGCCCACGACCCCGGTGCTGCCGATCGTGAGGCGCTCGCGGGCTTCGAGCGCGCGGCGTTCCCCGAAGGCTCGATGCAGCGCACGATCATCGATGCGCCCCCGGACCCATGGATGGCAGACCTCACGCTGCCCGACATCCCGGTACGGTGGAACAAGAAGACCGTCGAATACCTGCGGTACTTCCGAGACGACCCCAAGGGCAAGGCGATGATCCGCGGTTGGATGCGCCGCGCCGGCCGATACGCCGACCGCATGGCGAAGGTGCTCGGCGAGGCCGAAGTTCCCACCGCGCTGGTCATGGTGGCGATGGCCGAGAGCGGGTTCAACCCCACCGTCCGTTCGCGCGTGGGTGCAGCCGGTGCCTGGCAGTTCATGGCCGGCACCGGACAGGTCTACGGGCTCTCGCAGGACTTCTGGGAGGACGAGCGCTTCGACATCGAGAAGAGCACCCTCGCGGCGGCGCTGTACCTCAAGGACCTGCGGGTGCGCTTCGGCTCGTGGGAGCTTGCGCTTGCCGCCTACAACGCCGGCTACGGCCTGGTGATGACCACCATCGAGCGGCACAACACCAACAACTATTGGAGTCTGTGCGAGATCGAAAGCGGGCTGCCCTACGCAACGACGAACTACGCCCCGAAGATCATCGCGGCCGCGCTCGTCCGCGCCAACCCGGAGGCGTTCGCGGTCGATGCCGCGACGATCAACCCGCTGCCCGCGGCCGACTGGGTGCAGGTGCGCGTGCAGAAGTCGACGCGCATCGACATGCTGGCCACGCTGCTGGACGTGGACCCCGACCTGCTGTTCGAGCTCAACGCGCAGCTGCTTCGGCGACGGACGCCACCGACCGACGCCCCCTACCCGGTTCGCATCCCGCGAGACAAGGCCGGCGCCTTTGCGAGCGCCCAGCCTGCCCTGGCCAAGGCCTGGGCGTCCGAAACAACGCACGCCGTGAAGACCGGCGAGAAGCTCGAGAGCATCGCGCGCAAGCACGGCACCACCGCGAAGGCGCTGCGAAAGCTCAACGGGATTCGCGACAGCGCCGAGGTCAAAGGTGGCGTGACGCTGGTCGTCCCCGCCAAGCCCAAGCCCTCGGCGTCCGCCGCCGCGGACGCGCCCGAGCTGCCTCTCGCCGCGGTCACCGACATCACGCCGCCTGCAGGCCACCGCCTCGTCTTCTTCGAGACCACGCGGGCGACCACGCCGCGGGACGTCGAGCGGGCGTTCGGCGTCACGTGGCCGGACGTGATCGACTGGAACGACCTCGATCCGCACGCACGCGTACAGGCCGGCCAAGTGCTTCAGCTCGCCGTGACCAACGCGTTCGACGCTGCGACGTCGAACGTCGTGGCACACGAGCTGCACGAGGTCGAGTACGTCGTCCGGGGCTCGCGAGCGCACCTCGAGGCCTCGCTTCGCCGTCGTGGCAAGGTCCGTCGCGGCTACAAGGTTCGCAGCGGCGACACGCTGGCCAAGGTCGGCCGCCGGTTCGACCTGAGCCTGGGCGACCTGGCGCGGATCAACCACTTCTCGCGCCGCCACGACCCCAAACCGGGCAGCACGCTGGTGGTCTACGTCGAGAAGGGCAAGACCGGCGGCACCGTCAAAGCTCCGCCTCCGCGAGGCTTCGAGGACCCGGCGCCGCCGGACCCCACGCGCGCCCCGTCCACCGCCGACACCGCGCGCGTGCCCAACGAGCGCCCGAAGAGCACCGCGCCCGCGGCCAAGGCTGAACCCGCGCCGAAGGCGAAACCAGGCCGTGCCCCGTCGACGGCCGATACGTCACGCGTTCCCGGAGCGAAGCGATGAGCCGCCGCCCGCTCCTCCCGTGGGCGGACGCGCTCGCCCAGGTCCTCGACGCCGCGACCCCGCTGCCGGTCGCCGCGGTCCCGACCGAAGCAGATCTGCACGGCCAAGTCCTCGGTGCCGACGTCCACGCGCAGTGGGACCTCCCCTCCGCGGACGTCAGCGTGATGGACGGGTACGCGGCCCGCACGGCCGACCTCGCGGACCCGACCCCCCGCCTGCGACGCGTCGGAGAGAGCGCCGCGGGGCACCCGATGGCCACGTCCGTCGAGCCCGGGTGTGCGGCGCGCATCTCGACCGGCGCCGTGGTCCCTGCGGGCGCCGACGTCGTCATCCCTCAAGAGGACGTGCGGGTCGAGGCAGACGCGCTCATGGTCGACCGCGACGCGTTCGGCGTGGTCGAGGCCGGCCGCTGGATTCGGCGCCGCGGCAGCGACGTCATGCGCGACGACGTCGTGCTGCCCGCCGGCCAACGCCTGCGCGCCGGCGACCTGGCCATGGCCGCGTCGACCGGCAACGTCACGCTCCCCGTCCACCGACGCCCCCGCGTGGCGATTGTGTCCACCGGCGACGAGCTCGTCCCGCGCGGCCAGACGCCACCGCCCGGCCGCGTCGTGAGCAGCAACGACCTGATGCTCACCGCAGCGATCAGGGCGGCCGGCGGGGTCCCGGTCGATCATGGGCACGCGCCCGACGACGCGCAGGGGCTTGCGGCGGTGCTCCGCGGCGCCCTCGAGGCGGACATCGTCGTCACGACCGGAGGCATCTCCGTGGGGGACCACGATCTGGTCGCGGCCACGTTCGCCTCCGAAGGCGTGACGTGGGCCTTTCACGGCATCGCCCTTCGGCCCGGCAAACCGCTGGCGTTCGGACGTCGCGGCAGCGCCTGCGTCTTCGGGCTGCCCGGAAACCCCGCCAGCACGTTCGCGTGCTTCGAGCTCTTCGTCGCGCCCGCCATTCGCCGCCGCCTCGGCGTGCAGCAGGCCGCCCCGCCCACGACCGAGGTCACGCTGCGAACCGCGGCCAAGGGCGCGGGTTCGCGGACGCACTTCGTCCGCGCGCGCCTGCACGACGACGGATCGGCCTCGGTCCTGGACACTCAGACCTCGGGCAACCTGCGCTCGCTGTGCGGCGTCGACTGCATGATCGAGGTCCCGTCGGGCGTCGCGGGCCTGAACGCGGGGGATACTGCGACCGCGTACCCCACCGCGCCACGATGGGGCGCATGAACGCCACGCTTCGGCGCGTGTTCGTGGAAGTTGCGACGCCGCGCACGGATACCTTCGTGGCTGCAGCGCTCGGAGTCTCGCGTGCTGAAGCGAAAACATGGTGTCGAGCCGGCCGTGTGCACCGCGACGGTCGTCGTCTGCGCGGCGCCGACCCCCTTCAGCCGGGGGACGCGCTCGACGTATCGGTCCCGGCCACCGACGAGGCGGCCCCTCCCCTGACGACGCTGCACGTCGGACCCGACTTCGTCTACGTCGCCAAGCCGGCAGGCATCCACACCGTTCGGCTCCGGCACGAAGACGCCGCCACGCTCGCCGATGCCGTGGCCGCCGCGCACCCCGAATGCCGAGACCTCGGCCGACCCGGGGAGGCAGGCGCGGTGCACCGCCTCGACCGCGAGACCTCCGGCGTGGTCGCGTTCGCCCGAAACGCCGCTGCGTACGCGCGCGGTCGCAGCGCGGTGACGGCGGGCGCCTGGAAGCTTTACCTGGCGCGCACAAAACAGGCTCCCTGGCCGCCGCCCGGCCGCGGCGACGTGCATCCACTCGAGGCAACGCCCCGCTGGCCCGACGTCGAGCACCCCGCCGCGCCCCACCTCGCCGGCGTCCGCGTGGACGCCTCGCTCGCTCGATCAGGCTCCCGCGGTGAGCGCATGCAGGTCGATCGCGGGGGCCAACCGGCGACGAGCTGGATGTGGCCGATCGACGACGCCGCACCCGACACCATCGCGGTCCAACTTCGCACGGGCCGTCGCCACCAGATCCGGGTGCACCTCGCATACCTGGGCCGCCCGATTCTCGGTGATGCCCGCTACGGAACCGGCGCAGAGGCGCCATCTCGCGCGCTGCACCTGCACGCATGGGCCCTTCAGCTGGACCCGCAAACGGCCGTCGTCCACGCCCCCCTCCCGACGTGGTGGTGAACCGCGGCGGCCCTCGCCCCGTGGTATCGTCCCTCTTGGATGCAGATCCGCTACTTCGGCCACACCGACGTTGGACTCGCGCGCGAGCATAACGAGGACTCGCATCTTGCCGACCCCGACCTGGGCGTGTTCGTCGTCGCGGACGGCGTCGGCGGTCGAGCCAAGGGTGAGGTCGCCTCGCAAGAAACCGTCGAGCTGATCTGGGAGTGGCTCAAGCGGAACGAAGCCACGATCAAGGAGATCGCGGCCGGGGACGCGACCGCTCGCGTCGGTCAGCTGACCCAGATCGTTCGCGGGGCGATTCAGAACGCCTGCTACATGATCCACAGCATGGGCGAGCTCGACCCCGAGCAGCGGGGCATGAGCACCACCGCCTCCTTGTTCTTGGTGTGCGGGAACGTCGGCGTGGTGGGACAGGTCGGAGACTCGCGCGTGTACCTGGTGCGCGAGGGCGAAGTGGCGCAGCTGACCGAGGATCACACCCTCATCAACTATCAGCTCAAGCACGGGCTCATCACGCCCGAGCAGGCGCAGACCTCCCGCGCGAAGAACGTCATCACGCGCGCCGTCGGCCACAAGGACTACGTCGAGGTCGACACGCTCCCGATTCCGCTGTTCGACAAGGACCGCATCATCCTGTGCTCGGACGGCTTTCACGGGTACGCCGAGCGCCCCGGCGACATGGAGTTCTTCCGCGACATGGACGTCGAAGACGCGGTGCTCGAGGCGGTCCGGTTCGCGAACGACTGCGGCGGCAAAGACAACATCACGGTGCTCGCCGTCGAGCTTCACGGCGACGCCCAGCCGTAGCCGCGCCGTACGGCGCTCCCAACCGCGGAAAAACCCCCGGCGCTGGAGATGGCGCCGAGGGTCTGCCCCGAAAAACGTGTGAATGGAGACGAGGCCTACGCGGCTTCGAGGAACGCCTCCTGCGGCGCGAGGTCGGCGAGCTGGCGGCGAAGCTTGCCTTTGACGCGCTGCTCGAGCTGACGGACGCGCTCGCGGGAGAGGCCGAGCTGCTCGCCGAGCTGCGAGAGGGTGCGCTTCTGCGCGCTGAGCAGACGCTCGCGGACGATGACCTGCTCGCGCTGGTCGAGGCGCGTGAGCGCATCGTCGACCCGCTCGCGGACCAGCGAGCACACCTCGGTGCGGGAGAACGCGGTCTCTTGCGAGGCGTCCGTGCCCTGGAGGGTCTCCATGATGGAGACGGTGCCATCGCGGTAGGCCTTCGCGTCGAGCGAGAGGTCGCGGCCGTCGATGCGCTGCTCCATGCGACGGATCCGGTCCTCGCTGCACTGGAACTTCTCGGCCAGCTTGGCGGTGATGTTCTCGCTGCTGCCGGTCCGAGCGAGCAGCTTGGCCTTCTCGCGCTGGAGGCGGAAGAACAGCTTGCTCTGCATGGGGCCGGTGCCGACGCCGACGAGGCTCCAGTGCTTGAGGATGTACGAGAGCACGTGGGCGCGAACCCAGTACGAGGCGTACGTCATGAAGCGAAGGCCGCGCTCGGGCTCGAAGCGGCGCACCGCCTGCAGCAGGCCGATGTTGCCCTCGGCGACGAGGTCGCTGAGCTTGAAGCCGTAGCCGCGGTAGCCGACCGCGATCTTGACGACGAAGCGAAGGTTGCAGCTGACGAGCTTGTCGCCGGCCGCCTTGTCACCGTCGTGGTAGCGCGTGGCGAGGTCCAGCTCCCCGGCGCGGTCCAGCTTGGGATAGCGCTCAATCGAGCTGAGGTAGTTTTTGAAGCCGTTTTCGGAAGCGAAGTCGAACATTTGATTTCTCCATCGGGGCACGAGAAAGCGCGTGAGCGCGTCTCCCGATGGGAAACCCTGCAACTTCAGCGGAGTCGCGATGCCACCACAAAAGGCACCTGCCCAAGGGCTTGCGATTCGCCGCCAACCCGCCCTACACGAGTTGGTCCTTGTCGTGAGTCGACACGTTCATGAGCCCCCCGGCGCACTCCGTGTCGTCTGCTTTTCCGTTATGCCGACCCGCGCCGCGAAGAGCAAGGAAGATGCACGCTCACCCTTCATTTTGGTGAGACCCTCTGCCACCTTGAAGGCGCATCTCCTCCCGTCCCACTTTGGGGACGCTGTGCTCGATGGCCGACTCCGAACCCGCTGCTGACCGCGACACCGCGCTTCGCTACGAGTCCTCGGTCGCGTTCGGGTGCGCTCTGATCGCGCTCGGACTCGCGGCCTCGATGATCTGGGGAACGCGAGACTTCGCGCTCGACGACGCGTGGATTCACCTGGACTACGCCAAGAGCCTGCGGGCCGGCGACGGGCTCAGCTACAACCCCGGCGATCACGAGACCGGCTTCTCCAGCCCGCTGTGGGTCTTGCTGCTCTCCGTCTGGCCGATCGCCGGCAACCCGGTCATCCCCGTGAAGCTGCTCGGGGCACTGCTCCACGCCGTCACCGCCTGGGCCGGCGCCCTGCTCACGCTCGAGCTCGGCCGCGAGCGCGCCGGCGACGAACACCCGTTGCCCCTGGCCTCGATGACCGTGCTCGGCGGCGTCCTGGTGGCGTGCGTTCCGACGTCGGTCCAAGCCGCGACCAGCGGCATGGAGGTCACGCTCGCGACCGCCGTGCTCCTGACGGGTCTGCGCGAGGTCCTGCGCGGCCGGTGGGCCCCGGCGCTGATCCTCGGCGTCCTTGCGCCCTGGGCTCGACCTGAGCTGCTCTTCGCGGCCGTGGCGTTCGGCGGCACCATGGCCGCAACGCTGTGGACCCAGCGGCGTGACGACCCGCGCTGGCGCGCAGCGCTAGCGCTCCCGGCCGGTGCCGCCGTCGGGTTGGGGCTTTGGGTCGCGTACTGCCTCGCGGTCTCGGGCGCGCCTTGGCCCAACGCGCAGTACATCAAGGGCATCGGCGGCGGTCTCGCGGGTCTAGGCTACCTGCGTGATGAGGTGCTCGTGTGGCAGCCGTGGCTGGTCTCCCTCGGCGGCGCGGGGCTGTTGGCCTTCGCGCTTCGAGACGACGCCCGCGCGCGACGAGGCAGCGGCTTCGCGATCGTGCTGGCGTGCGTGGTCACGTGGGTCGCCATCGCGCTCAGCCGCCCCCTGCATCCGGGCGTGCAGTTCTTCGAGGCCCGCTACTTCGCCATCGTCGCGCCCCTGCCCGTCGTCCTCATCCCGCTTGGAGTCGGCTTGGCGTTCAGGCCCGACCGCGCGCGATGGGTCCGGTGGCTCGCCCTCGCCGCGCTCGTTCCGGTCGCCGGACTCAGCGGTCTGCAGATCGATCAGCTCCGCGACGCGCTCGTCGAGCACACCGAAGACACCTTCGTGCTTCACACCCAGCCCGCGCAGGTCCTTGCGGAGCGACTGCCCGCCGACGCCGTCGTCGGGGTGGAAGGCGCCGGCGCGCACCGGTTCTTCACGCCGCGGACGATGACCATCGTCGACCTCATCGGACTCAACAACGCCGAGGCTGCGCGCGTTCACTTCGACCGACAGGCCAAGCTGTGTACGTTCGTTCGACGCGACCTCACCCACCTGCTGGTGCCCCTCGACTGGCTGCCACAGTTTTCTCCCCCGTTCGCGGTTCGCGTGCTCGAGCGCTTCGACGACCCCTCGTACTCCCAGGTGCGGCCGGCACACCCGATGTCCGTCGTGCTGGTCGAGGTTGGCGGCGTCGCCCCCGACTGGGCAGCGCGCTGCGGTTGAGTTAGCGTGCGCCCGTGCTGAACTTCACCCTCGAGCACGAGATCGACTGCAGCGTCGAGCGCTTCTGGACGCTCTTCTTCGACGCCGACTTCACGCAGAAGATGATCTGCGAAGGCCTCGGCTTCGGCCGGTGCGACGTCGGTGAGACCGTCGACAAGGGCGACCTTCGCGTCCGCCCCATGCAGGTCACGCCCAAGCTCGAGCTGCCCGCCGCGGTGGCGAAGGTCCTCGGCCCCAAGCTGGGCTACACCGAGGCCGGTACGTACAACGTCCCCAAGGAGCGGTGGCACTACGAGCTGAAGATGAGCGTGCTGACCGACCGCATCTCGATCTTCGGTGACGTCACGGTCAAGCCGCTGGGCGACGACAAGTGCATTCGCGTCAGCGAGCACGGCGTGAAGATCAAGATCTTCGGCATCGGGTCGATGGCCGAGCGCGCCGCCGAGGCAAACATGCGCGACGGCTGGGGCAAGTCGGCGGTGTGGATGAACCGCTGGCTCGCGGACAACCCCGCCTAGCGCGACGTGCGCATCGTCGTGGTGCAACCGCGCCCGCACAACGCTGACACCATTTGGTGACACGATCGATGTGCAGCCCCTTGCACACCTAAGGTCACGCACTAGGCTGTTTGCTGTGGAAACGGCCGCCAACGACGCTCCGCGCCTCCGTGAAGAGCCCTGGGTCCTGGTCAAGCAGACCATGGGCTCCCCACGGGAGTTCCGCGAAAAGGTGCGCAAACTTCGCACCGCGCTGTTGGAGTACGGTCGGGACGAGAACGTGGTGCCCCGACTCCGCCGCCTGCGACGGCTCGGCTACATCGACGAAATCCCCAACCGGACCCAGCGAATGGTCGGCGCCATCGACATGCTGCGCTTCTTCATCGTGCCGGCCGCCGCGGACTATTACGAGGGCAAGGGCATCAACTTTCGCTTCCACACCCTGCTGCGGTTTCTCGACGACCCCGCGTCGCTCATCGACCCCACGGGCTTCAACAGCACCCGCGACGCGATCATCGGGCACGTGATGCAGGTCGTCCACGCCAATCCACACTACGATTTCCAGCTGCTGGAGTCGTTCGAGGGCGGCCTCGAAGCGCTCGAACAACAGATCCACGCGGTGCTCGACGGCAGCCACCCGCGGGCGGCTTCCATCCGTTCGATCGTCGAAGACACGAACTATCACGCCGACCTGCTCGACCACCTCGCGGAGTACCGGCGCAACCCCGAGGTCAGCCCGCTGCGTCGAGAGAACATCGAGGGCAAGTTCGAGGACGTCGAGCGCACGTTCGGGACCGTGCCTTCGGCCATGCGCTACTTCTCCCGCATGCCCCGGACCGTCCGCACCGGCATCCGGCACCTCGTCCGCGTCCGGGCGTTCCCGACCGACCTCGCCGCCTGAGCCGCGCTACTCGAGCAGCGGATCCACTGCCGGGCACGGGCCCTCGATGTCCAGCGGCGCGCCGTCATCGAGGCTCAGCGTCCCCGCGTCGTAGGTACGACCGAGGTCACCGTTGTCGATGCTCAGGTCGACCTCGCCCAGCGTCGTACGACCCAGCGGCGTGACCACGGCGACGCTCTCCCGATAGACGAAATCAGCAACCGGCTGCATCTGCATCGTGTACTGCACCGCCCGCGCTTCTTCGTCGACCTCCAGGCAGGCGCCTTCGTAGGTCGGAAGGAACAGCATGCCCATCTCGAGGCTGTACACCAGGCCGGGCAGCTCGAACTCGAAGTCGAACGTGGCGGGAACGTCGAGCAGGAACGACTGCGGGTCGTCGACGAGGTAGGGCGAGAACGTCGCCAGGTTGCTGGCGTACGTGAACTGCTCGGTGCCGATGAGGTCGTCGAACGGCGGGTCGTCGACCCGCGCAAAGACCTCGACCGTGGCGCTCCCGGTGAAGCCGATCCGGCCCGAGTCGGCGATCGAGCGGATCTCGGTCCCGCGCGCCTCCCCCTCGGCAACGAACGTGAAGTCCGCTTCGAGGGTGGTGACGACGCGCGCCTGCACGCCGGGGGCGACCTCGACATAGTCGGTGTCGAGCACGAAGTCTCGCACCACCGGCGCGTCCGCTTCGAAGCTCAACGGGACCCGGTCGGGCTCCGGGTCGTCCTGGCAGCCAGCAATCCAGGCGTACGCGCCCAACAACAAACCCCGAGTCCAATCCATGGACCCAGGGTACGGGCAGAACGCCGGGTGCGGCCATGCCCAGCGTCACCACGAATGGCGAGGCCTGCCGGGCACTCAGTCGCGACGGCGAACGGCACCGAGCGCGAACAAGGCGAGCAACCCCCACGCCGGCGTTCCGTCGGTCGAAACCGAGCAGCCCTTGCTCGTGGCGCCGGGCGAGCCCTCCACCGCGGGCGGGGCCTCATCGCCACTGTCGAACGCGGGCGTCTCGTCGCCGGTCTCGCCGATCAGGCCCCCGTCGTCGTCGCCACCCTCGGGCAGCGCGTCACCCATGCCGGCGCCCTCGTCCACGGAGCCGCCGGCGTTCTTCGCCTTCCGCTCCTCGCGGTAGTTCTTCCACTTCTCGGGCAGCTCGGGCAGCACGAAGCCGGCGGGCTGCGAGCGCTCACCGACGAGCTGGGCCCACCGACCGGGGATCTGGCCGCCGGCGGCGGGCTGCTGAACGCCGAGCAGGTACAGCGCGCGACGGTTGCGGACCTCGTCGACGTTGTCGCCCGTCTCCACCCGGAGGCCGCGCTCGCCCATGCCGGCGTAGTAGATCTCGGCCCAGAAGCCCCGGTCGCGGAAGTACTCGGCGATCGCTTTGGCCCGGCTCTTCGAGAGCTTCTCGTTGCTGCCCGCCCGGCCGACCGTGTCGGTGTAGCCGACGATGTACAGCTTTGGCGTCAGGTTGGCGCCGACGGCCTTGTTGACCTTGTCGAGCGCGACGAGCTCGTGGAACGCGACCGCGAGGGCCTCGTCGAGCTTGGGCGCTTCGTCCGTCTTGACGTTGAACTTGCCGCTGTCGAAGTTGATCTCGGTGTGCGGGATTTCGACCGCCCACGGCACGAGCTTGTACTCGGTGAAGCGCCCGAACTCGTCCTCGCCGCGGACGAAGATCATGAATACCTCGCCGACGGTCGACCACTTGATCGTGAGGTCTTCGCCAGCCTTCACCCCCTCGGGCACGGTCTGGCTGTCCATCACGTCGCCGTCCGAGTCGTAGATTTTGTACTCGTATGAGGTCAGGTCGAACGTGGGCTGGAAGATCGCCGTGTTCCGCTCGACCACGTCTTCCCGGCTGCTGCGAACCTTGAACTGACCGAGCTTGCCGCCGCCGGACTTGGCCGCGGCCTTGACGATCTCGAAGGCGAAGTTGGCTTCGATGCCCTCGCCTGCGACGTCGAGCTGGTACTTGGCGCGGCCGGAGCTCTGCTTCCAGGTCACCTTGTACTGCTGGCCCGACTTCATCGAGCCGACCTGCTTCTTGATGGTCTTGCCGTCGCCCTGAATGGTGACGACGACATCGTCGAGCGGCTGGTTGGCCTTCACGATGAACATCGCAGTGCCGCTTCCGTCGGTCTGCCCCGAATACTCGAAGGACATTGGGTCTGCGAACGACAGGAAGGTCGCGAGCGCGACCGAAGCGAAGGTGGATGCGAGCGCCGTGAACATGCGGTTCGTCCTCGGGCGAACCGTAGCGTTTCGGCGCGCAGGGGGTCAATCGGCGGCCGAAGGCACCAGCTCGACCTTGTCCATCGCGGCCTGAACCGCCCCGAAGTCGACCGGACCCGTTCCCGCCGACAGCAGGCGGACGGGCGTGTCCCGAAGCGCCAGGATGTCGTGGACGTAGCCGGGCTGCCGCATCCCGACCAACACCGAGGACACGGGGGCACACAGCACGGTCAGCACCGCTTTGTGCGACAGAGGCATGCTCGCCCACGGTCCGGGCACGCAGCCATCGAGCGCGGCGCCGATCTGCGCAGCTCGGTCACGGCGGCGGCCCCGAAGGCCAGCTTCGATCGCGTCGAAGGCTTCGTGAAGCGCCGTCCCGTACGCTGTCCACCACGTCGCAAACGTCTCGCGAAGCTCGCCCTCGAGCGCGTCGAGCAGCGCGGCGCTGGTGCGACCCAGATGGACCGCGACGACGTCGTGCCGCAGCTTCACCCACTGCTCGAGGCCCAGCGCATCCAGACGCGGCGCGAGCTCTTGGCCCCACCGGAACAGGTCGACCGCGTCGGTCTGCTCGTCGACCCGAAGCGTCTTGCCCAAGCCCGTCGCCCACTGCGCCTCGAGCTTTCGCACCACCGCCAGGCGTGCGCGCGCCTCCTCCAACGAGGCACCCGCTTCTGCGGGGACCGACGCCAAGCGCACGAGCTGCGCATCGTCGCCGCGCTCCCGGAATGCGTTGAGCGGCCGATGGGTGAGCACGCCCAGGTCGTGCGTGGCCGCAGCGTCGAGCGTGGAGGGCTCGTCGCCGCGCGGATGCGTCGCCCCGAGCTCGAACAGGTTCATCGGCATCTGCACGACGCCGAAGTGATGGCCGCGCCCGCCCGCCACCTCCGCGATCTCGACCATCCGTGACACCGACACCATCGTCGACTTCGACGCGGGCTCTGCGAAGCCGTTGCTGCTGACGCCGTACCAGCCGATCCGCCCGTCGGCGACGAAGCGCTCCAGGGTCTCGAAGGCACGCTGAATCCGTTGTTCGAAGGCCGGACCGGCGTCTTCCGACCCCGGCTGCGGATCGCTCAGCAGCACCACGTCGAGCGTCTCCAGCCCCAAGCGGTCCAGCGACGCCTGAAGCTGTGCCTCGAGAGCACCGGTGTCCAAGCCGGCCGATGGCGACGTAGCGGGCTGCGGCTCGCCGATCTTCGAGACTACGACCACCTGCTCGCGCCGGAGCTCCCCCTGCTGGACGAGGTTGGCGAGCATCGAGCCCACCAAGCGCTCACTGCCGCCATCGCCGTAGCGAGCGCTGGTGTCGATGAGGTTCACGCCCCCGCGCAGCGCGTCTGCGAGCGCACGCCGATGAAGGGGCGACGCGTCGGTCACCCGAGCCGCACCGAAGCCGACCGGTGACACCGTCAATCCGGTCCGGCCCAGCGTTCGAGCGCCCGCGCCGAAGCTGTCGGCGCCTCGCCGCGTCCCCGCCGGCGTTGCGCGTCCGGGGAGCGGCGGCGCGGTCACGCCGATTCCTTCTCGTGGGTGACGGTGACGACCGTTCCGATGCCACCGCGGACCCAGAAGTCACCTTCGATGGTCATCTTTCGCGGCGAAACAGCGGCGACGAGGTCGTCGAGGATCTTGTTGGTCACCGCTTCGTGGAACGCCCCTTCGTCGCGGTACGACCACAGGTAGAGCTTGAGGCTTTTGAGTTCGACGCAGACCTGGTCGGGGACGTAGCGAATGCGGATCGTCGCGAAGTCGGGCTGTCCGGTGCGCGGGCAGACGCACGTGAACTCAGGGCACTCGAAGCGGATTTCGTAGTCGCGCTCGGGCTTGGGGTTGGGGAACGTCTCGAGCGTTTTGGAGGGCTGCGAGGGCACGGGCGAACGCTGCCACGGCTCCGCCCAAACCTCCATCGACGCGGTCGCCTCGACCACGAGAGCTTTCGCGCAACAAGCGCGTCGAACGCCAGCATTGACGATGCGAAAAAATCGCCGCCTCGGCCTTGGCCGACCTGCCCAGCCGTGCTACATCGCTGCTCCCTTACGGCGGGCGTAGCTCAGTCGGTTAGAGCGCCGGTTTGTGGTACCGGAAGTCGTGGGTTCAAATCCCATCGCCCGCCCTCTTCAACCCCTTCTTTTCGGTGTTCCGAGGAGAAGGGTTTGTTGATTCCGGGTCTGTCGATTCTGGTTGGCTGCGTCGGGGGCTGCGGGGCGAGCCGCCCTGGAGGCTCAGCCGGGCACGAGCCGGGCGACGATCCCCACCCCGACGCTGCCGTCTTCACCCTGGCGCCGCTCGCCAGCGATGAAAATCTCATCGCCGGCAACGTCGACGGCGCGGAAGAAGCCCTCGGTCCACGCGGGATCTTTGAAGCCCACTTCCGAGCGCACCGAGCCGTCGTCATCGTCGACGCGCCACACGGTCGGCACCGGCGGCTCGCCGAGCATGCCCACCGCGACGACGTCGCCGCTTGCGAGCACGGCAACGTCTTCGATCTCGTCGCGATCATCCGAGCCACCGTTGAACACCCTTCGCCATCGCAGTTCCCCAGCCGTGCCGTACCTCGCGATCCAAGCGTCCCGTCCGGTGTCCTCGCCCACGAGGTAGCCCGCAGCGATGAAGCCGTCCGACACGACGTGAACGACCTGCGCCGCGTCGTCTCCAGTACCGGTCCCCGATGCCGTCACGATCGGATCGAACATACCCGTCGCGGCATCGACCGCTTGGGCCACGACGGCGTTCGTGTCGATCATCGCGGCCACCAGCAGTAGCTCGTCGCGTCCACCCAGCCCGAACACCTGGCTGGCGTTCCTGGGTTCCGTCGTCCGAATCCACTCCCATTGCAGCGTGCCGTCGAGGTCGTAGCGGGCCAGGCCGTGCCCGCGAACGCTGAACTCACCGACCGTCACCATCACGCCCGTCAGCTCCGCCGACACTCCGTTGGACCGCGTGCCCAACACGTCACGCGTCCACGTCGGCTCAAGGCCGCCGATATCATCGAAGGTGAGCGCGGCGAGGAACCCCGACTGGTTCTGGAGGTCTCCGTGTTCACCGGCGACGAACAGCTGCCCGTCGCCGACCGCGATCTCCAGGCCTTCGCCCTCGGCGAAGCCCCCCACGTCGACGCTTTGGACGAACGCGCCGTCCGACAGGTCGAAGCGCGCCGCGATGGGCGTCGGCACGGCACCGCCGGCTCGCAGCGCGCGTCCCGTGACGAACAGATTGTCGTCCACCCGAGTCGCGCCAAAGAAGCGCGTCGGACCTTCGTTGGGGGTCCAGCGCGTCTCCCACTCCACGGTCCAGGGCAGACGACACTCCGGGGAGCAGGCGTCGCCGGGCTCATCGTCTCCGTCGTCACACGCCTCGCCGGGGTCGAGCACGCCATCACCACAGCGGAGGAGATCGCCGGTCGTGGATCCCGACGTGCCCTCGCCCATCCCCGTCGTCCCCACGCTTGCGCCCGCGTCGCCGCCAGCGGTCGTCACCGCCCCCGAGCTCGCGGGACCTGCGCTGTCACCGGCGGTTCCGTCCGCGCCGCCACCGGTCGAGCCTGCGTCGGAAAACGCTGGGTTCACGCGGACGCACGACAGCGCGAGCAACGTCAGCAGCACCCCCCAGCGAGTCCCCGTCACCGCGTGAGCGTATCGGAGCCTCGCGCGCTGCGTCGAGCGCTCGACCCGCTGCGGCCTTCGAGCGCGTCGCGCCGACCATGCGTCCGCGCCGGTCCAGCCGGACCGAACGCCCGAGCGTTTGCACCCAGCGCGGGTGGCCGCCATCATCGCTTCATGGCTTGGTTCGGTAGCCGCGCGGCGGTGACGGTGTGGACAATGAGTGCGCTCGCGCTGACCGGGTGCGACGGCGAGGGCCCGCAGGGCACCGCCGGAGACGACGGCAGCACGTCGGGCACCACCGGCGCGGAGACGTCGGGCACATCCAGCGCGGACACGAACGACGCCTCCGCAGGCCCGACCTCGGCGTCGGCCACGTCCGCCTCCACCACCTCCGCCTCCACCACGTCGGCGTCGACCACCACGGCGTCGACCACCTCGGCCACGACCGTGGAGCCGACAGGATCTGGTGAAGAGGGCGGCTCGGACGAAACCTCCGTCGAGCCCGGCGAAGGTTGGTTCGAGGTCGGCTACGGCCTCGAAGACTTCATCCCGTTCGACGGCGAGCTTCCAGTTTCGCTGGGACCGCAAGGCTTCCAAATGTTCTCGCTGCCCCTGCGCGGCGGTGACTTCCCGGTCCCCCCCGACCCTCTGGACTTCGACCACCCCGACACGCCGGTCCTGTCGATTTGGGCGGACATCGAAGGCATCGAGGGCACCCACCCGTCGGGCCACTTCGCAGCGTACCTCGACTACCCCGTCCCCTTCAGCGTCTCGCTCGACGGCGAAGCCGACTACGAGTTCATCTCGGTGTGGCTCGTCATCCCCGAGACGTACAGCCCGCAGGAGCTGGCCGGGCGCGAGGCCGTCGTGCATGCGGAGCTTCAGTGCTCCGACGGGCAGCTGCTGATCGATGAACACACGCTGACCGTCGTCGACGGGACGTTGTGATTTAGGGGAACCTCTCGGTTCCCATCGCTGCGGGGGCACAGCCCCCTTCGCGCTTCCGGTGAGGGCTATTTCGGGGAACCTCTCGGTTCCCATCGCTGCGGGGGCAAAGCCCCCTTCGCGCTTCCGGTGAGGGCTATTTCGGGGAACCTCTCGGTTCCCATCGCTGCGGGGGCACAGCCCCCTTCGCGCTTCCCTCCAAGGGCGCCTCTCGCATTGCTCGTGGCCCGTCCGCGCTTTCGGGAGGGTCGGGATGGCCCACGAGAGCTTGGCTCGTGGTCGAGCGGCCTCGCGGGCGGGGGTCAGACGTTCTGAGCACGGCGCCCCACTCTTCTCCGCCCGAGCACTCAGGAGGGCGCCTCTCGCTTTGCTCGTGGCCTGTCCGCGCCTCCGGGGTTTCGCGAGGGCCCACGAGCGCTTGGCTCGTGGTCGAGCGGCCTCGCGCTCGGAGGTCCGACGTTCCGATCGCGACGTCCCAGTCCACGCTCGGACACGAGGCAGGCCAGCAGGGCATTGCTCGTGGCTGTGTCCGCGCTTCCTCTCACATTGCTCGTGGCCTGTCCGGCCCTCGCGGGCGGGGGTCAGCGGGTGCGGGCGTGGAGGCGGTAGTAGTCGACGATGGCGTCGGACATGGCGGCGACGATCTTGTTCTGGCCGCCGTCGCTGAGCAGCAGGTCAGCCTCGCCATCGTGGTCGAGGAAGCCGGCCTCGAAGAGCACGGCGGGCATGCGTGCGCCCATGAGCACGTCGAAGGGAGCCTGGCGCACGCCTCGGTCGGTGCGCTCGGGAAACGCGAGCTTCTGGTGCGCCTGGATCGACTGCGCGAGTCGACCTGCGGCCACGCGCTGCTGCGCCATCTCGAGCTGACGGAGCATCGTGCTCACCTCGGCGCCGGCTTCGGGCGCTGAGGGCTCGGCCAGCCCTTGGTCATTCTCGCGTCGCGCGGTACGGGCCGCTTCCAGGGAGCTCGCGCGCGCATCGAGCACGTAGGTCTCGAAGCCGTGCTGCGTCTTCGACTCGGAGGCGTTGGCGTGCAGGCTGATGAACGCGTGCGCGCCGGACTCGTTCGCGAACGCGACGCGGTCCGCGAGGGTCTTCGACGCGTCGGCCTCCCGCGTGAGCACGACCTGAACATGCGGGAGCCGGTCGAGCACGGCGGCCCGCAGCGTCAGCGCGGTCGTCAGCATCAGATCCTTCTCCAAGACCGCGCCGCCGGGTGATTGGCACCCGGCGTTGTCGCCACCGTGACCCGGATCGAGGCACAGCACGAAATCGCGCTCCAGCACCGGACGGGGACCCGCCCACGCCGACCCCGACATCGAGGCCGCCATCATTCCGCCCAGAAACCCGCGACGAGTCCACATGCTCATACATGTAGGACACATTCACGATCCGCAGAAATTATCGGCCCAGCGGGCCGGAGCCGTGCGCAAGCGCGGGTCGCGATGCTACATCCTGAGGGCCCCGTGCAGGACTCGCGTCTCGATCCCGCGGCGACCTTCGTCGGGTTTGCCCTCGTCGCCGCTGCGTTCCAGGTGCTCGCAACCCTGCTGCTCGGACTCGCACCGCTGGACGCGATCCAGCGCGCCGCCGAGGAAGGGTCGCGCTTGTACCTCATCGGCGCATTCGGCACGGGCGTCGCGACGGTCGTGCTGTGGGTGCTGCGGCAGCGGCCCCTCGTCGCTTCGATCGCGTTCCTGGCGCTCGAGCTCACACTGATGCTCTCGCTCGTGACGCGGACGTCCCGGTTGGGGCTGGCCTACCACGGCGAGTTCATCCTTCATCACTTCTGCACCCTGCTCGCGGCCGCGGCATGCGTGTCGTTGGGGTGGCGCTGGTTCAGGACGCCGCGCTTCGGTGCCCGCCGTTGGGTCGCTGGTGCACCCGCACTCCTCGGCGGCGCCGCGCTCCTCATCGTCCACGCCGCCTCGCAGCCGAGCCTCGACGTACGCGTCCCCAGCTGGACGCTGCAGGCCTCCATGGGCCTGGCCCTGTTCGCACCCGCGCTCGCACTCGGTGCCCTGTGGAAAGACGCCGATGCATCCGGCACCCGCGTTCGCTGGCTTGCCGCCGTCGTTCAGGTGCCGCTGCTGCTGCGTGTGGCGGTCGGCTTGCCCAACAGCCTGTCGGGCGCTCCCGTCCCCGACTGGGCGCGCAGCCTCGTGATGGCCAGCGTCGTGGTCGCCGCGGTGCTCTCGTTCTCCCTGTTCCGGCCGCAGATGCCCCGCCCCGTGCGGTTCGTGGTGATCGCCCTGTCGTCCTTCGCGACGGCGATTCTGTACATGGTCTACGTTCATCCGCTGGGCTTCGGTCAGCTCGAGGACGGTCTCGGCGGCATCGCGCAGTCCCTCTTCGGCTTCTCGCTGCCCTACCCCACGTTCGTCTCCGGCTGGAAGATCCTCGGCGTCTGTCTGGCCGTGTTCTGCATCTTCTCCGCCGTCTACGGCGGGCTGCTCTCGTGGGACGAGCGCCTTCGCGGCCTGGCCCTGGGGTTGTTCGCGATCACGGGCATCGGCGTGTCCAACCCCCAGCTCGCGCTCATGGCCACGGCGGCGCTGCTGCTCGTCGTTCACACGCTGACCGAAGGCGAGGAGACGGCGGCCCCGTCCAGCGCCGGGCTCCCCGTCGAAGAAATCTTGCGCGACACCGCCGACGCGCTCGGCCTTCCGGCGCCCGTCGTTCTCTAGGCGGCCGAAGGCACGATGGTCTCGCTTCGCGGCGACCTCGACGGCACCGACCTCGACCTGCGGGCTCGCCCGACCCGCGGCGGCGGCTGGCGCTTGTCGTTCCGCGCGGGCGTCATTGGACGCGGCCGTCCGCTCCTCGAGCTCGCGCCCGCCGCTGGAGACCGCGGGCCCCGGCCGGCGCACGAGCTGGCTCGCACCCACCGCGCCGTCGGCGACGTCCGCCGCCTCGAAGCGGTCGACGACGCGCAGCTCGACGCGCTGACGCCCTTCTCACGCGCCAACGCAAAGTTCTGGGACGCGGGGATCGAAGTCGACCTCGGCTCGGACCTGACCGGTCTCGACGCGCCGCGGCTGGCAGCGCTGCTGTCCGCGTCAACGTCGGCGGCCTGAGTGCTAGCAGCCTGTGGCGCAACCTAGCGCGGCGGCTCGCGGAGGATTTTTCGCTCCTGGGTAGGAGCCGAAACGCAGTTGTACCGGGCGTACTGCAAGTTTTGGCGACACCGCCAGGAGCGAAAAAGACGAGTGAGGCGCCGTGATGGGTTGCGCCGCGGGCTGCTAGCTCCCGAAGAACTTGCGCAGCTCTTCGATCCAGCCCGGCTTGCCAACGAGCTGCTCGAGCTCACCGTCGTCGAGATAGACGCCGCCGCACTCGAGGCACTTGTCGACCCGAACGCCGCGAAACACGATCTCGTCCATCTGCGCGCCACACTTGCAGCAGTGCATGAAGTGCAGCGCACGTCGCTTGCCGACGTCGTCGTCGCCCATCGCCTCGCGCTCTGCCTCCCGCCGGGCACGGAGGGCGAGCAGTTCGTCGGAGGTGACCTCGGCGTCGGACATGGCGATCAGTTCGGTGGGGCGGGGGGCTCGGGCTTGCGGGCGGGCGCATCGCCGGACCCGGCGGGCTCGGGCTTGGACGACGGAGGAGCCGCTTTCTTCGCGCCGCTTTTCTTGGCCACGTAGCTCTTCGCCTCGGCGTTGCCGGGCGAAACGGACAGCACGCGCTTGTAGAAGCCCAGCGCCTTGTCGCCTTCGCCGAGCTTGGTGGAGGCGCGGGCGGCCCCCAACAGCGCGGGCAGATATCGCGGCGAGCGGCTCAGCGCGCGCTCGTAGTACCGCAGCGCCGTCGTCGGCACGCCCTTCTTGCGGTTGGCCATGCCGAGGCACACCAGCACGTCGATGTCGTTGGGGCGGCGGTCGAACGCTCGCAGCAGCAGCTTGAGGCCGCCTTGCACGTCGCCGCCTTCGACCTTGCCGCAGCCCTTCTCGATCAGCTTGTCGACCGACATCCCCTTGGACGCATCCTTGCCTCCGGCCGGCTTGCCCTGGGTTTTCCCTCCGCCGGGCGTGGCCGCGACGTCGGGCGCCTCGCCCTCGGGGTCGGCCGGCTCCGCAGGCGTGGGCTCCTCCGGGCTGGGCGTCGTGGGTGCCTTCGGCGTCTCGGCCGGCTCGGCGTCCGGGGTCGGCGATGCGTCGGCGCCACCACCGAGCGCCAGCACCCCTGGGTCTTCCGGCGCGCGCTCCCGAAGCGCTGCGGCCACGCGCTGCGCCCCGACCTCATCACCCCCGCGCGCGTACGCCATCGCAAGGACGAGCTGCGCGGTGACCGACGGAGACTCGAGCCCGCCGAGGCTGCTGATCAGCCCCGAGGGCACGCGAGAATTCGGGTCGCGCCACAGGGATGCTCCGGTCGCGAGCGCGTGCAGTTCGACCTCGGCTGCGGGCACCTGCGGCAGCACCTCGTCTTGAGGTCGCCCTTGCGCCAGCCGCAGCCGCGCGCGGGTCCGAGAGAGCCGCTGCGCGTCGGCCTGCGCGACGTCGATGCCGGCAAACGCCTGCGCCGCGGCTTCGACCGTGTCTGCGGCCCGGAACCCCAGGTCCGACTCGGTCCCGGCATGCGCGGCTTGGACCTGCATCGCGATCGCTCGCGCCGCATCGGCCTCGACCGCAGCCAGCGAGAGATTCGCCTTGGCCTGCGGCGTCGTCCCCGGGGCGGTCGCCGCGGTTCGGGCCTCGGTCGCGGCCGCGCTCAGGCCAGCCTGCCTCCCATCGCGAAGCGCCGCGTCGACCGTTTGAAGTGCGGGCGCCGACGCGTCCGAGGGGGTCCCCGCAACGAAGCCGGCCATGCCCATCACGCGGTCGCGAATCGGCGGAATGCCAAAGATGACCGCCGCGCCGCAGAGCAGCCCAAGCCCGGCGAACAGCGGCCAGGAGGCGCGTCGGCGCGTCGGCGGCTCGAGGTCCTCATCTGCCAGCAGCGAGGGCTCGCTGGACGCTGGCGGTGCCGCCGGTACGGTCCGACTGGGACCGGTGATCGGCTTCACGTGGGCAGTGACGGCACCGAGCATCGACCCGCTCGAGGCGGCCGGCTTCGGTCCTGCCGAACGACCGCTGGTCCCTTCGTCCGCGCGAACGGGGATCGGTGCATCCGCCTCGGGCTCGCCGTCGAGGACGCGCAAGACACCGCTCTCGTCGGCGTTGGCCTCGGCCACAGCGGCGACGGTGCGCACCTTCGTCGTTTGATGTTTGGGCTTGCGGCGCTTCGTCTCGGGCCGCGCGGGTGCGGGTGTCTCCTCCGCGGGGCGAACGAGGTCGTCGAGCACCATCGACGCGGAGTCCTCGTCGAACATCGAGCGGCGCCGAGGCGCGCCGGGCTCGGGTTCCTCGTCGACGTCGATGACGTCCGGGACCTCCTGCGCCGGCGTGTACAGCGTGCTCGTCTCGGTCGTCTCGAGCGAAAGGCTGCCCGGCGCGCGGGCAACGGTGTCTTCGGTGTCGTCGGGTGTCGCGAGCAGCCCCGAAAGATCCAAGCGCTGCGACGTCTCGCGCACCATCGGCACCGCAGCGTCTGCGACGGCGGTCGGGACGTCATCCCCGGCATACGAGGGCGGCGGCCCGACCTGGGACACGTCACTCGCCGTCGCGTCGAGCGGGCCCGCGTCGGTGGGGCTGAGCACGGCGGGCAGGTCCGGGAACCCGGCGAACGCATCCGAGAACTCGGGCATGTCGCCCAGGCGGATCCAGTGCTTGCCCGTCCGAGAGATCGTGTCGTCGGGATGGAGTCGCCCTTCCCGGACCCAGACCCGCAGGACCGTCAGGTCATCGGCCTCGAAGGCGTCACCGTCGACGGTCTGAATCAACCACGGCCGCGCGCCCGAGTCGTCGCGCGGTTCGACGCGAAAGACGTAGCGGCAGACCGCGCAGCGCACCGCAACGCCCTCTGGCCCGATCTGACGGTCGTCGAGCGAGAACTGGGTTTGGCAGTTTGAACAGCGTACGAACAAGGCCGGAGCGCGAAGTTAGCACAACCGCCCCTGGTGCCCGCCAGATCTGGGCACGTACGCCGCGCGCGCGTTCAGCTCGCGATTCGGCTGATGATCCCGCCGCTGACGGCGGCGATGAACGCTCCGACCACCACGAGCCCGAAGTACTTCATGGCTGGGGGAGCCCCCTTCTCTTTCTCGATTCCGGCTTCGGCTCCGCAGTTCGAGCACCGCTCGGGCGGGTTGTCGCCGTCGCCTTCGAGCTGCGTGTGACACTGGCTGCAGACGTACGCCACGATGCGCGAGGCCTATCGGCTCCCCTGCCACGTGTCAAGCTGTCCCCCCCTGCGCCCCTGTTGCGTGCAGCCCCACCATGCATGAAGGCCTGTCGATCCGTTCATGACGGGTTCACCGCTCCTTTACGGTCGGGCTGCCACTGGGGTGGCACACTGAAGGCGTGCGAATCCTGCTCATCGAGGACGACGAGCGACTGGCCGAGGTCA
Source organism: Myxococcota bacterium (assembly GCA_039024335.1). Lineage (GTDB taxonomy): Bacteria > Myxococcota_A > Polyangia > Nannocystales > Nannocystaceae > CAJXVA01. The sequence continues at coordinate 23,889 of JBCCQM010000015.1, forward strand.
CGGCCGAGTACCTGCGCGATCACGAATCGGACGTCGAGATCGCCAGCGACGGCGAAGCCGGGCTGGCCCGCGCGCTGGCCGGCGAGCACGACATCGTGCTGCTCGACCTGATGCTGCCCAAGCTCGACGGCATCGGCGTCTGCACCCAGCTGCGGGCCCAGTCGAACGTGCCGGTCATCATGCTCACCGCCAAGGGTGACGAAGTCGACCGGGTCGTCGGGCTTGAGCTCGGCGCGGATGACTACCTGCCCAAGCCGTTCAGCCCGCGGGAGCTGCTCGCCCGCATTCGCGCGGTGCTCCGGCGGCACAACGCCGCACCGGAGGCTGCCGAAGGCGGCGCGTCGGCCGAGATCAACGCTGGCCCGCTCAGCATCGATCGCGAGCGTCGGACCGCCGCGCTGCACGACGTGCGCCTCGAGCTCACCGCGTACCAGTTCGACCTGCTGTGGGTACTGGCCAACAACGCGGGCCGGGTGCTCGCACGCGGGCTCCTGCACAACCGGGTCCGCGAGCTTCGCGGGGACCCCCCGGTGGAGTTCGACCCCAGCGTCGACCGTTCGATCGACGTCCACCTCAGCAAGATCCGCGGCGCGCTCGGCTCAGCCCACCCCGAGGGCAAAGACCTGATCCAAACCGTCCGCGGCGTCGGCTACGTCCTCGGACCCGACCTGTGAAGTCCACTCGTCCACGCCGCCGCTCCAGCCTGTTCTGGCGCATCTACAGCACGGTCGTGCTGACGGTGCTCGCCGGAACTGCGGTGGGCGTGGTCGCGACGTGGGCGATTTTGCAGCAGCGCTCCGAGCGATGGGTCGGCCGCGCCCTCGAGACGCTCGAGGACCAAAACGACGCGCTCGCCGACGCGATCGACGACCCCCCCGCGCTCGAGGCCGCCGCGCAGGAGCTCGAAGGGTCGCTGCGTACCCGCGTCGCAATCCTCGACGCCAAAGGCCGCCCCCTGACGAAGCACCCCAAGGGCAGCGAGCCCCCGCCGCGTCGTCACAAGCGACACGTCCGCGCCCTTCGGCAGGGCCGCCCCCTGGTTCTCGACCGCGGGCAAAACCGAAAGCTCGTCCTCTTCCCGCTGCTCGACCCCGACACCGGACGCGTCGTGGGTACGGTCTCGGTGCGGCCGAAGGAGCCTCCACGCGGCCTGCCGATGATCATCTCGCTGGTCGCGATGCTGACGCTGCTGGGCCTCGGGGCACGCGCGCTGTCTCGCTCACTGACCTCCCGCCTGCGCCGGGTGGAGGCCAGCGCCGACCGCATCGCCAACGGCGAGCTCTCGCACCGCGTCGTCACGCCACAGGGGCCGCCAGCCGACGAGCTCGATGAACTCGCGCTCTCCTTCAACGGCATGGCCGACAAGCTCGAGGCGCTCATTCAAGGGCAGCGCGTTCTGCTGGCCAACGTCAGCCACGAGCTCCGCACCCCCATCGCGCGCGTCCGCGTCGTGCTGGAGATCCTCGAGGACCGCGCCCGCATGCTCGCGCCGGTTGCCGAACCCGACCCCGCCGCGAGCAAGCATGTGGCGCGCTTGCAGAAGGGTCTCGTCGACATCGGGCGAGACACGCAGGAGCTCGAGCAGCTCATCAACGACCTGCTCACCAGCGGAAAGCTCGAGCTCTCGGCCGCAGGAGGCAACCTCGACCTCACCCCCGTCTCGCTCGACACGCTGGCCGAGCGCATGGGCGAGCGCTTCGACGCCCACGTCGACGCCGTCCCCTCCCCCGTCGTTCAGGCCGACCGACTGCTGATCGAGCGCCTGCTGAGCAACCTGTTGAGCAACGCTCGACGCGCCTGTCCCGACGGCCGCCTCACCATCCAAATCGAGCCGACCGATGGCGGGTACTCGATGGCGGTCGAAGATGAAGGCCACGGCATCCCTGAGCACGACCGCGAGCAGGTCTTCGAACCGTTCCGGCGTCTCGACGCTGCGCGCAGCCGCGACAAGGGCGGGGTCGGGCTCGGCCTGTACCTCTGCCGCCAGATCGCCCGGGCGCACGGCGGCGACGTCATCGCCGAGGGCCGGCGCGACGGGGGCCAGGGTGCGCGCTTGGTGGTTCTGCTGCCCGAGACGCAGCCGAGCCGTGACTGATAGTCTGCTGCGGTGGAGGCGTTCCAGGCCGCATTCGTTGAGCTTCTCGTCCAGTACGAGGTGATCCGCTTCGGCTCGTTCACGCTCAAGTCCGGGCGAACTTCCCCCTATTTCGTCAACGCTGGGCAGCTTCGAACGGGCGACGCCATCACCCGGCTCGGCAAGGCGTACGCGGCCCAGATCCAAAGCCGAGGCGTCGCGTGCGACGTGGTGTTCGGACCTGCCTACAAAGGCGTCCCGCTATCGGTCGCGACCGCGATGGCCCTGTGTGAAGGCGGCACCGACGTCGGCTTCTCCTTCGACCGCAAGGAAGCCAAAGACCACGGTGAGGGCGGCACGTTCGTCGGCACCCAGCCCGCCGCGGGCATGGACGTCGTCGTGGTCGACGACGTGATTACGTCGGGCCGATCGATCCGAGAGTCGGTCTCGCTCCTCAACCAGACCGCGGGCGTTCAGGTGACGGGCGTCGTCGTCGCCGTCGACCGGCAGGAGCGCGGCAAGACGAACAAGTCCACGCTGACCGAGCTGCGGGACGAGCTGGGCATCGAGGTCATGCCGATCGTCTCCGTGCGCTCGATGATCGACTGGCTCGTCGACCGTGAGGTTGGCGGCTCGGTGGTGCTCGACGGTGCGGGTAAGGCGGCCATCGAGGCGTACCTCGCCGAACACGGGGGCGCCGAGTCTTGAGACTGTGCCGCACCGCTTTGACCGCGCTGCTGACGACGGCGATGCTCGGCTGCACCGAGGAGCCGACGGACCGCCTCGACCCCGGCGTGGTTTCGGACCTCGCCGCCGCCCAGGGGGACGCGCTCGGACTCGAGGCGTCGGGTGGCTACCGCGTCCAGCTCGATGCGGTCGAGTGCGGCTGCAGCGACCTGGAGTTCGCGCTTCAACCGCTGACGATGTGCAGCGCGCTGTTCTTCGCAGGGCTGGATCAGACGCCGGTCGAGGTTGATCTGGACGTCGTGGAGTCCGACGGCCGTCTCGTGCTCTCGGTGTTCGGCCACCCCAACACCAAGGCGGTCGGGCCGCTGCAGGCAAACGGCGAGTTCGAGGCCGGTGCGGTCAGCCGGTTGACGTCGTTCGCCACCACGGGGTCGCTCGTCACCCGCTTCGAGGGAGACCTCAACGCGGCCGAGGACGACGGCTTCGAAATCGAGGGCACCATCGAGAACCGCCTGCTCGGACGAGCCGAGCTCGAGGGCCTTGACGACATCACGCAGACCAACTTCGACTGCCGCGAGTCGGTAACGTTCACGGGCCCGCGCTACATCGTGCGCTGAGTCAGCAGCACGGTGCGCCGACGCGCCCGCAACAAGCCGATGGTCCCCGCCACGCGCCGAACCGCGGGGTCAGGATCCGCGCGGAGCCGCCGGACGTGCTTGAGATGACGCAGTCGCCGGTGGACCGGTCGCCGCGCGAGCACCCGCAGCGCCCGCGTACGCACCCGCGAGTTCCGGTCGAGCAGCAACATCGCCAGAAGCTGCGGGGGGTCGTCGCGGCGATGTCCGAGCGCCGCCGCCGCTGCCTCGCGCAGACGCGCTGACGCGGACAGGCACCCCCGCGCCACGACCTCGAGTGCTGCCGGGTGCTTGGCATGCCCGCACAGCGTCACGGCCCGAGCACCCAGGAGGTCGTCCCCGGCCGCCACGATGGTGTCGAGCGCGGCAAAAACGGCAGCGTCGGCCCGGTCCACGTCCAGATACACCGGCGTATCTGGGTCGAGCGCGAGCTCGATGTGTTCGATGCGAAGTGAACCCACCATGGCGCGGCCCCGCGACGGCGAGCCGGCCTATGAGTGCGATCGGCGAGCGAACCGATCACTTTTTTTGCGCTGAGCGACTCGGCACGGGCACCGCGCGCGGCACCGAGATCCGCCAGTTGCTTCGCGGCAGCTCGACCCGGGTCTGGAACAGCACCCATCGGCCGTCGGCCGTCAGCGCTGGCGCTCGATCGCGCAGCACGTTGCGGGTGAGCATCTGCAGTGGACCACCCGACGCGGATACGACTGCGATCTCCGAATCGTCGCCGCGACCGGGGTCGTCCAGCGCCGGATCCTGCAGCGTGAACGCGACCGTCGCGCCATCGGCGGAGGCCGTCGGTTGAGACACCCAGCCCTCCCGCGTGAGCACGGTTGTTCTCAAAGCGGCGACGTCGGCCCACACCGGCGTGAGGACGTCTTCGTCGAGCGCTCCGTCCTCGGCTTCGGCTTCGTCTTCGTCCTCAGCCTCCGCCTCGACGCCTGGCTCCACCGCCGGCGCGACGAACAAGGTCGACCAGTCCGCGTTCGCGTCCAGCCGAACCAGGCGACGAGGGTCCGAGCCGACGGTCAAGACGAGGCTGCGCGTCGACAGGCGTGCAACCTCGTGCAGCGAGGTATTGCGGCCCAGCCCCGGTGGGGCGATGGCGACGATGGGCGCGTCGGGAGCCGTCGAGATCAAGTAGAGGACATCGTCGTCGCCCGTGGCGGCCAGCACGTCCGTCTGCAGCCACGCGACGTCGCGCAGGGTCAGGCTGGGAAGACGAATCAACGACGCCGGGGTGTCGGTCCCCGGTCGAACGACCTCGATGCTCACGGCGTCCAGCGACGTCCCGACACGCGCGACGAGTCCGTCGGCGTGCACCATCGTCCGCTGCACGTCGTCGAGCTGCGACGGCGGGACGCTGCCGCGTCGCACCCAGCTGCAGGGCTGCTCGGCGGCGCCATCGAGGGTCCAAAGCTGCGGGCCGTGGGTCTGCGTATCGAGCAGCAGCCCGCCACCATCCTCAGAGAAACGAAACCGCGGAGACTCGGCGGTCGAGATGCTGCCGCCCAAGAGCGCCGAGCATGCGACGCGGTCGTCCGCAGACGCGGCCGCCGAGAACCACAGCGACTCTTCGCGCGCCGGCTCGAGGTCGGCGCGAATGCCATCGTCGCTCACGATGGAGAACTGGCGCGTGCTCGTAAGCACACCACCGTTGGCAAGCGCGGTCGCGGTGCCGCTCTCATCGACGCTCGCGAGCACGACCGGCTTCGCGCGCCCGCGCTCATCGTCGAGGGCCGCTGCAACTTGACCCCGGATCTTGTCGGCCAGCCCTTCCGCCGTGTCGATGAGCTCCAGCCCCGCGAGCGCCTCCTTGAGCTTGGAGCGCAGCTGAATGGCGCTGACCGAAGCCCCCGCGTTGTCGGGCAGCGACTCGGCGAGGACCTCCTGTGCGAAGAGGGCTTGGAGCAGGCTGATGTCGACCCGCCGCAGCACGGCCGAGGGCTCCGGATTGACCGTCATACGGTGCGGAAACGCGAAGTCGCCCGCGGACAGCACCGCGAAGCGCACGTGTTCGGGCATGTCGGGGATCTCGTCGATCTCGACGCCGGAGAAGTCCACCGACTGCGGCTCCTCGAACACGACGTAGCCGTAGCCGAAGCGATCGGCGAGCCGCATCACGACCTCGACGTCGGTCCCCTCGGGCACCTCGTCGAGTTCCTTGTGCGCCTTGGCAACCCAATCCTGAAGCTCGCCCTCGGCGGCGTCGAAGCCGTCCTCCCCCAAGACCGCGCTGAAGCCACGGCTACGCGGGGTCCGGACGACGAGCACCTTGTCGGCGCGCTCCGGCGTTCCGATGCCTTCTTGGTCGAAGAAGATGAACCACGCCGCGGCGCCGAGTGCTGCCACCAGGACGGCACACAACACGACGATCTTGCCGCGGTCGCTTCCTCGAAGAGCATCCAGGTCCCCCGCGTCGACAGCCATGCCGCCTACTCTCGCACATCGGCGAGAGTCCGCCGCCACAGGCCCGTCGGACCCGGATGCACGCCCTTCAGGCGCCGGTCGACGAGACCGCGGCCCGGACGCCGCTGGCGAGAATCCCAAGGCCCGCGCCGTGACCGGGAAGCATCCCCGCGTCGCGCTGCGCGATCCAATCCGGGTGGTTCTCCGGATAGAGGTAGGCCTCGGGGTGCGGCATCAAGCCGAAGACCCGACCGGTCGGGTCGCACAGGCCCGCGATGCCCCCCGGCGAACCGTTCGGGTTGTCCGGCCAAGCCTCCGTGGGCTGGCCGCTCGCGTCGGCATAGCGGACCGGGACCAGCGCGCCCGCCTGGACCGCCTGCTCGACCTCCGGGTCCAGGAGCAGCTTCCCTTCGCCGTGTCGGCTGGGGATCTCGAGCACCGCGCCCGAGGCTCCTTGCGTGAAGGCGCATGGGGAGTTGGGGTCGATGACCAAGCGGACCCACTGGTTCCGATAGCCGCGGCGGTCGTTGTGGGTGAGCGTGGCCTGCTGCGGCGCAAGTTCGCCGGCGCTGCGACCAATGGCCGGCACCAGGCCGAGCTTCACGATCGTCTGAAAGCCGTTGCAGATGCCGAGCACGAAGCCGCCTCGATCGACGAACGTCGCGAGGCGATCTCCAAGCTGACTGCGTACGCGGTTCGCGAACACGCGACCGGAGGCGATGTGATCGCCGAACGAGAAGCCGCCCCCGAACACCACGATGCGCACGTCGTCGAAGGCGCTCGGGTCGTCGATGACGTCTGCGACGTGGCGGACCTTCGGTCGCGCGCCGAGCGTCTCGAAGCCGGCGGCCGTCTCCGCCTCGCAGTTGAGGCCGTAGCCGGAGAACACGAGGACGCCGACATCCGCCGCGCCCTCGATGGGGCCCAGCGCATGCGACCAGGCCGATGCAGGTCGCTCTGGATCGTAGGGCATGACGTCAGCCGCCGGTGCTGGAGTCGGTGTCGCCACCGCTTCCTTCGGAGCCACCCCCACCACCACCGCCGCCACCTTCGGGACATGCGCCAACCGGAGGGTCGGCGAGCGCTGCGGGGTTCATCGCGTCTTCGGGATTGATGCGAACCGCCGCGAACGTGGAGCCCGACAGATCGAGCGAGATCGGCATCGTCACCATGCCGTTCACGATGCCGCAGTAGACGTCCTCGTCCTGAATTGCGCCGGTGAGCTGCAGCGTCGCGAGAATGTTCGAGCCTGTGATCGGGTTGGCCGCGCCCTCGAGCGTGACCTCGCCGAGGTCCTGCATGAACGCGCCGCCGGCGTCGACCTGGGTGGTCACGGTGATCACGCTGCCGACGAACTCACGCGGGCTCGAGGTCGAGCCGACGTCGAGGGACAGCGGCTGCAGATCGAACACCAGCTCGCCACCACCGTCGTCGGTGGGCGTGAACGTCGTCTCGGCGATGAACTGGAACGGCGTCGTGGACGACACCGGCGTGGGCGTGAGGGAGAAGTGGAAGGTGCCCGTGACGTCGGCCAGCGAACCGCCCACGTCCATCTTCACGGTTGCCGCCTCGTCGCGCTCTTCTTGGGTCTCGTCGACGAAGCCGTCGAAGCGCCCGGCCGTATCGGGACTGGGGCAGCCGGTCAGCGCCGTGAGGACCGAACCTGCGACGACCATGCCCAGAAGGGGCACGTTCCGGATGGACGAGGTGCGCGAGGGAACATCGAGGTGTTGCTGCGGCATGACGAAACTCGATTGCGACGGTCGAGGGTTTCCAACAATGAAGCCCAAAAACCGTGGCGAGAGTGTAGAGTGCGTCGACTCTCCGGCACAAGCCGGATTCGAGCTACCGACCGCTCGAGGTTTCGATGGTGAAGCAACGCACAGCGACGACCCTGCATCGTTCCCGCAACTCCTCGCGCAGCTCCCTGCGGGCTTGGGGCATCGGCCTCGGCGTGGCGACTGCGATGGCCTGCTTCGCGAGCGCCTCGGACGCGCACGCGTCGGGTATCGCGGCGGCACGCTTTGGCGGTGAACACGGTCACCCCACGACCGACAACCCCACTGCCATCTACTACAACCCGGCCGGCATCGCGCTCTCCAAAGGAACGCACATCTTCGTCGACGGAACGGTGGCACTGCGGTGGGCAGGCTACGAGCGACCCGCGGCGGGTCCCGATGACGTCGCCAACGGCAGCTTCCCGACGCAGAACAACCAGGAGACGCTCGAGCTGGCGCCCGGCGCCAACGATGGCAAGGCCTCGCTCTTCAACGCGATCGCCTCGCCCTTCCTCGGCGTCTCGTCGGACTTCGGAACCGACTTCATCTACGGCGGGTTGTCGGTCTCGTTCCCGTTCGGCGGATCGGCCGTTTGGGACAAGAACAGCGTCTATGAGGGCAATCAGCAGTTCCCAGGGGCTGCCGACGGTCAGCAGCGCTGGTACTCGATCGACGGCTCGATCCGCTCGATGTACGTCACCGGCGCGCTCGCGTTCAACATCCGCAAAATCGGTCTTTCGATCGGCCTGAGTGGCTCGGCGATCCGCAGCGAAGTGAATACGCTTCGGGCTCGGAACGCCGACGGCACCGACGACCTCGTCGCGGTGAACTCCGATGGAACCATCGCCCTCGACGGTGATGGCAACACCACCCTCAAAGAAGGCCGCAGCCTCGTCGAGGTCAACGGCTGGCAGGGCGGCTTCGGCATCGGCCTCGTCTACGACGTCCTCAAGAAGGGCAAGTACTTCATCGGCGCGTCGTACACCTCGCAGCCGAACATCACCGGCGGCATGACGCTGACCGGAACGCTTCGCAACGCGCTCGCGGTCAGCCAGGCTGACCGGTCCGAGGTCGAGCTGACGCAGTCGCTGCCCGACATCATCCGCTTCGGCGTCCGCATCCGGCCCACCGACAAGTACGAGCTTCGATTGTTTGGCGACTACACGCGGTGGTCGGTCGCCCAGCGTCAATGCCTCATCGACGTCGCCGGCAAAACCGACACCACCTGCGACTTCGACAACCTCGACACCGCGCTCACGGAGCCCGAGAACTTCGGCGGGTCCAGCCTTCCTGACGGGAGTCAAAACCCTGCCGCTGCCGGCGTCGTCCAGCACCTCCCCCGCTTCTGGAAAGATGCCGGAGGCGTACGGCTCGGTGGCTCGTACTGGTTCATCCCCGAAGTCGAGGGCTACCTGGGGGCTGGATACGACAGCACCGCGGTTCCGCTCGAGACGCTCGATCCCGCGCTGATGGACATGCACAAGTTCAGCATCGCAGCCGGCGTGCGATGGCAGATCGTCAAGCACCTGGCCATGGCGTTCACCGCAACGGAGATCATCTACCTTCGGACCAGCACCAAGGGCAAAAGCGCGCTGAACCGCTTCCCCGCGCCGACGCGGCAGCCCAGCGCTGACGGCGTCTACACGCAGTTCCTGCAGCTGTTCAACATCTACGCGGATATCTCGTTCTGAGACAACACTGTCTCAGCCTGTCTCAATAACGAGACAGCACCGGTGTCGGGGAGACACCGCATCAGGGCCGATGTCGAGGGGTGGAAAGACCACACTCCGTCCGACATCGGCCTTCCTGCGTCTTCCTCCGACGACACCGGCCAGCCAGTCGCATCGCGGACGGCCAAACGCGCCCAATCCGCCGTTACAGCACGGTAACGGTCGGTCAGACGGTTCTAAGGGTCGTTGCCTGACCAGTATCGCGCATCCCCCGATCGGGACTCCCGGAGGCGCGAACCTGCGCCACCCTCCGTCCGCGCTCGGAACGCGGGCGAGGCACGACTTTTGCACTGAGGTGTCACGGGGATTACACCGCGATTGCACCGAGACGGTGCAGCGGCCGTGGCCCCTCGGGGATTGGGATGACGCGGACAACCAAACGCCTTCGCACCGTCGGCGGAACGATCTGGCAGGCCTTGGGACTGATGATGCTGGTCGGCTTCGTGCTGTTTGCCGGACAGCGCGAGACCGAGGCACGCGTCGACCCCTACTACATCCTCCGCGGGCTGACGAACGGGGACGTGCGTCCGCAGATCCTGTTCGTGGTCGACACGTCGGGCTCGATGACCTGGCGGGCGCAGGCTGCCGACGAGCAGTGCGACTGGGCGGACTGCGAGGGCGACAACGGGACCCGAGAGAGCCGTCTGTCCGCCGCCCGCCGAATCATCAACGCCGTCATCGAGCAGACGTCCGACAGCGCCTCGTTCGCGCTGATGACCTTCGACCAATATGACCCCCCGACCTACAACCCCTCGCGCTGCAACAGCAACCGCCGCTTCTCGTGGGTGACCTGGTACGGGGCGTTCTGGTGGGACGAGATCTTCAAGTACGGCGGCACGCAGGGCACCTGGCGGCTGTGCCAGGGCAACACGCAGCGCCCCTACCCGTACCTGCGCTGGGACAACCTGGGCGTGGGCGCGAACGTGGGCGGCAACAACCAGAACGGCGCCGTACCGCCCTCCCCGCTCATCGGCGGCAACCCGCAGCACGGCGCGAATGCGTACCGAAACGTTCAGTGGTTCCCGCGCTTCATGGGCGTCCGCGTTCAGCTCAACAGCGAGACCGACCCCGGACAGACCATCCTCAACCAAACCTACGGTGACTACGGCACCAGTTACTGGAACCGGGTCAACAACGTCTGGGGGCAGGACTTCTACTACTGGCCCTACGTCGACGGGTTCCCGCACTACGCGGCCACGAGCGTCTGGCCGTACGACAACGGCGCGGACGCGGGCGGCGTCGTTGGTCAGAACGGCGGCGTGAACGAAGCCAAGCTCTACGCGCCGTTCTACCTCAACCTGGAAGACAACCCCGGCGTCCCCGCGAACGCCTGGGGCCCGCAGGACACGGACGAGGCGACGCAGACGGTCCTCGACAAGACCGCCCCGCTGGTCGAGGGCGGCATCGATGCGGCCGGCGGAACGCCCTGGGCATCGGTCATCGGTGACATCCCCGGCTCCTATCCGATGGCGAACACCGAGGGCAGCCACCGTTCGGTCGCCAGCTACCTCTCGTTCGTCACCCAAGAGGCCACCGGCGGTCTGTGTGCCCCGACCGCTGCCGTTCTGCTCACCGACGGTGTCCCGACCCCGTCGAGCCAGGGCGGCCCGAACCTCTACCGCCGCCTCGCGCGGCTTCGGAACGACCTCGGCGTCAATACCTACGTGGTCGGCTTCTTCCAGAACTCCGGCGAGATCAACAACATGGCGTGCGCGGCCGCGGGTGGATGCACCGGCTTCAACTGCTACACGCCGTGCAACGACACCCCGGCCAACGACTGGGATACCTGCGCCGATCCGGACAACACGAACAACTGCGCGTATCTTGCCAACTCGGCCGAAGAGCTCGCCGGAGTGCTCACGTCGATCGTCACCGCCGAGCTCGATGTCGACCTCCCCTCGGGGCCCGGCGCGTCGGCAAACGAGTTCGGCGTGGGCGCGGGTGGAACACCCGGCCAAGGCGACGTCCTGCAGACGTCCATGAACGCGACGACGGCCTGGCCTGGATGGCGGGGAAGCCTCCGGCGGGAGCTTTGCGAGCACCGCGATGGCGACGGCAACCTGCTCGAGCAGTGCGAGCTGCCTTCCCCCGAGTGGACCGCCGACGAGATCGAAGAGACCTTCGGACCGTGCCCGCAATCGCACGTGTGGGACGCCGGCGAATGTCTCCAGGCCACGCCCTGGAACGAGCGACGCGTGTTCACCACCAACACGGCGGGCAACGTCATTCGCGTGACGAACGACGCCGGTGAAGCCACGGCCGAGTTCCGCCAGGAGCTGCAGGCGCAGGGCCTGATCGCGCCGCCCAACCTGGGCGCGCAGGCGAACACGATCGCGCGCTTCATGCTCGGCGAAAGCTGGCCCGACGGTTGGAAACTCCCCGGCCTGGCCGAGTCCGCGCCGACGCTCGTCCGTCGCGTCCCACCGCTGCGCACCGCGTTCGTGCCCTCCGTGGGCATTCGCGACCCGCACTGTGGCGGCCGTCGCCTCGGCAGCACCGACGCGGGCGGTCTACCCCGCTCGCTCGAAGACTTCGCCGCAGAGTCTTGGGGTGCAGGCGGCACGCTGGGTGCCCCCTCGTATCACTACGAGTATCAGGAGGCCGTGCTCATCGGAGACGACATGGGCATGCTGCACGCCTTCCAGTACAACAGCGGCAACGAACTGTGGGGCTTCGTGCCGCGCGCGCTGCTGCAGAACGTGGTCGAGCAGTCGACGCACGGGCCTGCGGCCGTCGGACAGCCCGAAGCGCTCGAAGATCACCTCTACGGCATCTCCGCCACGGTCAACGCCGGCTACGTCTTCGACGACAGTGCCGCCGATGACGACGATCACCAGTGGCGTCACCTCGCCGTGTTCGGGTTTGGACCCGGCGGCAGCGACTACGTCGCGCTCGACGTCAGCCACATGTCGCCCTCGTCGCCGGAGGGTCCGGTCGAGGTGCTCTGGAGCACCGACCAACCGAGCCTCGAAGCGACGTACGACGAGGTCCTGGGCGAGACCTGGGCCCGACCGGCGCTCACATACCACGTGCCCGACGACGACATGAGCAACGAGCCCGACCCGTTCCTGGTCGTGGGCTCGGGCTACCAAGGCGACGCTCCAGGTTCGGCCGGCCGTCACCTGCTGCGCGTCAATGCATTGACGGGCGAGCTGCTCGAAAGCGCCGAAGTTCCGGCGCCCATCGGTGACCAGTTCGACGAGGACTACGGCCTGATGGTCGACCCCGCCGTGGGTACCCACTGCCTCAGTCGCTTCTGGGCCGAGGCGCAGGAGACCTACATTGCCGACCCTGCCGGCCGCCTGTTCCGCTGGGACCTCGGCCGCACCAGCGCTCACGAAGCCGACAGCGGTGGAGAGTGGGCTGCGAACGCAACACCCGTGGCAACGTTCAGCAGCTGCATCGGCGAGGGCTCGAGCTGCTCGGTGTCGCCGAGTAACCCAGCCGAGCCCTTCATCTTTGCCCCGGCCGTCACCGCGAACGACCGCATCGACGACCAAGCCAACGCCGCGGGCGGTCTGCCGCCCGAAGGTGAGGACCAGTTCCTCATCGCGATGATCAGCGGCGCGCACAACGACGAAGCCGTGAACCCCCAAGACGGGACGAATCGCTTCCACAGCAGCCTCTACCTGCTCACCGACGACCACCGTGCCGAGCCGGGCGAAGGCTTCACCATCCCGGGCAACGCCCCGAAGATGCAGGTCGCCGACATCGGCACCAACGCCGGCTACCTTCGCATCGCCCTGAGTGACCTCCCGCGGACGCGCCGCTTCACCCCCTACCCGGATGCCGCCGAGATCGTCGAAACGCGGAACTTCTCGCCGGAGACCCGCCCGATCCGCTCGCCCCGCATCGTGATGCGCGGCGTCGCCGACAGCACCGGCGACGAGGTTCAGATCGTCGACGGAATCGAGGTCGCCGAGATCACGTACTTCGTCCACGAGCCGCCGACGCAGTCCTGCGACCCGCGGTTCTTCGATGCGAGCGAAGACACCTGGTACATCGACCAGGGCGCGACGTTCGAGATCACGTTGCGCGTGACCGTCGACAGCGTCGCCGGCTTCAACTTCAGCAACGGCGCCGCCGAGGACATCGTCGACTTCGAAGACGAGACCTTCGAGCGCTCGCTGGACCTGGTCGGCGTGGAGCAGTCCGGCGGCGGCGACTGCGAGGACGGCAACTGCGGCCCGCAGCCTCAGACCACCCCGATGGTCCCGTGCGACAACAACTCCGATACGGACCCGCCGGCCACCTCCAGCTACGCGATTCCGCTGTCGGCCCGCCAGCTCCAGGGGTTCTCGCCGACCGAGTGATTCTGGGACGAGAAAGGGTTGCGCCGCGAACATTCGCGGGTATCCTCACGCGCAGGGCCACCCCATGCGCGATATCTCACAATCCTTTCGCTGGATCCACGAGTCTCTCCCGTACTGGGACGCTGAGAAGGCCCGCATCGTCGGCGGGGCGCAGGCGGGCACTCTCCCCGCCCGCCCGGACTCGCGTGCCCCTGGAGAGGTCCTGCCGGACGACTGGTGGCGCGTGGAGCTCGACGGCAAGACCGTCGGGTACGGCTGGATGGACGTGACCTGGGGTGACGCCGAAATTCTGCTCGTCGTCGAGCCCGAGGCCCAGGGCCACGGCGCGGGCTCGTTCATTCTCGAGCAGCTCGAGGGGGAAGCCCGCGCGCGCGGCATCAACTACCTCTACAACCAGGTCCACCCCGAGCACCCCGCGCGGGATGAGATCACCGCATGGCTTCAGAAGCGGGCCTTTTCGCAAACCGAAGACGGCAAGCTCGCGCGCGCCATCGTCGGCGCCGCGAAGGCGGGCTAGCCTTCGCGCGGCGCGACGGCGGACGCGTCCTTCACGTGTGTGTCGAGCCACCGGAACGACTCGGCGAGCACGTGCAGCACGGACTCCCGCGCGGCGTAGCCGTGCGACTCATGCGGGAGCATCACCAAGCGGGCCGTGCCGCCGTTGCCCTTGAGCGCGTGGAAAAGGCGCTTGGACTGCAGCGGATAGGTTCCCGAGTTGTTGTCGGCCTCGCCGTGAATGAGCAGGATCGGCTCGTCGAGCGTGTCGGCGGCAAACAGCGGTGAGACGTTGACGTAGGCTTCGGTTGCCTCCCAAAGCGTGCGTCGCTCGCTTTGAAATCCGAACGGCGTCAGCGTGCGGTTGTAGGCGCCGGAGCGGGCAATCCCGGCCTTGAACAGGTCGCTGTGCGCCAGCAGGTTGGCCGTCATGAACGCGCCGTAGCTGTGCCCTGCCACCGCGACGCGTTCGCGGTCCGCGACGCCCTCGGCCACCGCCGCGTCGATTGCAGCCTCCGCGGACGCCACGATCTGGTCGAGAAACGTGTCGTTCATGGTCTGCGGGTCACCCACGATCGGCATCGCGGCCCCGTCGAGGACAGCGTACCCCTGGGTGAGGAACATCAGCGGTGAGGTGCTGCGCAGCCGCGTGAAGCGGTTGGGCGACGCTCGCACCTGTCCCGCCGTGTCCTTGTCGTTGTACTCGAGCGGATAAGCCCAGACCACGAGCGGCAGACGCTCGCCCTTGGTGTGTCCAGGAGGGACATACAGCGTCCCCGACAGCTCGACACCGTCCTTGCGCTTGTACTTGAGGATCTTCTTTTCGATGCCCGTCAGCTGCGGGTGTGGGTCGGCAAACGACGTGATGGCGCGCCGCGCTCCCGAAGCATCCTGGACGTACACGTTGGGCACGTCGGCCTTGGACTCCCGCCACACGATGAAGCGGTCTCGCGACCCCGCAAAGTCGAGGAAGCTCGCGTACTCGTCCTCGGACGACTCGAACACGCGCGTCGTGGTGCCGTCGTCGAGCGACATGCGCTGCATGAACGGCCGATACCCTGCCGGCGTCGCGCCACTGCCCGACAAGAAGATCGCGTTGCCCTCGACCGGAATGACGTACGTACCGTCCGGGCGCAGGTCGTACAGCGGGCGCCCGGGGTCGCCATAGGCATCGCGCACGGAACGGTCGACGAGCACCCGGTCCTCGGCCCCGCCCTTTGCGTCGTGCAGCACGGTTCGCGTCCAGCGTCGGTCCCGGTCGTAGTCGGAGATCAGCGACTGGCCCTCGTTTTGCGTCCACCCGATGCTCGAGAAGCGATGCTGCACGCGGGTCAGAATCGACGGGACGTCGGCGAAGGGGGCCGCGTGCACCATCACGCGGTCTCGGTGCTCGACCTCCTTCTTCGGGTCTCCCTCGTCGAGCGCTTCGACCCAGACCAGGGTGGATGGCTTCTGGGGGTGCCACTGCACGCTGCGGGGCCCGGTCCGCACGCCGCCGATGGGAATCTGGTCGGCGAGGTCCCGATCCGCGACGGTCCGCAGGACCCTTGCGCCGTCATCCCAGACCTCCGTGACGCGAGGAAAGCGGTAGTACGGCACCGCATACGAAAACGGCGTCCGGATGCGCTCGACCAGCAGGTGCTTGCCGTCGGGCGACGACTCGGCGTCCAGCAGCATCGCGGGCGTTCCGAGCGTCGCCACCGCCTTCGACGCCAGGTCGAGTCGCTGCAGCTGCACCGTCGCCAGGTGCTCGAACAGCGCCTCGTCGTAGGGGTCGGAGAGCAGGTCCTGGTAGGTTCGGTTGGTCGCCTTCTCCCCCGTCGTGTCCGAGACCGCTGGTCCCACGGGCTTGATCGAGCGGGCGGGAGGATTCCCGTGCCCCTCGGGGACGGTCATCAACAGCAGCCCCGCCCCGCCCGGCAACCAGCGGAAGCCCGGCGACAGCACGTCGTTGATGCGCAGGGTCGAAATCTGCTCAGCGCGTCCCGTTGCGGCCTCGACAACCCACAGACGCGCTCCATCGTCGGTCCAGCGAGTGAAGGCGATCTTGCTCCCGTCGGGCGACCAGCGCGGCGTCCCCATCCGGATGCCCTCGGGCAGCGAGATGGTCGTGTGCGACCCAGAGGCGACGTCGACCAGCTCGAGCGACTCGTACATTCGCGTCCGTCGTTCCGCATAGCGCTTTGCATCGATGCGAACGCCCGCGAGGCGCTCGAACGGCGCCGCCACGTCTTCGATGCCCGGCAGGTGGTCATAGTGGGCGAGCAGCATCTGCGCGCCGGTGGGGCTGACCATCATGCGCGGCACCGCGGGTGCGTCGACGATCGCCACCACGTCCTGTGGCGGGGTCTCGTAGGTGGACGGGAGCTCGATCGTCGCGGTCGCACTGGCAGGCGTTGCGTCCGGAGAGGGCGTCGCGGCCGGCTTCACCGCGGGCGCGGCCACGGGCGCCTTTTCGGGGGGCGGCGTCGGCGACTTGGCGCAGGCGCCGACAAGCAGCAGAGACATCGACAGGGCACGCGTGGTCATGCGCCCGCGAGGCTATCAGGCTCGCAAAGCCGGCCCGCGCGTCGGCAGCTCAGCGTGCCGTGGAGCCGGTGTACGCGGCCCGAAGCTGCGCCAGCGTCCGGTGGACCCGGGCCGTGCCGCCGTAGGTGACGCGCAGCGACGCGTCCGCCGCACGCGACCCGACCACGCCCAGCCGCAGCAGGCCGTGGTCTCCGAGCGCCGACTCCACGGCGTCCGCGTCGGCTGCCGACGACGTGAACAAGATCCTGCCCGTCGACTCGGCGTACAGCCACCCGTATGCACCCAGCTCCGAAAGCGTCGGCAGCGTCACGTCGATGCTGCGGGCGCTCGACAGCACCGCCCGCGCCAGACCCAGCGCCAAGCCCCCGCGACCGAGCGCGTCCGCCGAGCGCACCAGCGTGGCGTCACGCGCCTCGACGAAGGCACGGTACGCAGCGGCGAGCGCTGCGACGTCGGTCTGTGGGACCGCGCCGGAAAACGCCCCGCCAAGCCGCTCCGCCGAGCTCCCGCCCAGCTCTCGGTGCGTCATTCCGAGCAGCCACACCACGTCGCCATCGGTGCGCGGCTGCAGGGTCAGCGCAGCCGCAACGTCGGGCATCTGCCCCATCACGCTGACGAGCAGCGTCGGCGGGATCGAGATCTTGACCCCGTCGAGCATCGCGTCGTTCTTCATCGAGTCCTTGCCGCTGATCAGCGGCACGCCGTAGGCCTCGCACGCGTCGCGAAGGCCACGACAGCACAGCACCAGCTGTGCGAGCTTGTGCTCCCCGTCCGGGGTTTTCTCGGACTGGATCGGGTCGGGCCAGCAGAAGTTGTCGAGCGCCGCGACCCGGTCGAAGCGCGCGCCGGCACAAAGAACGCGCCGAACGCCCTCGTCCACACACGCCTTGGCCATTGCTTCGGCGTCGTCCGCCGCAAAGAACGGTGCGATGCCTTCGCCAAGCACGACGCCTTCGGACCGACCATGGCGCGTGCGCATGACCGTCGCCGTGGACCGGACGTCCCGCTGCACGCCGATCCAAGGCTTGACCACCGAGAGGCCCTTGACCTCGTGATCGTAGCTGCGGCACAGGTCCACCGCACAGGCTTCCTCCGGTGAGCCGAGCAGCGCATCGAGCCGCTCGGCCACGCCATCATCGCTGCGCCAGCCCTCGGGAACGCCATCGACCTGCACGGAAAGCTCGTCGAGCTTGGCCCGCAGCGGCGTCTTCACCCAGCCCTCGTGCAGGAACTCGAGCGTCAGATCGACCACAGGCGTCTCCCCGTGCGTGACGACGAAGCGCCCCGAGTCGGTGAACGTTCCCAGGTCCGTGGCATCGACCTCGCGCCGCGTGGCCAAGGCCATGAACGCGTCGAGATGCTCGGGCGGCACCGCGACGGACATTCGCTCCTGCGCCTCGGAGATCAGAATCTCCCAGGGCTCCAGGCCGGGGTACTTCAGGGGCGCCCGCGCCAGGTCGATCTGCGCGCCCCCGGTGAACTCTGCCATCTCTCCGATCGAGCTCGAAAGGCCACCCGCGCCGTTGTCGGTCATGCCGCTGAGCAAGCCCGCGTCGCGAGCCTCGGCGAGCATGTCGAACATCATCTTCTGCGTGATCGGGTCGCCGATCTGCACCGCCTGCACTGGGGCGTTCTCGTCGAGTTCGGCGGAGGAGAACGTCGCCCCATGAATGCCGTCTTTGCCGATTCGCCCGCCGAGCATCACGATGTGGTGCCCAACCTCGACCGGCTTCTCGTGCGTCGGCACGCCCGCGCGCTCGGCCGGCATCACGGCCGCCGTGCCGCAGTACACCAGCGGCTTGCCGAGGTAGCGGTCGTCGAAAAGCTCGAAGCCGCGGCTGTACGGCACCCCTGACTGGTTTCCGCCGTCGACGACACCCCGGTGGACGCCGTCGCGAATCCGCCGCGGATGCATCAGGCCGGCAGGAATCGAACCGTCGAAGTCCGGTCGCGCAAAGCAGTAGCCCCACACGTTGGTCAGCAGGTCCGCGCCGCGTCCGGTGCCGAAGCTGTCTCGGTTCACCCCCACGATTCCCGTCATCGCGCCGCCGTACGGGTCGAGCGCCGACGGGGAGTTGTGCGTCTCCACTTTGTAGACGAGGTGGTCGTCCTCGGTGAACCGCACCACGCCGGCGTTGTCGTGAAATACGGACACCAAGAACGGTGCCTCCGCAGGGTCGACGCCGGCCGCGAGCCGGGCCTCGGCAATCGACTCCGTGGCGCCGCGAATGAACGTGCGGAACAGCCCCTTTTCGATGCGCTGCACCGAACCGTCATCGTCCTCGAAGTCGATCGGAGCCGCGAAGATCTTGTGCTTGCAGTGCTCGCTCCACGTCTGCGCGAGACACTCGAGTTCAGCGTCGTTGGGATCGCGGCCGAGCTGCTCGAAGTGCACCGCGATTGCCTTCATCTCGGCGAGCGACAGCGCGAGCATGCCGTCGCGGGAGATTGCGGCCAGCGTCTCGTCGTCGGCGGTCCGCAGCGGCACGGTCTTCACCGACGGTGACGCGTCCGTTCCCGCCTTGGGAACGCTGCGGTCGAGCGTTCGCGATTGCGTGGACACCGTGACGGTCTCGATCACCGGGTTGCACAGCACGGCCGTTGCCGCCCGCGCGAGCGCGTCGGCGTCCACCCCCCAAAAGAGGTAGAGCGTCGACGCGTACGCGTTGCCCTGCAGACTCCGGCCCAAGCAGTCCTCGGCAGCCCGCTTCACGCTGGCCCCGACCGTGTCGGTCACACCCGGCTTGAAGCCCACCGCCGCCCACGCCTGCGCCCCGTCATCGTCGAGCATCGCGAGGCTACCCGTCTCTGCGACGGGGTCGGTCAGCGCGGCGAGGACCGTGGCGGCCTCGTCCTCCTGCAGGCCGAGATCGAGGTGATAGATCCGCCGCGTCTGAACGCGCTGCGCCTCGATGCCCGCCCACGACCGCAGCCGCGCCGCGGTCTCGGCCGCGAGCGCGTCGCCGGCGAGTGGAGTGGGCTGGATCTCGAGCCGATGGACCGTCACGGCACGTTCCTCGCCCCCACCTTCGCACCTGTCAACCCCGCCCGCGCGAACGCCGAGGCGCGCGTTCGCGCTCTTGACAGTGGCGCACGCCCCGAGCACCATTCGGACGCGTCTTCCGACAGGCTGGCGCACCGTTGGAACGTTGTTGGGCCTTCGACCTCACATTGAGGCACGACCCGAGACGCTCGCAACGGGGGAGAACGCGCGACGCGACGTCGCGACGGGGGTTGGGACGAGCGATATGAGTCCAGCACGACGAGCCACTGCAGAGGTCGACGAAACGACCGACACGTCCGACGACACCGTCGACGCACAACACGACGCCGCTGAGCCGGCGGACGAAGCGTGGGCGGAGTCCTTGCGCGACGTCATGCGCAGCGTCATCGCGTCCCTACCTGACCGAGCCACGCTTGGCGAGCTGGTCGACGCAACCCGGACCAACCCAGCGATCGCGCCCGTCCTCGACATCTTCACGATCGCCGAGCTCATCGAGACGGCGAAGAAGAAGCCCAAGCCCAAGCCAACCCCTCAGGTCGACGCGGACGGAATGCCCCCGATGGAGCTCGATGCCGGGCCCAAGGTGATCCGACGCCGCGCCGACGTGCCCGACGGAGATCTGCGGGTGCTGCGGGCGCTCGCGAGTTCGGGCCCGCTCAAGGAGAGCGAGCTGGTGTCGAACACGCAGCTCACCAGCGAGCAGCTGCGCATCATCGTCCGTCACCTTCGGACCAAGGGCTACATCCACGTCGAAGGCAGCGGCGCCAAGCGTCGAGTAAAGATCACCCGCAACGGCAGCGGGTTCCTGCGCAAGCAGGGCTGAGCCCTGCCGACGGGGGCCCGAGGTCAGCGGCGGTTGCCGCTCGGGTACGACCCGCCAAATGAAAACGCCGCCATCCTCGCGAGGATGACGGCGTTTTTGTGTTAAGACCGCGCGGCGATCAGCCAGGCGTGACTGCGGTCTCCTGCAGAATGCCGGTGAGGCACTCGATCGCAGGCGAGAAGTCCGAGTCGCAGATCGACTCGATGCAGCAGCGAATCTGCTCGACACCCTCTTCGTCGGTGAAGTTCAGGCTCTCACAGACCTCTTTGACGCGGACCGGCGGAATCGCCTGACCGGTGAACGAGCCATCGTCGTTTTGGCCGGTACAGCCGGGGCCGATGCTGCCGAACTGGAACCGCTTCACGTCAGCGGTGACGCCGTTCGCCCACTCGTCGGGCAGGATGTCGCCCTCGGGGTCGCCGCCGAACTCACCATCGACCCAGTCGCGGTACTCGAGGTCGAAGACCCCGCCTGCGATCGGCTGGAACGGAGGTTCTTCGTTGCGCTCGGTCACCGGCGGAACGCCGAGGATGCCGAGCATGATGACCTCTTTCTCCTGCTCCTCGCGGAGCCACTGGAGATACGTGGTGTAGCGCTCGACCGAGTGCAGCGCCCCGGCGTCGTCGCTGGAGCAGGTCTCGTACACCCCATCGCCATCGCTGTCTTCACACTGTACGCCGGCGTTCCAGCACACGGCCGAGCTGGCCTGCTTGCCGTCGGTCTCCGGGTTGGTCGCCCAGAACTGGTCGTCCTCGGTGAAGTAGCTGAAACCGCCCGGCGGCGTGACGGAGCAGTCGGACTCGTCGGTGATGATGACGACGGCGAGCGTCGCGTCCTCGCGCAGGAACCCGCGCTTGAGCGAGCCAAACTCGCCTTCATCGCAGCGCTCCTGCTCGGGGTCGTTCCAGCACGACGTCGGGTTGATCGCCTGCAGCATCGACTCCAGCGGAGCTTCGTAGCCACAGCCGTCGATGCCCTGCGGACCCACGCACGAGAGCGCGGCCGCGACGTCGTCGTTGGGCACGTTGGTCTTGGCGACGTCGAAGTGAATGTAGGGCTGACCCGGCGCGATGTCGGTCGGGCAGTTTTGCGTGCACGCCTCGTTGACCACCGTCGGGTCCTCTTCCTCGAGGCCCGTGAAGCGCTGGATCCGGGTGTTGCAGCCGGTGTAGACCGGCGCGCCCTGGCGCGGGTCGTAGTCGGGCTTCTCGAACGGCGTACACAGCGGGTGACCCATGTCGGTGGTCGTCACCATGATGTTGACGCTCGGGTTCACCATCTTGCCCTCGGAGTCCTGGAGGCTCTCCAGCTTCTCGACGAGCAGCGGGAAGTTCGCAGCGAGGTTGAGCTGCTCCTCGCCCATGGTGCCGCTGTTGTCGATGACGAAGAGAAGATCGATCTCGTTGCAGCTTCCGTCGCCCGCACACCCCGGAAGCTGCCCGGTGGATGCGTTGCCGACGTCGAGCTTTTCCTCGTCGTCGCCCGTGGAGTCCGCGCCTTCCGAGTCGTCGGCGCCGGTCGGCGAGGTGACGGGACCTTCCGTCGCCGTGCCCACGCCATCCGTCGCCGTCTCTTCCTCTTCGCGAGGTGCTTCCGTGCAAGAGGCCGTAAGGACCAAAGCCATGGCGGCCGCGAGACCGCTGATCGAGTTGTTTGCCATCATGTTGCTCCGCAGTTGCTGGGCACTGAGGTCGACCCGAGCCCGCCCCCCAGCGGGTTTCGGTCTTCCGACGAGTCTTGCAAAGGGTCGACGGGACGGCAACCGCTACGGCGCCGTCGCAGCATCGACTCCGCGCACGGGACGTGAGTTCGGTCGCGGCTTCTGAGTTGGCGAGTCCATCTCCCTACACGCAGCGAAGGCCCCCGTGCTGGAGCACGAGAGCCTTCACGTTGGATCCAGCCCGGGTCGTATCCCGAGCGGAAACGGTCAGCCCGGGACCACGATCGCCTCGCCGATGATGCCAGCGAGACACTTGATGGCCGGCGAGAAGTCGTCGTCGCAGATCGACTCGATGCAGCACCGGATGTCCTCCGTGCCGTCGCCGTTGTCGATGTTGAGCGACTCGCAGACCTCTTTGACGCGGACCGGCGGAATCGCCTGCCCCGTGAAGCCGTTGACCGCGTCGCCACCGGTGCAGCCGGGGCCGACGCCGAAGTCGAACTGCTTGTCGGCCGCGGTCACGCCACCGGCAAACTCGTCGGGCAGGATGTCGCCGCCACCGGGGATGCCGGTGAACTCACCGTCGCGCCAGTTGCGGTACTCGAGGTCGAAGACCCCGCCCGCGAGCGGCTCGAAGGGCGCCACCTCGTTGCGCTGGGTAACCTCCGGAACGCCGAGGATGCCGAGCATCACGACCTCTTTCCCCTGGTCCTCACGCAGCGAGTTGATCAGGTAGTTAGTGTAGCGCGAGATCGGCTGCAGCGTCTCCGCGGTGCTCGACGAGGCGCAGTCGCTGTAGACGCCGTTGGCGTCGGGGCCCTGGCAGCTGACGCCCGCGTTCCAGCAGATCGCCGACGACGACTCGGGCATGCCCGAACCGGGCTCCACCTCTTGGTAGGTGGCGTCGGTCATGATGTCGTAGTTCTGGACCGAGCAGTCCGCCTCGTCGGTGATGACCGCGATCGCAAGCAGCGCGTCGGGTCGCAGGAACGGGCGCGCGCCCTGGTTCCACTCTGCGCTGGGGTTGAGCGCCTGCAGCATGTTCTCCAGCGGCGACTCGTAGCCACAGCCGTTGATGCCCTGCGGGCCGATGCAGCCCAGCGCCTGCGCAACCGGGCTGTCGGGAATGCCGTCGTTGTTGATGTCGGCCTCGACGATGTTGTCCGGGATGTTGTCCATCCCGTTGCTGAACGCCACGAACGGGTCGCCCTCGGGCGCAGCACCGGAGACGCACGACGCGGTGCAGGCCTCGGGCACGACGTCGGGGTTGCTCCCCAGACCGGTGAAGTCGTTGATCCGCTGCGTACACGGCGTGGTGATGGGCGCACCACGGGAGGGCTCGTAGCCTTCGGGCTCGAACGCCGTGCACAGCGGGTTTCCGAAGTCGGTGTTGGTCACCATGATCTGGACATCCGGATTGACCTCGTTGCCCATCGAGTCGGTCAGCCCTTCGAGCTGCTGAACGAGCAGCGGGAAGTTCCGCGCCAGGTTCTCCTGCTCGACCGCCATGGTGCCGCTGTTGTCGATGACGAACAGCAGGTCGATCTTGTCGGTGCAGCCCAGGTCGCTGCCGCCGCAGCCGCCGCCGGGGCCCGAACCGCCGCCGCCGACGTCGAGCTTTTCGCCCGTCTCGTCGCCACCGTCGTCATCGACCATGCCGGTGCCGCTGTCGGTGGCGGTGCCGCTGATCGTGGCCGACGCCGAAATCGTGCCCGGCGCGGTCGCCGAGCCATCGTCGCCACCGCCGCCGCCGTCGTCACACGACGCGATCGACATCACCATCACACCAGCAAGAGCCAGACTTTCAAGTCGTTTCATGACGTAGTTCGTTCCTCTTCATCCGTTTGCGGCCCGGCACGTGGCCGGAGGTCTCGGTCTCCCCCCGGAGTCCGAGCGATGGGGCACGGGGCCCTTCCGCAGCGCCTTCAGGCTACCACGAAGCATCCCCGACCACAGAGGCGGGGGCGACGGGGAATCGGCTCAAGTTTTTGCGCCGGGGGATGCGGCGCCGCCCGGACCGACCCGCTCGGGGACCCGCGGAGGACAGCCGCGCAGTCCCCGACGGCTCAGACCACGAAGTTGACGAGGCGGCCGGGCACGACGATGACCCGCCGAGGATCCTTGTCGCCAAGCCACTTCTTGACGACCTCGGTCTCCCGCGCGAGCGCCTCCAGCTCTTGCTTCGAGGCCGACTTCGGCGCCACCAGTTCCCCGCGTCGCTTGCCGTTGAACTGGAGCACGAGCGTGAAGGTGTCATCTGCCAACAAGGTTTCGTCGGCCGCGGGCCACGGCTCGTACGCGAGCGTGGTCTCGTGCCCGAGCGCGGACCAGATCTCCTCGCACAGGTGCGGCGCGTAGGGAGCGAGCAACAAACAAAACTGCTTTGCCGCTTCTCGCGCGAGGGGCTCCTTGCCCCCGTCCCCGAGAATGTCGCGCACGAACACCATCATGGAGGCAATCGCCGTGTTGAAGCCCATCCGGTCGGTCCGCTCGGACACCTCGGCGATGGTCTTGTGCAGCAGCTTGCGCTGACGCGGCGTCCCCTCCCCGTCGACGAACGTCCGGACGGTCCCGTCGTCATCCCAGATGAGCCGATGCACCCGCTGCAAGAAGCGGAACGTACCGGCCAGGCCCGTCGTCTGCCACGGAGCGCTCTGCTCGAGCGGACCCATGAACATCTCGTACACCCGAATCGCGTCGGCGCCGTACTGCGCGATGACCTCGTCCGGGTTCACCACGTTGCCGCGGGACTTGGACATCTTGTCCCACTGAATCTCGACGCGCTCTCCGGTCCCTTTGACCTCGAACACCTCGTTGCCCTCGCCGTCTTCTTTGGCGTCGACGTCCTCGGGCAAGAAGACGACCTTCTTGCCTTCTTCGTCGCGACGCTTGTCGAGCGGAACGTAGGTCGCGCCCAAGATCATGCCCTGGTTGACGAGGCGCTTGAACGGCTCCTTCGTCGAGACCCACCCGAGGTCGTAGAGGACCTTGTGCCAGAAGCGGGAGTACAGCAGGTGCGTCGCGGCGTGCTCGATGCCTCCGACGTAGAGGTCGACCGGAAGCCAGTACCGCTCGATGTCCTTGGCCCACGGAGCGTCCGCGTTGCCCGGGTCGGCGAAGCGCAGGTAGTACCAGCAGCTGCCGGCCCACTGCGGCATGGTGTTGGTCTCGCGCTGCTGACCGCCGTCGAGGTTGCGCCACTGCGTGGCACGCGCCAGCGGAGGCTCCCCTTCTTCCGACGGGTTGTAGTCCGGCACCGTGGGCAGCTCGACGGGGAGCTGGTCCTCGGAGACGGGCGTGACGGTGCCGTCGGTTTCGTAGACGAGCGGGAACGGCTCGCCCCAGTAGCGCTGGCGGCTGAACAGCCAGTCGCGGAGCTTGTAGTTGATCGTGCCCACGCCGAGGTCGTGCTCGACGAGGTGCTTGATCATCGTGGCCTTCGCCTCGTCGGTGGGCTGACCGTCGATGATCGGCGAGTTCACGGCCACGCCCACGCCGACGAACGCAGCTGCCTGGACGTCGTCGTCGCCCTTGCCCTTCGCTGGCGCGACGACCTGGAGGATCGGAAGGTCCTTGGCCTTGGCGAACGCGTGGTCGCGCTCATCGTGGCCAGGCACCGCCATGATCGCGCCGGTGCCGTAGCCCATCAGCACGTAGTCGGCGATGAAGACCGGGATGGTCTCGCCGGTGAGCGGGTGCACCGCCTTGGCGCCCGTGTCGACGCCGGTCTTGAGGCCCTCGGCCGACGCGGCTTGGCGATCCCGCTCGGTGCGAAGGCTGGTCTGCTTGACGTAGGCCTCGACCGCGTCCTTGCACGCATCGGTGGTGATGCTGCCGACGAGCGGGTGCTCGGGGGCGAGGACCATGTACGTGACGCCGTACAGCGTGTCGGGGCGAGTCGTGAACACCTCGAGCGAGGCGTCGGCGTGCCCTTCGATGCCGAAGCGAATCTGGGCGCCTTCGGAGCGACCGACCCAGTTGCGCTGAATCTCGAGCACGTGCGCGGGCCAGTCGAGCCCCTCGAGGTCCCCGAGCAGGCGCTCGGCGTACTCGGTGATGCGCAGCATCCACTGCTTCATCGGTCGGCGCACGACCTCGTAGCCGGCCTCGACCTTTTCGGCGACCTCTTCGTTCGCCAACACGATGCGCAGCGCGGGGCACCAGTTGACCGGAGCCTCTTGCAGGTATGCGAGGCGACGGTCATCGCGGTAGCGCGCGACCGCAGCATCCCCTGCCGCCTGCACGTCGCTGGGGATTGGAAGCTCCTCGATCGGCTTGGCCGTCTTGGCCTCGTGGTCGTAGTAGTGCTTCCACATCTGCAGGAAGATCCACTGCGTCCACTTGTAGTAGCCGGGGTCGGTCGTGTTGATCTCGCGGGCCCAGTCGTACGAGAACCCCAGCCGCTTGAGCTGGCTGCGGAAGTTGCCGCTGGTCTCTTCGATGACGTCCGCGGGGTGGCGACCGGACTTCATCGCGTGGCGCTCGGCCGGCAGACCGAAGGCGTCCCATCCCATCGGGTGCAGCACGTTGAAACCACGCATCCGCTTGTAGCGGGCGACGATGTCGGTCGCGGTGTAGCCCTCGACGTGCCCGACGTGCAGCCCGTTGCCGGAGGGATACGGGAACATGTCGAGCACGAAGAACTTCGGCTTCTCCACGTCCACCTCGGCCGCGAACGTCGCGTGCTCGTCCCAGTACGCTTGCCAGCGCGTCTCGATCGCTTGGGGGTCGTAACCCATGGGCGCACGCTAGTCGGGTTTGCACCCGTTGCCAACGCCTGGGTGCGCCGCCTCGCCCCCTCAGGGGCAGGCGACGGCCGCGGCGTCGAGCATGACCGTCGCACCGGCCTCGACGGCCTCGGCCGCAACGACGACCTCCGCGTCGCCATCGAGCCCGTAGCAGGTCACGTCGGGGTCGGCCGCCGTGACCGTGGCCTGAGTCTGCACGACGTACCGCCCCCCTTGCGTCACCTCGACCCCGAGCAGTCGCGACGGATCCGTGTTTGGACACGTGAAGACGTCGCCCTCGATGGTGGGTGGATTGACCGGGACCGTGCACGGCGCGGGAGGAGGCGACTCACACCCAATGCGGCGAGCGACGATCTGCACCTGCGTCACGTCCGGGTCGCTGCAGGCGGGCTCGGGGTTGACGTCGAGCAGCAGCAGCACCGTGCCCGGGGACGCGGTCTGACCACCGGCGTCGGCTTCGGTATCGCCGTCGGTGTCCGCGGTCTCTGTGGTTGGCTCCACGCCGGGGTCACAGCCGATGCAAAGAAGGAACGCGAAAAGGGTCGAAGCCGAGGCGACGCGCACGGGTGCAGGCTAGCAGCCCGTGGTGCAACCCATCACGGCGTCTCGCAACACTTGGCGGATGGTCGGGGGCTCCGCTACGCTCGGGGTCGATGTTCGCTCGAACGCTGGCGCTGTGCTGTGCTGTCTCCGTGGGGCTTCCGGCGGCCGCCTACGCCCAGCCCGCCGACGGTGCGTCGTCTGCCGACGATCCGCTCGCCGCCGCGGAGACTCTGTACAACAAGGGGCGCGCGAGCTTCGAAACCGCCGACTACCTCAAGGCGATCGACCTGTGGACAGAGGCCTACGGGCTCGTGGACGACACCCCCGAGAACGCCGCGATCAAGGCGGCCCTCATCTACAACATCGCCTCCGCCCAGGAGAAGGCGTACGACATCGACACCGACGTCGCACACCTCCGGCAGGCGGCCGTGCTGCTCGAGACCTACGCCCGCAGCGTCCCCGCGATGTATGGCGAGGGGCCCGAGGCGGACGCCGAGATGGAGAAGGTGCAGACCCGGCTCGACGAGCTGCAGGCCCGCATCGAGGAGGCGGAAGCCAAGGCCGCCGAAGCCCAGCCCAAAGATGAGCCTGACGTCGTCCCGCCCCCGGTCGTCGAGCCCGAGCCCGCGCGTGAGACCGACCCCACCGCGCGCCCGCTCATCATCAGCGGTGCCGTCGTCGCGGGCCTGGGCCTGGCCGGCCTGGGCGTCATGGCGGCGGGCCTCGCGATGGGCAACGCCGCAAACGACGTCTCGGATCTCGACCCGAACGAACCGTCGGAACGACGCGACCAGTTCGCGCGCGGCCGCACCGGCAACACCCTCGCCCTCGCAGGCGGCGTTGCGGGTGGCGTCCTGATCGCCAGCGGCGCCGTGCTGATCGGCCTGGGCGTCAAGCGCAAGAACACCGGCTCGGTCGCGCTCGCGCCGTACGGCGGGCGCGGCCAGGCGGGGTTGAGCCTCTCGGGCCGGTTCTAAGTCAGCGGTCGTCGCGACGTTCGAGCCACACTTCGACCGAAGAAATCGACCACGCGTCGTCGTCGGCGGTCGACTGCATGGTCGCGTTCACACAGTCGTAGCGCAGGCGCGCGGCGAAGCGATACGAACCGGGGGTGATGGCGCCGCCTTCGTTCGAGCGCCGCGCGACCGTGGGTGCCTCGCCGGATTCTCGATCCCCGACGAACCCTAAGTTGAACGCTGAATCCGTGGGGTCACCGATGTCGCAGAACGGCGCGATTTCGGTCTCCCTCTTCTCCGGTTCGACGCATGAGCCGTCGACGTCTCCCTCGCCACACCGGACTTCACCGACGCCTGGGCCGACGCCGGCCGTCGGCGCGAGCCGCAGCCATGAGGACTGGGTTGTGTCGACTGGCGCAAGAAGAAACAGGCCGTGGTCGGCCTGGACCCCTCCATCGATCTCATTGAAGCCGTGACTGTGTTCCACGCGAATGACGAGGTCGAACGCGACGGCCTTGCCGTCGGCGTCCGTCACGTCTGGAATGGCGAACGGACGAGAGGTCAGCAGCGCTTCGGGCCATTGCGTCGACGACACCGTTTCGTCGCCGCCGAGATAAGGCCCAGACAAAAACGCGCCGTCCCCATTCTGCGCCCAACCGCTGCAAAGCTCCGTTTCGTCGCAGAACAGCGTGTTTCCTGGGGTCCCAGTTGTCCACTCGAAGAGCACGAGCTTGCCGCACTCCTCGGAACAGACGTCCGCTTGGTCGCCCCAGACGTCACAAAGCTCTCCGGGATTGAGAGAGCCGTTCCCGCACGGGTCCTCGTACTCGCAGTCCACGCAGTTCGAGTTGGCCCCGTTGTCACACTCTTCCCCCGGGTCGAGTTCGTCGTCCCCGCAAAACCCGCCCATCGTCGTCGACTCGGCGACGGTCGTGGTGCTTGTGGTGCTCGTGCTCGTCGACGTGTCGGTCGAGGACATGCTCGCCGAAGGGTCGGTCGTCGAGACCGACGTCGAGCCCGTGCCGACGACGACGTCCTCATTGCAGAGCCCACCGCAGCACATCTGATTGGCCTCTGCGTCCAAGGCACACGAGACCCCAAGACCACAGTCATCGTCCTGGGCACAGAGCAGACCGTTGGCTGCGTCACCGACGAAGCAGCCGCCCATCAGCGCGCCCAGCAGTCCGATCCCCACCCGCAGCGCTGCCGTTTCTCGATGCCAAACCATGCGTACGCCTGTGGAGGGACGATACCAGGAGTCGCGGGCGGGTCCACGCGTCCGCGCACGTCGGTTTGCGGGGGCGCATGCTTTCGGTACCTTCTACGCCATGGCTTTTCGGATCTCGACCCTCACCGCGCTCTCCCTCGCCCTGGCGATGAGCGGGTGCAGAGACGACGAGAACCCCAGCGAACCGGGCGCGACGGGAACCTCGTCGACGACCGACGCGACCGCTTCGGCAACCCTCTCGGATGGCAGCAGCAGCACGAGCATCGACGGCTCGAGCACGTCCATCCTGGAGACGGGAACCATCGGCGACACGTCGTCGAGCACGGAAGGCTCCGACCCCACCCTGACGGACCCCTCGACCGGTCTCGACACGGACGACGGCGAAGCAAACTGCAACGATGGCACCGCGGTCCCTGGCGAGCTCTGCCTCGGGCCTCACGTCGTCGTTGAAGCCGGGCGCTCCACCGCTGCGCTCGCGGTGGGCGACTTCGATGGCGACGGGGTCCTCGACCTCGTCGCAGGCCACGATGACGGCCTCAGCGTCCGGTTCGGCACCGGGGACGGCTCCTTTGAAGATGTGCAGGACTTTCCATTGACGGAGTCCGTGCTCGCGGTCCTCGCGGTCGACCTCGACGGTGACGAAATCGACGACGTCGTCGCTGCCGCGCCCTCGACGAACCAGGTTGCGGTGTTCTTGTCCGATGGCGACGGCTCGTTCGCGGCTCCGCAGCTGTACATGCCAGGGCTTGGACCGCGCGCCCTCGCCGTCGGCGACTTCGATGGCGCAGACGGCGTCGACCTCGCCATTGCACTCGAGACCGGGAACGCCATCGCGTGGACGCTTGGCGACGGCAACGGGGACTTTCAGCCGCCCGAGACCCTCACCGCCGGTACGGCGCCGATCGGCCTCGTCGCAGCCAGCCTCGACGCCAGCGCCAACGATGACCTCGCCGTGGCCAACTTCGGCAGCGCCGCCGTCGGGGTCTATCTCAGCACCGGTGACGACTTCGGCCCCGAGTCCGGCGTCCCGACGCAGGCCGGACCGCGCGACGTCGTGGCCGCAGACTTCGACGACGACGGCGACCTCGACCTCGCAACGATTCACCAGGACGCAGGGTCGGCCGGCTTCCATCCGGGCGACGGAAGTGGATCGTTCGGCCGCGCCACGTTCCTCACGACCGGAGCCAACCCTCGCGATGCCGCGGTCGGAGACCTCGACGGTGACGGCGTCCCTGACATGGCTGTCGCACTTCAGACCGGCAACGCCATCGGTGTCCTGCGCGGTGTCCCCGGTGAAGGGCTCGACGAGCCCATGCTGTTCGCCACGCTGAGTGCCCCAACGGCCATTGCGGCCGGCGACTTCAATGGCGATGGTGCAATGGACATTGCCACTGGCAGTGCCGGCGCCCAGGGTGGCATTGCGATCATACTCGCGACACCGTAGACATACCCGCAGGGTCGCGGAATCACATCGTTCCTGGCGCATGCCGCCCGCCGCGTGTAGACTCGCGGCATGGTTTATGGAGGTCGCGTTGGGATCGCTGCGTCTTGGCTCGCTGTCGCGGTGGCGATGACGGCCTGTGGAGACCTCGGAGAGGACTTCGCCAGCGGCGCCGGTGCTGAAGATGGTGATACCGACGGTCCCGGCAATGCGGACACCGACAACCCGACACCCGTCGACGGCGACGACGACACTGCAACCACGGACGACCCGGAAAGCACCGGCGCCGAGAGCGGCGGGAGTGATGATGGAGGGACCGACGGCGAAGACGACGGGTCTGGAGCCGTCTGCGACCTCGAGTGCGGGGAAAGTGGCTGGTGCGACTACGACGACAATGGCGCCCCGACCTGTGCATGCGACGAGGGGTTTGCATCCACCGGCCTCGGCTGCGTCCCGTGTAACCCGGTCGAAGACGGCGTCCTGCCAGGCCTAGTGCCGAGCATCGAAGCCACGTTCACGATTTCGGTCAACGAGGATACGCCTGACGCGAGTCCCTACGACTTCGGTCGCATCGAGCTGCGGAATCGGGCAACGGGCGACCGAGTCGAGCTGGGCCGCACGGCTGATGAGACACTGACCGCCCGCATCGTGCCCGGAACCTACGACGTGCTTTACAGCGTCGTCGAAGCCGGCGCGACGGTCCCGAAAAACCGCGGTGCCGTGCTGAGCACCGTCGAGCTTACGGAGGACGGTACCGAGCTCAAGATCGACGTCCCCACCGCATCCATCGCCGGTAGGATCACCGTAGGCGGCTCCACATCGGCAAGCAACGTCTACAACTTCGGGCGGCTCTGGCTGGTCAACAAGTATACCGGTGACCGCGTCCTGCTCGGAACGACGAGGGACCCGCAGTACAGCGCCCGCGTCATTCCTGGTGACTACGAGGTCCGCTACGAGGTGCGCGAGAACGACGGAGACGTTCCGTCCAACTTCGACGGCTTCGTCTCCAATCTCTCGGTCGGCCAAGACGACGACGCGTTGGATATCGACGTTCCACTCGTTCGCTACAGCGGCGACGTCACCATCGACGAGCAGAGCGTCGGCAGCCCGTACGAGGGCGGACGACTCGAGCTTCGCGACGTCGACACGGGCGACGTCTTCTCCATCGGTGACACACGCGACGAGGAATTCGACATCGCCGTACTGCCAGGGAGCTACGAAATCCTGTACACGCACCTCGAGGGCGGGGACGCAGCGCCCGTGAACAAGGGCGCCATCCTCGGAACGATCGACCTGCCCGAACCCGACAACGGTACCGGCGCCGTCACGAGCGACATCAAGATCAAAACGGTCGTCGTCTCCGGTGGGTTCCAGCTCGGGGACTCGACGCCTCCGGGCAATACCGCCGACGACGGCGTCATCAGCCTCGAGAGCCCCATGTGGGGCACGGCAGTGCTGGGGAACACCCACGACGGCGCCTACGTCTCGCGCGTGATTCAGGGCGAATACGACGCGTACTACGCTCAGGAGACGGCCAGCGTGGTGATGCCGAAGAACACGCACGCCAAGCTCTCCGAAAAGCCATTCACGCTCATGAGCGAGGCTATGACGATCGAGATCCCCGTCGTCGAAGTCACCGGCAACCTCACCATCGGAGGGGTCGAGGCACCGGACTCCCCGTACGACGACGGTCGGCTGTACCTACGCAACCGAGACACCGGCGACTCCGTGCTCTTGGGCAACACCCGACTGGGCACGTACGCGGCCCGCATCGTGCCCGGCACGTATGACGTCGTGTACGAGAACGAGTTCAGCGACACCCAGCTGCCGATCAACCGCGGCGCGGTCGTCCGAACCGACGTCACAGTGGACGTCGAGAACGACCAGCTCGACATCGATGTTCCCGTCTCAACCGTGGTCGGCGACATCGAGATCGGCAACAGCACGCCCGAACTCGCCGAGGGTCTTGGGCAGTTGTTCCTGGTCGACCGCGCGAGCGGCGACGAAATCTTCATCGGACATACCGGCGCAGCATCGTTCGCACGCCCGCTCACCGACGGCACGTACCTGATGGAGTACCGGGGCGTCGCCGCCGAGGGAGCCACCTTGGGCGACTCGCTTCCGGCGAACGAGCGCGCAGTGTTCGCCTGTTTCAATCTCAGCGCAGAGTAGAGAGAATCAAGCGATGGCGCGTCCGAAGTACATCCAGACCCGAACGTCCGTGACGCTGATCGGCGCGATGTTATGTGCGGGCGGATGTTCGCTCGAAGACGTGGCCAGCGCAGACGCCAACGCCGATACCGACACCGGTAACTCGACGCTCTCGTCAGGAACCGGAGACGACGGCGGTGACGTCACAGGCTTGACCGCAGATACGGCGGGCGACGATTGGACTGAAGGGACCGGTCCTGGTTGGGATACGGACACCGATCCGACGGATGCCGATCAAGAAGGCACCTGCAACCTCGACTGCGGGCAGGGTGGGTACTGCGACGAAAGCAACGACGTCCCCACGTGTGTATGCGACCCGGGCTTTGCCTCGACCGGCCTCGACTGCGTGCCCTGCGAGACGATCGCGGACGGCACCCTGCCGGGCATCGTCCCCGCCGTTCGGGCGGCCTTCGAGTTCAGCATCAACGGAGACGTCCCGCCCCAAAGCCCCTACGACTTCGGTCGCCTCGAACTGCGCAACCAGGCCACCGGTGACGCCGTCCCCCTGGGCCGCACCAACGATGACGGCGCCTCACTCCTCGTCGTTCCCGGGAAGTACGACGTCCTGTACCGCCTCGTCGAGGGTGGAGAGGCGCTTCCCACCAACGAGGGGGTCGTGCTCGAGACGTTGGCGATCTACGAAGCGGCCGGGACCTATGCGATCGACATCCCGTACGCTCACTACACGGGTCGAATCAGCGTCAACGGCGAGGCGAACGTCAGCAACGTCTACAACTTCGGCCGTCTGTGGTTGGTCAACCCCTCGACGGGTGACCGCGTCTCTCTGGGCGATACGCGCGCCACGCAGTTCAGCGTCAACGTCGTTCCTGGCCGTTATGAAATCCGCTACGAGGTCCGCGAAAACGACGGGCTCGTCCCTGCAAACCGCAGCGGCCTCATCCAGGAGATCGACATCGTCTCTGACACGGAGCAGGACATCGACGTCCCGATGGCGACCTACACCGGGGAGATCACCATCGACGGCACCGCGGTCGAGTCCCCCTACGAATGGGGCACGCTGGAACTGCGCGACATTGCAACGGGCGACGTCTTTCCCTTCGCGCAGACGAACGATGCCGCCTTCTCCGTCAACCTCATCCCGGGCGACTACGAAGTCCGCTACACGTCCCAAGAAGGCGGCGACGCGGCCCCCATCAACCGTGGCGCCGCGGTGGGCCTGGTCTCGATCAACGAAGACACGGAGGGTGCGATCGACCTGCACACGGCGCAGGTCAGCGGCGCCTTTACGCTCGCGGGTGAAACCCCGCCGGGCAGCACAGCCGACGACGGGGTCGTGATGCTCCAGGGGGAGACCGGTGGCACAGCGCTGTTGGGCAACACCCACGATGCCGCCTACTCAGCTCGAGTTCTCGTTGGCGCCTACGAGGTGGTCTACGCCCAGGAAACCGCAAGCCTGAACATGCCCGGCAACACCCACGCGGTGCTGACCAAGGCTGAGGTCGTCTCGGACGACTCGCTCTCGATCGACATTCCGGTCGTGGAGGTTACGGGCACGCTGACGATCGACGGAGACGAGGCACCGAACTCTCCGTACGACGACGGGCGCCTCTACCTGCGCAACGCAGAGACGCGAGACTCGGTCTTGCTCGGCAACACGCGCTTGGGAACCTACGCAGCCCGCATCGTCCCCGGAACGTACGACGTCGTGTACGAGAACGAGTTCAGCGACACGCTGCTGCCGCTGAACCGAGGCGCGATCGTGCGTTCGGGCGTCCAGATCAACCCCGACCAGAGCACGCTCGACATCAACATCCCGGTGTCGGTGCTCTCTGGAGAAGTCGAGATCGACGGCTCGATCCCGTCACTCGACGAAGGCCTCGGCCAGCTCTTCTTGGTGGACCAGGCCAGCGGTGACGAGATTTTCATCGGCCACACGGGAGCCACCGCGTTCACGCGACCGCTCACCGACGGCGTCTACATGGTGCAGTACCGCGGGGTCGCGGCAGAGGGCGCGTCGCTGGGGACGTCCTTGCCTGCCAACAGCAAAGCCTCGTTCGCCTGCATCGAAGTCGTCAGCGAGTGAAACGAAAAAGGCCCCGGTCACGTGGACCGAGGCCTTCGCTCACCGCGCGCGCCGTCAGCTGCGCCCGAGGACGCCCGTCAGCCAGAGGCTCAGCCCCTCGTTGAACGTGATCGTCAGCAGCGCGGCCAGCATGAGTATCAAGAACGGTAGCGCGTACCGGTAGAGCTTCACGACCGGCTTGTCGAACGCCAGCGACGAGATGAACAGGTTCAGCCCGACCGGCGGGGTGATGTAGCCGATCTCCAGGTTGGCCAGGAAGATGATGCCCAGGTGCAGCGGATGCACGCCGTACTCGGCGGCGATCGGGGTGATGAGCGGCACCACCACGACGATGGCCGAGAAGATGTCCATCAAGCAGCCGACGATCAGCAAGAAGACCGTCAGCAGCAGCAGGAAGGTGAAGCGGCTCTCCACCGCGCCCGAAATGGCCGCGAGGATCTTCATCGGCACCTCCTCCTGCACGAGGAAGTTCGTCAGGCCCAGCGCGACGCCGAGAATCAGCAGGATGGCGCCCACCATCACGCTCGCCTCACGAATGACTTTGTCCAGCGAGGGGACCTCCGGGTCGGACGAGAAGAGCTTGAGGTCCTTGTAGATGAACACCTCGACGATGACGAGGTAGATGGCGCAGATCGCCGACGCTTCGGCGATGGTCACGAGGCCGTCGGTCAGGCCCGGCACGCCGTAGATGGCGACCAGCACCACCACCGGCACGGCGAGCTCCCACTTCGCCTGCCATGTGGCGGTCATCGCTTCACCGAGGTCGAACGGGGTGCGGTTGACCTTGCGCTGGTTGCCGACGAACAGGCTGTAGCCGCCGAGCACCAGCAAGAAGATGGCGCCGGGCACGATGCCCGCGACGAACAGCGCGTCGATGCTGGTCTTCGCGACAATGCCGTAGAGGATGATCGGCAGCGACGGCGGGAACAGCAGGCCGATCGAGCCCGAAGACGTGATGAGCCCGAGGCTGAAGTTCTCCGGGTACCGCTCCTTGACCAAGATCGGATGCAGCAGGCCCCCGAGCGCGATGATCGTGACGCCCGACGCACCGGTGAACGTGGTGAAGAAGGCGCAGGAGGCCACGACCACGAAGCCGAGTCCACCCGGCAGCCACCCCAGCAGCGCGCGCGAGACCCGAACGAGACGGTCGGCGGCCTTGCTCTCGGCCATCACGAACCCCGCAAGGGTGAACAGCGGGATCGTGATGAGGTGCGGGTTGGTGGCGAGCTTGTAGTGCTCCTCGCTGAGCACGACCAGGTCGGTGCCCGCGGAGGAGAAGTTCACGATGCCCATGCCGCCCAGCACGCTGAACAGCGGGGCCCCGACGAGGGCCAGCAGGATGAGTACGAGTGCGAGCAGCGCGGTCATCGGTCGTCCCCTTCGTCTTCGTCTTCGCCCTTGTCGTCGTCGGCGTCGGCCGACGCCTCAGCCTCCGCGCCTGCCGAATCCTCTTCGTCGGCAGCATCATCGGCGTCCGCGTCCGCGTCCGCGTCATCGGCGTCAGCGTCATCGGCATCCGCGTCATCGGCATCTGCCGCATCGCCCGTCTCGGCCGACGCCCCTCCGGGCGCGGCTTCGGCCGGCACGTCGTTGAGGGCCGACTCGAGCAGGCGCACGCTGAAGTGCAGCGCCAGAAGCCCGAAGCCCACCGGGAACATCAGCTGGAACATCCAGTCGTCCGCGAACGGCGCGACCTCCTTCGGATACTCGCGGCTGATGTCGACCAACTTTTGGCCAGCATTGGCCAGCGTAAGGCAGACGGCAATGGCCAATCCGTTCGTAACCACGCCAGCCCATCGATTGACCGCCGGTGGCAAAAGCTTGCTAGCTGCGTCGATGTTGATGTGTTTCCGACGAGCCGTGGCCAGCGCTCCACCCAAGAAAGACATCACGATCACGAGCTGACGCAAAAGGACATCGATCCAGTCGAGCTTGATGTCGTCGATGAGGGTCACCATCCGCGCGGCAAAGGACCCCTCCGGCGGCGGTCCGCCCTTGGGCCTCTCATCGACCTCATGGGCCGGGGCGTCGATCTCCTGCAGGTTGTCGAAGACGTCGTCGTCGCCGAAGTCGTCGGCCTCGTCTTCTTCGTCCGCGGGGTCGGCATCGCCGGAGTCCGCTGCGGCCGGCTTGGGCTTTGCGCCGCCGAACGCACCGCCGAAGCCCTCGTCGTCCTCTTGACCGCCGGAGTCGTCCCCGCCGCCGAATGCCCCACCAAAGTCTCCGCCGTCTTTCTTGGCGACCGGCTCGTCCTCTTCGGACTCGTCCTCATCGCGGCCGAACGCGCCGCCGAAGTCTTCTTCGTCCTCGACCGGCTTGGGTTCCGGTGCAGGCTTGGCATCCTCGTCGTCTCGGCCGCCTCCGAACGCCCCGCCGAAGTCCTCATCCGCGTCGTCCGCAGCGGGCTTCGGCGCCGGCTTGGAAGGCTCTGCATCCTCGTCGTCTCGGCCGCCGCCGAACGCACCGCCGAAGTCTTCATCCGCGTCGTCCGCCGCGGGCTTCGGCGCGTCGCCGTCTTCAGGATCGTCGTCGCCGCCGCCGGAACCGCCGCCACCGAACGCGCCACCGAACTCACTCTTCTCGGTTGGCGTATCCCCGGCCGGCGCGGGCGCCTCGGGCTTGGCGTCCGCCGGCTCGGGTGCAGCCGGGGTGCCAGGCACCTCATGCGCGGCTGGCTCCACCGGCGGGCCGCTGTGGGCCCAGTGGACCTGCAGCGGCACCAAGATGTTGCGGTAGACCACGTTGTAGCCAGCGAGGGCCAGCATCAGCAAGACGATGCCGACCAGCGCGGCCCCCTCGAGCCGCACAAGCTGTGCCTCCAGCGCGCGGAGCCGATTCATGCTCCGCTTGTACCGCATTTCGCCCCCGCGCTGGATCTCCAGGCGGGGGCGCATCATCCCCGGCGGGAGGCCGGAGGGTCAGAGTCGAGGCGTCTCGACTACAGGTAGCTGTCCATCTCGGCAACCAGGTCGGCGTCGAACGTGGACCCGACCAGCTTCTTGCGCACGCCCTTGGCGATGGCCTTCCACTCGTCCATGTTCGTCGGCTCGACGACCTGCACGCCCTTCTCGGTGAGCGTGGCGACGGCTTTCTTGTTGTCCTTTCGAATCCGCTTGACCAGCTTGGCCCCGTATTCGTTCGACACGTCCATCAGCAGCTGCTTGTGATCATCGCTGAGCTTGCCAAAGCTCTTCTGCGAAATAACCGAGGCACCCAGTCCCATCGCCATGCGTAGGTTCGTGACGTACTTGATCTTCGAGTACCACTGCAGCGAGATGAGGGCGTAGGGCGAGCTCGCGCACGCATCGATGACGCCGGTTTGAAGGCTTGGCAGCACGTCAGGGACGCTCAGCTCCACACCGTTGACGCCCGCGACTTCGGCGGTGACTTTGGTGACGGGGTCGGCATCCCAAACCCAAAACTTCGTGGACTTGAGGTCGGAGGGACTCGCGACGGGCGTGTTCGAGAACGGGTACAGAAACCCTACGTCGCCCCAGTTGCTGAGATGAAACCCGCCGTCGGCGAAGAGCTTCTCGAAGCTCGGCTTCATCTTCTCCCGGACTCGGTCCACCTGCTTGTAGTTGGAGAACAACATCGGGAACTGCATCATCAGCACCTGTTTGTTGATCTCCCCAAGGCCGACCGAAGTGACGGCGGCGCCGTCGAGCTGCCCGGTCCGGCACTTCCGAATCATGGCTGGCTCATCCCCCATGACGCCACCGACGTAGACCTGCATCTTGATTGCACCGTCGGACCGCGCCTTGACCTCTCGTGCAATCATCTTGAAGGCCTTCGCCCAGCTCGAGCCGTCAGGGGCGAGCGAGGCGATCTTCAAGGTGTGTTTCGCTTCCCCTTTGGCGATGAGCGGGGCGCCAACCGCGGCGACACCGGCAGCGGCGGTGGAGGTGCGAAGGAAGGTGCGTCGGGTCGGCTTCTTCAGCGTCATGGCGTGGCTCTACGGTCTAGCGGTCGGAAAACGGGGCGCGTCGCCGAGGCGACGGGGCAGTTGTACCCGAGGAGGCCTAGTGCAGCACAGGCCGCAGCCCCTGGGACCTCGCCATTAGACGGCGGCGAGGCCGTTGCATTCAGTCTCACTCCAGAATCAGGTCTTCCACGTGGGTCGACCAGAACCGTGCGCGAGACCGCGCAAGTTCGTTCGTGAGCCGCATTTCCTGAGGCATTGCGGTCACGTCGGCCGTCAGCACGCGCTTCATGAGCGTATCCCACAGGGCGCGATCCTGGGCGGCCGGGCAGTAGTAGCGGGCGAACAGGAACGCCACCATGAGGCTCTCCCCACCGCTGCGCTCGAGCGCCTCCTCGAAGAACTTCTTGGACACCTCGGGCTGGCCGCCGAGTGCCTTGGGGATGGACGCGTTGAGCACCCCGAAGAACAGCGTGGGCGCGCCGCCGTTGTAGCCGGGGTCGAGCTCGTACGCGCGACGCATCAGCTCCTTCGCGGGGCCCAGGCCGGCCATCATCGCGGGGTCGTCCTTCGAGAGGTTGATCGCCGACGCCCATCCGTACGTCGCCCAGAACAAGGCGGGCTGCTGCTCGGGCTTGATGTCCTCGAGCAGCTCGCCCATGCGCTCGAGGTCGGCGGCTTCGGCCGCTGCCCGCAGCTCGGGCTCGTCGAGCAAGCGCCAGCCGTACTCGCTGCCGCGCAGGTAGAAGATCTTCGCGCGACGCGTCAGCTCGTCGATCTCCTCCTCGGTCCCGTCGATGCTCGCGCGGTCGAGGTCGTCTTCGACGAAGCCGAACGCGTAGGAGCTGTACCCACGCGCGAGCAGGAGGAGCAGGTGCTCGTTGTCCGGCGTGTTGACCAGGAACGTCTCGAGCGTCTTGAGGCTCGCGGGGAACGCCTCCCGGGCAAACTGGGGATCGGACTCGCGGTCCAGCGCGCTGCTTCCGGCGTAGACCATGTCGGCCGAAGCGTTGGCGGTCAGCTTGCTGAGATTGCACGCGGGCAGCAGGGTCAACAGGCAGGCGAGGACACTCGTAGAACGCAGCATGGAAACGGCCGGGGTACGCAGCCCGCGCAGTATGGCGCCGGCCTACAACGGGGCGCAACCGGCTCCGACGGGGGAAGGAATCGGCCCCCGAAGCCACCGTTCTCGTCGTACTCTGGCCGCTCGTCATGAAGCAGCTCGGACGCGTCGCTTTTCTCGCCCTCTCCTGCGCAGCCCTCCTGCCTGGCTGCGACAAGGTCAAGCAGTGCAACAAGTTGATCAACGCCATCAACGCGCACACGCCCAAGCTGACCGCCGCGACCGAGAAGTTCGGCGAGATCGAGAAGAACCCGAAGGTCGTCGAGGAGTACGAGGCAGTCGTCGAAGCGGCGATCACCGACGTTCAGGGCCTCGACCTCAGTGACGAGCAGGTCGCAGGCTTTGCGAAGCGCTACGAGACGCTGCTCGAGGACGCCAAGTCGATCGGGCCCCAGATGAAGGAGGCCAGCTCCGACATCACCAAGATGCAGGCCGTGGTCGGCAAGGCCGATGAGATCCGCAAGACCGAGGACACGCTGGTCGGCGAGGTCAACACGTACTGCGGCGGCCAGTAGCCCCCTGCCCTCTCCTTCCCCGAAGGAACGAATCGACGCACGGCCATGCTGGACTTCCAGAACGACCCTTGGGGTGCGGCCATGGTCGCGACCGCCGGCGTGAGCGCCGTTGGTCTGCTGCTCGTCGTCGCTCGACAGGTCTCGGGCCGCCGCGCCGCTGCGGGCGGATGGACGCTTGGCCTCGGCCTCACCGCGTTCTTGGGGAGCGCCGCCCTCGGCACGCTCGAGCAGGTCGATGCCGCGCCGGCGGCTGCCGCAGAGGCCCCGGTGGAAGCTCGAGCGGCCGCACCGAAGACCGCCGCGGACGCGTCAGCTGACCCGGTCGCGCCGAAGGAGGCTCCCGAGAACCCGGCCAAGCCCGACCCTGCCCCCGTCGGCGAGGATCCAACCCCGGCGGTCGACGAACCTCCGCCGACCCCCCCGGAGGCGCCGGCGGTCGAGGCCGGGAGCGCCCTGGAGCCCGTGGCCGCGCTCCCGTCGGATCCGGCGGCCCGAAAGACCGCGATTCGCAAGGTCCTGCGCGCCGCCAAGAACGTCTACGAGGACGAGACGGCCTGCAAGCAAGCCAAGGCCGTGGGCCAAGCGTGGGCACAGATCGCGGCGTTGCCCGACGACGCGCCGAAGGCTCGCGCCGACGTCGTCGTGCGCCGCCTCGAGCAGTGCCGCCGAAGCACGCGCTGGGCGGTCGCCTACTCGGTCCACCGTGACCGGGTCGACGCCCGCGACGCGTTCGAGGAAACGTTCGCAGACCGGCTCGAGACGGACCACGGCCTCCGCGCCTTCATCAAGCTCTCCGGCAAGAACCACGAGAAAATGCGCGTGGGCAGCGGCCGCTTCGACGACGACGTGATCGCCAAGATCATGACCGAGGCGACGAAGGCCGAGCTTGCTGAGCTCGGGTTCGAACGCGTGGTGTTCGCGTCGGGCAAAAAGGCATGGCCGCACGACCTCGACGTTCGCGCTGAAGATGGCTACGTCGGCGACGTGCTCGCGCCATACGGCCTGCGCAACAAGCTGAGCCTGGACTAAGCGCTCGTACGACCGCGGCGCCAGGGTTGACGGCGCCACGACGTCGCTCCACCTGCGTTGATCAACCCGCGTCGATGATCGCTTCGATGGCGCGCTGCGTGTGCACCCGGATCATCTGACGTCGATACGGAGCCTCGTACGGCACGTTCTCCAGCGGCTTGCACTGGGCGTACGCGCGCTCGGCAACCGTGTGCGCGACCGTCGGGTCCGACAGCTTGCGCCCGATGGCATCCTCGAGCCGGGTCAGCTTGCGTGGCTTGCTGCCGAGCACGCCGGCCACGACCGCGATGTCGGTGACCTCGGCGTGTACCGAGTCGCTGGCCAGCGAGAACCGAAGCGCGACCGACACGAGCGGAAAGTCGATGCTATCCCGCACGGTCCACTTCGCGTAGCGAGCCCGCGTCGCGCCCGAGGGGATCGGGATGCGGACTTCGCTGGTGACCTCTGCGTCGAGGCGCTTGGTGTGCTTGGTGCCGTCCGCGCCGTAGTAGTCCAACAGCGGCATCTCGCGGCGGCCTTCGGGGCCGACGTTGACGATGCTCGCGTCGAGGCTGCTCAAGACGGGCACGAGGTCGCTGCTCATCGCGGCGACGCAGATGCGCCCCTTGGGCACGACGTGGCAGACGTCGCCCTCGGACTTGAGGCAGCCGCCGATCGCCGAGCGCCAAAAATGCGTTTGGTTGACGTAGCGGCAGCGAGTGTCGAGGTTCACGTTGCCACCGAGCGTGCCCATGTTTCGAATGAGCGGGCTGGCGACGATGCTCGCGGCGTACGCCAGGCTGGGGAACAGCGCCTGCACGCGAGCATGCTCGGCGATGTCGGTGAGCGTCACGCCGGCACCGATCCGCAGCGCGCCGTCCTCTTCCTTCACCTCGCGCAAGCTGGTGACGCGCGCGAGGCTGACCAGCATCGGTGGCTGATCGAGCCGGTGCTTGAGGTTGGGCAGGATGTCGGTGCCGCCAGCCACGATGCGCGCGCCCGGCTGGGCGAGCGCCGTGACGGCGTCATCGAGGGTCTCGGGGCTTTGAACGCCGAAGCGAGGCAAGCGAAGCATCAGGCGATCCTCCGGGCACCGTCGGTGTCGGGCTTGTGGGGCGAGAGTTCTCCGGCGCGCTCTCGTTCAGCGCGCGCCTGCAGGGCCGCGAGCACGCGCGGCGGCGTGAACGGCAGCGCGTCCATGCGGACGCCGACCGCGTCGTAGATCGCGTTGGCAATGGCGGGGATGCTCGGATGCAGCGGCCCCTCCCCCGCCTCCTTGGCACCGTACGGACCTTGGGCATCGGGCGACTCGACAATGATCGCCTCGAGGTCCGGCGTGTCGAGGAACGTGGGGATGCGGTAGTCGAGCAGGCTGGGCCCGGGGTGCACGCCGTTGTGGTCCGGATCCACGATGTGCTGCTCCATGATGGCTTCGGCAAAGCCCATGTAAGCCGAGCCTTCCATCTGGCCCTCGACGATCTTGCGGCTGAGCGCGCGACCGCAGTCGTGCGCGACCCAGATCGTCTTCACGTCCACGACGCCGGTCAGCGGGTCCACCTCGACCTCGGCCACGTGCGCGGTGAAGCTGTACGCTGGAGACGCGCCGATCGTGCCGCCGCGATATTCGCCGTGCCGGTCCTTC
Source organism: Myxococcota bacterium (assembly GCA_039024335.1). Lineage (GTDB taxonomy): Bacteria > Myxococcota_A > Polyangia > Nannocystales > Nannocystaceae > CAJXVA01. The sequence continues at coordinate 67,407 of JBCCQM010000015.1, forward strand.
GGCGTGTTGTACGAGCCGGTCGCCCCGAGCAGCCCATTGTCGGCCTCGGCCCACTGGAACGCGTCGGCGAGCGGCACGTTGCGCTCGGGGTCTTCACGGTCGATCGCCATGCCGTCGGCCAGCGTGACGCGCTTGCGAGAGACCTCCCAGCGCTTGCCGACCGCCTCGGTGACCAGTCGGCGCAGCTTGGCGGCCGCCTCGACGCACGCGTTGCCGACCATCAGCGTGATCCGGGAGCTGTAGGCACCCAGGTCGACCGGGCACAGGTCGGTGTCGGCCGAGAGCACGCGAATGTCGTCGAGCGGCAGGCCGAGTTCGTTGCCGGTGATGACCGCGAGCATCGTGTTGCTGCCCTGCCCGATGTCGTTCGCGCCCGAGAACACCCGCGCGCGACCCGAGCGGTCCAGCGTGATCTGCACGGCCGCCTGCGGCATGTCGTTGGGATAGATCGGGTAGTTCGTGCCCGAGATGTACGTGCTGCCGGCCACGCCGACGCCGCGCCCGTACGGCAGGTCCTGGCGCTTGCGCGACCAGTCGCTGCTGTCCTGCACCCGGCGCAGACACTCGGAGAAGCCGTTGCTACCCACCCGGAACTCGTTGACGGTGACCGCGTTGCTGCCGATGTCGTTGCGCAAGCGCATCTGAATCGGGTCGAGGCCGAGCGTCTCGGCGGCCTTGTCGATCTGACATTCCAGCGCGAACCGAGGCTGCACGCTGCCGTGTCCACGCTTGGGGCCGCACGCGGGCTTGTTGGTGTACGCGCGCCGCGAGTGGAATCGGTAGGCGTCGAAGCCGTACGGAGCGCACAGGAGCTGCCCCGAGTAGTACGTGGTCACGAGCCCGAAGCTCGAGTAGGCGCCACCGTCGAGAAACGTCGTCGCGTCGACGCCGGTGATCTTGCCGTCCTTGTTGAAGCCCGTGCGGTACTTCATCTTCATCGGATGGCGTCCGCGGTGGCTGTAGAACACCTCTTCGCGGGTGTAGAGCAGCTTCACGGGGCGACGCGTCATCAGCGCGAGCTTGGCCACGCAGAACTCGAGGTCAAACGGCTCCGACTTGCCCCCGAACGCGCCGCCCAGCGGAGGCTGGATCACGCGGATGCGGTTGGCGGGCACGGCGAGCACCTTGGCGAGCTCGCGGTGCAGGTAGTGCGAGACCTGCGTCGCCGACCAGACGGTGAGCAGTCCGTTGGGCTCGACGTGGGCCACGGCGCAGTGCGGCTCGATCGCGGCGTGCGTGGTGCCCTCGAAGAAGTAGTCCGCCTCGATGACGATGTCGGACTTGTCGAGCACGTCGTCGACGTCGCCGAACTCGAGCAGCACCTTCTTGGAGAGGTTGCCGGTCCGCGCGTACGGGTTGATCTGGTTGTCGCGGCGCTCGAGGGACGTCTCGGGGTCGTAGAGCGGCTCGAGCACGTCGTACTCGACCTCGATGAGGTCCAGCGCTTCGATTGCGGTGTCTTCATCGACGGCCGCGACGCAGGCCACGCCGTCGCCGACGTGCAGCGCCTTCTCGACCGCGAGCGCGGTCTCGTCAGGCGTCCAGGGGATGATGCCGTAGGGCGTGGCGAGGTCCTTGCCCGTGATGACGCCGTGAACGCCCGGATGCGCGAGCGCCTTGCTGGCGTCGATGGAGACGATGCGGGCGTGCGGGTGCGGGCTGCGCTTGATCTTCGCGTGCAGCATCCCCGGCAGCTTGATGTCGTCGGTGTAGCGAGTGATCCCTCGCATCCGCTCCATTGCGTCGACCTTGCGGTGCGACTTGCCGATCTGGTTGGTGGGTATTTCGGCTTCGTCGCTCACCGCGCTGCCTCCCCTGCGGTCGAGCCGCCCTCGTCGTTGTCGCCGTGCATCACTTCGGATGCATCGACGACCGCGTCGAGAATCTTGGTGTAGCCGGTGCATCGGCACAGGTTGCCCGCGAGAGCTTCGCGAACCTCTTGCCGGTCGACAGGGGCCTTACGACGCCGCAGCAGCGACTCGGCGCTCATCAGGACGCCGGGCGTGCAAAAGCCACACTGCGCTGCATCATGACGGTCCATCGCATCCTGAAGCGGATGGCAACCGCCGTGGGACAGGCCCAAGCCCTCGACCGTGGTGACCTCGCGGCCCTCCACATGCGCGGCCAGGGTCAAGCACGCCAGCTGTGGACGACCGTCGACCTGAACGGTGCACGCACCGCAGTCGCCCTTGTCGCAGCCTTGCTTGCTCCCGATCAGATCGAGCTGATAGCGAAGCACCTCGAGCAGGGTGTGATGGGGTTCGACCGCCAGCTGCACCGCATCCCCGTTGATGGTGGTGCGCAGCAGGATGGCGTCGCAGGCGCTTGGGCGCGACGTTCCCGGCATCACGTGATGATCCGGGATCGAGCCGAGTGCCCGCAAGGCTGCGCCCCGTGAGGAGAGCCCGAGGTCGGCGCGCGCGACCTGCCGCGACGGCGATATCCCTTCGAGCCCAGAGACGGTAGCCTGAGCGCGTGAGGCGTAGCTTCGCCCCGATTGCGCTTGCGGCCGCGACGATGCTCGGCGGCTGTCTCGTGCATCGCGAGCACCAGTGGTCCCCGCGCGCCGACGCGGCGCCCCCCACCGCCTCGGCGCCCGTGAGCCTCGTCGTGCTCGGCGATGCGGGCGCGCCCGGACGTCGCGCGGGCGCGGTCGCCGAAGGGCTCGAGGACACGCTCGCTGCCGAACGAGCCGCGGGACGGACCCCGGTCGTGCTGTGGACGGGCAACCTCTTGCTCGACCGCCGCGGACGCGTCGACTGTGACGCAGCCTCCAACGTGTGGCAGCGACCGGGCGTCGACGCGCTCGGCGAAGTCGTGCGCGCCCACCAGGCCGCGGGCGGGTCCAGCTACGCGATCCCCGGGGAGGCCGCCTATCGCTGCGGCGCACGCGAGCAGCTTCGCAGTGGATCACACCCGTGGTCGCAGCCCGGCGTTCACTACGTGGTCGACCTGATGCCCAGCGGCGCGACGGCGCAGGCGACTGCCTGTAGCGCAGGTGCCTGCACCCCCGTCGCGCAACACGACGGCGCGTTGGCCCAGCTCGTCTTCGTCGACCTCACGCCTTGGATCGCCGGGCGACGGCCAGCCGAGCATGACCAAGATCTCCGGGCTCTGGCGGCACTGATGGAGCAGCTCGCGGCCGCCCCTGGGCCGCCGCGCATCCTGGTGAGCCACTATCCCATCGAGGCGGCCGGCTTTCACGGCGTCGGCGGCGGAGACCCGGACTCCACGGTGCACACGATGGCACCGGTCGTCGTCGAGATGCTTCGGCAGGGAGCGTTCGTCGGGGCGCTGTCGGGACACGATCGGGCGACGTACGCCTCGGCCGACATTACCGACGGGACGATCCGAAGCGACCGCGTGTTCTTGCCACACGCGGTGTTCCAGGTGGTCTCGGGCGCGGCGTCCACACCCGACGTGCGCGGACGAAGCGGCTGGCGTCGGCTCCGCTACAACAGCTCGATCGCGCTGGAGGCAGATCGCTACACGCCGCGCGCTGGCTTCGCCGTCGTGCGCCTCGACGGGACGCGGGGCGATGCAGAGCTCCACGCGCACCGCTCCGGCCGGTGGCGCACCACCAACGTCGCGATCGACCTGCAACCGCCGGCCCGCGGTGCGCTGGCCAAGACCCCCAGCGTGGCGCCGTGCCTCCGCTGCACCCGCGTTCCGGTGAGCGAACGCTGAGATCGTTCGGGCCTGCCGCTGCGCCGGCCCGCGTTGGTCCGAGCGCGCGCCGTGGTGCCCTCGATGAGGGCGCCGCCTGCCGGCCGTCGGCCTTGCTCCTGCACGGACCGACCGCACAAGAGACGTAGTGGCGCATGCAGGCAGACGGGTGGCGGTGGTCATCCTCGGGACCGAGATGGACGTTTGGCCCGCCGCGCGCGTCACGTCCGCGTGGTCCAAGCGCGTCGACGTCGAACGGGTCGAGGTGATCAGCTGGGACGTGACGCAGAGCGCATGCGCGATGCTGCCTGGCGTCGACGTCGTCCATGCGCTCCCGCTGGCCAACTTGCGGGCGCGGGCTCGCATGCACGCCCTCGCACCCGCTGCGGCCCTCGACGCTGCGCTGCAGGGGATCGTCGACGGTCGCGCGTTCGACCACGTCCTCAACATGACCTACGCGCGGACATCGGGATTTCTCGCTCCGCTGCTCGCCCGAAGCCCCCACGCCGTTGTCGGTCCCTTCATCGGCGACGCGGGTGACTGGCGATGGTCCCACCCCGCGCTCGCCTATCTTGCGACGTGGGGCCTCGATCCCGCGCTGAACGTGTTCGCGCACCAGGACCTGTGGGCCACCGCGGCCCGCGTGCGCATGGACGAGGGCGGCACGCTCGACCCCGACCCCGTCGCAGACAACCTCGCCGCATCCGCGATCGCCCAGGGGCGCCCAGCGCCACTCGTCGTCGTACCCGCCAAGCTTTCCAGGCCCGTGCTCGGCGGCGCCTGGGAAGACCTCGTCTCGATGCTGATGCACCGCAACCGACGGCCGGTGATGCTGATGGCGACGCCTCGCAACGAGATGCTCATCGCTCCGCTCGCGCGACGAACCGGGGCCGAGGTTGCGCGATGGCCCACGCGCCACCTCGCGGCGTTGATGCGCCGCAGCGCCGGCGTTCTCACGGCAGACCACGGCGCCAGCCTGTTGGCGGCCCGGGTGGGTGTGAAGCAGATCGTGCTTCGCCCGGCGAAGCCACTGCCCTGCGCAGCGCTCCCGGGTCCCAACGCGCTGATGGTCACGCCGCAGTCGGGCCTGCCCTCCGCCGAAGACGTCCAGACTTTGGCCGCGACGCACCTGCTGGGCCTGCCGCTCGCAGAATCGGCGGTGCGCCTCGCTTCCCGCCGCTTCGAGGTGCGCGAGGTCGCCTACGACAAAGAGGGTTGCCTCGCCGCGAGTCTTCCCGCCTGGTGGGATGCCCCGCCACAGCGACGCGCCGAGGACGAGACGCTCGCGGCATGGCGGTCGGTCTGGCGGTCGACGTGGCTCGGGATCCCGCCGGCCCCCGCAGACGTCCTGCACGTGCTCACCCGCGGCGACGAAACCCGAGTCCACCGCGCGTGCCATGACCGCGGTCCGCTCGGCGAAGCGCTCCGCGCCATGATCGACCACAAGACCAAGGAACACGTCGCATGATCCCCGAATGGATCCATCGCCGCCCGTCGATCTGGGTGACCGACATCGAAGGGCTCGACCCACGGATGCCCACCGGCGCGGTCATCGTTCACGTTCGGGAGGCGGTGGGCATGGGCGGAGAGCATCCGGTGCCCGAGGCGGTGCAGCGAGCGTGGGCGCTCGGTGCAGAAGTCGAGTGCCCCTGCGATGCACCGCCGATGGTGCATGAAGTCGCGGCACGCCTCCGCGACCGGCTTCCGATGCGCATGCGCGTGCACCTGCGGTCCATCGCAGCGACGCTTGGGTTGCCGCGTGTCGGTGCGGCAATGGCAACACTGGGCAACGCGCGTCCGAGCGAGCTTGGTCAGGCGCTAATCGACGAGGGCCCCGACGGGTCTCCCCACCTGGGCCTCGAAGCGCGTCTCCTGCTCGCGCTGGACGGGTTGTAGCGGTTCGTGCGGAGGGGCGCCGGGGTTTTTTGGGCCCCCCCTGGGGGGGGGGGGGCGGGAA